>JAZSET010000028.1:0-69756 GCA_045531795.1 Eubacteriales bacterium | reverse complement strand
CACTATTACCTCTTCACTCTTCACTAAAAACTCGTGTACGGATTTTTGGAAAGTTTCTTGACATTTTGTGTAGTATTGTGTTAGAATGTATATGCTACACAAAATTTAATCAGCGCTTTTCTCGTAAGTGTGTATTTTATTTTTGATAAAAATACACGCTCCCTTTTCACGCTTATGAGAAGAGCTGATTTTGTGTAGCAACAGATTCGGAGTAGTGTGTTTTTTATGCGTTACTTCGGTAACGCATTTTTTTGTTGTTACACTCCCTCCTCTGTTGCTACACGAAATCGTGCTTGAGAGGGAGGAAGAATGAAAAAACCAAGCAAACTCACCCTGCAAATAATTGCAGGGCTTATCTGTGTTACAATAGCACTTTCTGCTATTGTGCTTTTCAGCAATTATCTCGCGACAAGAAAAATAAACGAAGCCCCGCCCAACTCTATCGCGAACGGACACACTCACATTTATAGTGATTGGGTTGAATTTGATAAAAACAACCACGCCAAATCCTGCAATTGCGGATTCACTCTATATGAAATCCACACTATAGGTACTATTGACTATGAAGATGGCACAAGTGGTGCAGCATGTTCAGTCTGTTACTATGTTGCAGTTGAACCGCACCTGACGGGAATAGAAGAAAACAAATCAGGTGAAATTGGGTTGCTTGACATTGCGTTTTTACCCGATGAAATCTGCTGTGCCTCAGGCTTAAATATTGAGATATACAACAGGAATGTCTGCATAAATTCAAGCAGCTACAAGCTCGTTTGGGAAAGCAAGGTGGGAGAGACTACCGACAACGGATATAAAATTATCGGTACAGATAGTCTTATCGGAGAATACCCGTTATCGCTGACTGTGAAAAATAAAATCACTGACAAAACCGTGTGGAACTCTACTTCAACAATAAAAATTGTTCCCGCCTATAAAGGTAATACATCAATATGCTTTGTCGGAGACAGCCTTACAAATGCTAAACCTTGGTTAGCCGAAATCATAAATAAAAACAACAATTTTTCATTGTTAGGAACAATGAAATCTATCTCTAATGATATTAACGGAAAAGTAAGAGAATTCAGCTTTGAGGGAAGAAGCGGTTGGTCTGCGGCTACATATCTAACTGCAGGCGACAAAGAAAATGATCCCCTCAAGTTTAATTACATAAATCCTTTCTACAATCCTGATACCCGAACATTTGACTGGGCTTATTATGTAAAGAACTCACTCGCAGGAGTGTCCCCCGATGCTGTACAGTTATTTTTAGGAACAAACGGAGCAAAAACAGACCCCTCGGAAAGTGCAAATAACATCAAAACTATAATAGACAATATCAGAAGCTCTGACAAAAATATTCAGATTTATATTGTAAACACAATATATATGTCGTCAGACAGCGATGATATAAACGATGTCAAAATCTTTAATCTTATGGTAAAAACAACAGAAATGTTCAAAGATTACAATAATCTTTATTTCGTTCCTGCTGCCATTTGCCATGATAGCGAAAACAATTTTTCAGACAGAGACCTTGTTCACCCCACCAAAGCGGGATATATGCAGATAGCAGACATAATTTACAGCACAATCTCCGCACACCAGGCCAAATAATCAAAAATTTTCTATACCTATTGACAAAATATAATTTTGGTGCTATAATACCTACATCACCAGATATGAAACCTATGATTAAGAGTAGTAACCTGAGTCATAACGCATATAGAGAGTCGCAGACGGTGGAATTGCGATAGCGGGGTCACAGGCGAATGGACTTATGAGGGCGACCGAAAGCATTAGCAAGTAGCAGTCGACGGATATACTCCCGTTACAGAGTAACTCGTATGTCGGTACGAGGTGAGCGGTTGATTTTTTCAACAAATTGGGTGGCACCGCAGGATTATTATTCCTGTCCCTTTTAAACATAGGGACAGGATTTTTTTATTCTCTATCACAAACAACCGACTAAATAATTTTTACAGTCGCAAAGCGACAAAGGAGGACTTCCCATGAAAAAAATTTTTAGTATTGTTTTAGCACTTGTTATGCTTATGTCTCTTGCATCCTGTGCAAAAAGCACCATACCTGTAATCGGTATTTCACAGTACGGCGAGCACGAATCACTTGACAACTGCAGAATCGGTTTTCTTGAGGGACTCAAGGAAGCAGGTCTTGTTGAAGGCACTGACTTTACAGTAAACTACCAGAATGCAGGCTTTGATGACAACATCACAACACAGATAGCACAGAACTTCGCGGCAAACGACGCTGCTATGATGGTTGCCATCGCAACTCCCGCAGCTACCGCTTGCTTTGCAGCAGCAGAGGACAAAAATATCCCCGTTGTTTTCACTGCTATCACAGACCCTGTTCAGGCGAGACTTGACAGCGGTAACATTACAGGTACATCCGATAAACTCCCCGTTGCGGCACAGCTTGACCTTATAAGAAAGCTTCAGCCCGACGCCAAGACTATCGGTATCATCTACACAACAAGCGAGCCTAACTCTGTTTCTGCAATAGCAGAATACAAGGCTATTGCTCCCGATTACGGCTTTGAAATTGATGCTATCGGCGTAACAGCTCAGTCCGAGGTTACAATGGCAGTTGATACAGTAATCAGCCACAAGGTTGACTGTCTCTCCAACCTCACAGACAATAATGTTGTAGGCGTACTCCCCGGCATTCTTGAAAAGACAAACGAAGCAGGCATCCCTGTTTACGGCAGCGAAGTTGAGCAGGTAAACAAGGGCTGTATCGCAGCTGCAGGTATTGACTACGTTGAGCTTGGCAAGCAGACTGGTGCGATGGCTGCAAAAATTCTCCGTGGTGAAGCTACTGCAGATGAAATCCCTTACGAAACAATCACCGAATACGGAATTTACACAAACACTCCTGCCGCTGCAAATCTCGGCGTTGAAATTCCCGCTGAAATTGCGGAAAAGTCTATCGAAGTTGCTGTTGCAGTCAGCGCAGAGTAATTGAGGTAAATTATGTTAAACCTACTTGTCGGTACTCTTACCGAAGGTCTGATATACGCACTTCTGGCCTACGGAATTTTCATTACATATAAAATACTTGACTTCCCCGACCTGTCAGTTGACGGAAGTTTCCCTCTCGGTGCGGCAGTCACGGCAGTGGTAATCAATGCAGATGTCAACCCATTTCTGGCACTCTTGATTTCTCTGTGTGCGGGCGCTCTTGCAGGTCTTTGCACGGGTATAATACACGTACGCTTTAAAGTACGTGACCTGCTTGCAGGTATTATCACAATGACCGCACTTTTCTCAATAAATCTGCAGATAGCAGGCTCCAATATGAGCATAATCGGAAAGGACACCATTTTCAGACTGATGCCATTCGGAGATATGCCTCAGATTTACCGCAAGCTTATTGTTGCAGTTATTATTGCAATTGTTGTAAAGCTTATACTTGACCTTTATTTCAAAACGCAGAACGGACTTCTTCTCAGAAGTGTGGGCGATAATGAAAACCTTGTCTGCACCCTGGGCATTGACAACGGAAATATGAAAATTTTAGGTCTTGTTATCGCAAATGCACTTGTTGCTCTTTGCGGCTCGGTTGTATGCCAGCAACAGCAGTCTTTTAACAGTACGATGGGTACAGGTCAGATGGTATTCGGCCTTGCGGCAGTTATTATAGGTACAACAATATTCAAAAAGGTAAGCTTTGTTAAAGGTACTACCGCCGTTATGGTCGGAAGCATTATTTACAAAGCCTGCATACAGAGTGCAATCACACTCGGTTTGCCCGCAAACCTTATGAGGCTTATAACAGCGGTATTGTTCCTTGTAATACTTGTTCTTGGAAATCTTCCCTCAAAAAAAGGAGGTAAGAAGAATGCTTGAACTTAAAAATATAACTAAAATATTCAATCCCGGCGAAGTTACCGAAATGAGTCTGTTTGAAAACTTCAGCCTCAAGGTAAATGACGGAGAATTCGTTTCTATCGTCGGTTCAAACGGAAGCGGAAAAACCTCACTTCTTAATATCGTATGCGGATCAATCCCCGTTGAATCTGGTCAGATTCTCGTTGGCGGCAAGGATATAACACATATCCCCGAGCACAAACGCTACAGGCACATCGGCAGAGTTTACCAGAACCCCTCAATGGGTACCTGCCCGAATCTTACAATACTTGAAAATATGTCTCTTGCCGATAATAAGGGGAAACCCTACCTTTTTGGTTCGGGCATAAACTACAAAAGAGCAGATTTTTACCGTGAGCAGCTTGCTACTCTCGGACTCGGACTTGAAAACAAGATGAACTTAAAGGTTGGTCTTCTCTCGGGCGGTCAAAGACAGGCAATGGCTCTTCTTATGACAACAATGACACCAATCGACTTCCTCATTTTAGACGAGCACACAGCAGCTCTTGACCCTAAAACTGCCGAAATTATAATGGAGCTTACCGATAAAATCGTAAGAGAAAAAAAGGTTACCACAATGATGGTAACTCATAACTTAAGGTATGCGGTTGACTATGGCGACAGGCTCCTTATGATGCATAAAGGTGAAGCGATAATTGACAAACAGGGCGAAGATAAAATCAAAGTCACAGTCCCCGATCTGCTTCACACCTTTAACGAAATCAGCGTAGAATGCGGAAACTAAAAAATCGGACCCCCGGGTCCGATTTTTTTATTCCCTGTACATATAACCGACTCCACGCACAGATTCAATTACATTTATACCGAAATTCTCTTTCATCTTTTGTCTTAAGTAATTGATGTAAACGTCTGTTATGTTAGCCGGATTTTTGTCACTTTCTTTCCCCCATACGTTTTTAAGAAGCAGTTCTCTGCTTACAGGCTTGTTTGCTCTTTTCTGCAGGTAGGAAAAAAGCTTTGCCTCGGTTTCGCTGAGCAGTACACTTTTTTTATTGCAAAACAGTTCCCTGCCATCAAGCAAGAGCTTTTCGGTCATTAAGCCGTATGTACGCTCGTACACTCTGTTTAATAAATCTTTGAACTCGCTCCACAGAAAGGGCTTGGCAAGAAAAGTATCCACTCCTTTTGGAATTGCCTCTCCTACATTACAAAGATATATGCACCTTGAAGCATCAAGGTCAGCCGGCAAGTCATAGGGAGAGTCAATAATATTAATGTTGCCGTCAGCTTTTTTTGATAATGCAGCGTTAAAATCAAGCTCGTTTGCAAGTAAGATAATAAGTCTTGAAAACTGCTCGTTATGGGATAAAACCTTAACAGTACATTTACTCATACAAACCTCGTCAAAATCTTTCTATGTTGATTATATAACAAATCAGTGGAAAAATCAAGAGAAAATCACACGCATTATTTGATACTTTTTTCAAAAAAGTATTGACAAAAAGATAATTATTTAGTATAATAAAAAGGCTGTTTATGCGGAAGTGGCGGAACTGGCAGACGCGCACGTTTGAGGGGCGTGTGTTTTCTAACATACGGGTTCAAGTCCCGTCTTCCGCACCAGCACGGAGGAGTCGCGTAGTTGGTCGAGCGCGCACGATTGGAAATCGTGTAACCGTCAGAAGCGGTTCGAGAGTTCGAATCTCTCCTCCTCCGCCAAAACAATAGGGTACACTTTTGTGTACCCTATTGTTTTTTTGGAAAAGATTCGAAAAGGGCGTATTGCGCAGCAATAAAAACAGTCCGGGGGACTGTTTTGGCGCCCGAGTGCGTGTCGCGCTACGGTAGTGGCGCGAGCGAATCTCTCCTCCTCCGCCCCAAAAAAGCACCCATTTCGGGTGCTTTTTTCGTAGTGGATATGGGAGATAACCCTGTTTTTTTCACAATAATTCAAAACTATTCTTTTCAAATCGTAGCATACCCTCATCTCGCATCTTGCAAAGCTCGTTTGACATTGCACTGCGGTCAACAGAAAGAAAATCTGCAAGTTGCTGACGGTTAAAAGGAATTGTTATTTTTGAAGCACCTTGTTTTCTGGCTTCCTCAGACAAATAAGATATAAGTTTTTCCCGTGTAGAGCGCTTGGACATATGAGTCAGCTTTTGCACGAGTTTTTTGTTTTTCTCTGAAATTGCAAAAAACATATTCTGCACTACCATAGAATGAAAACGGCAGGCAGAAGAACAGGTTGTCAGCATTCGTTTCACATCAAAGAAAATAACTGTACATTCAGAAAGAGCAACAACATCATTCAAAAGTGTTCCGCTTTCAGGCGCGACATATGCCTCGCCAAACATCTCGCCTGCCGAAATCTGATTTAATATGCTGCGGTTTCCCCAATAGTCATCCCTTTGAATGTGTGCTACTCCTTGGGCTAAGACAAGAACATCGCTCAAATGCTCGCCCTGACGAAGTATATATTGTCCTTTTTTATAATTACACAGCCTCGCGCCAAGGCAGGAAAGCATCGACTCGATCTCATCCTCTCCAATACCCGAAAACATCTGCGTTCTTTTTAAAACAGGAATAAATTTTTTCATTCTTTCCGCCTTTCGTTGTAAAAACAACATACTTGTTATAATTATTATACTATAATGTAGTTGTAAAGTCAACAAACCAGGAGGAATTGATATGATAAGAAAAATAATTAGAATTGATGAAGAAAAATGCAACGGCTGCGGACTTTGTGTCAATGCTTGCCACGAGGGAGCTATTGAACTGATAAACGGCAAGGCCAAGCTTATCCGCGAAGATTACTGCGACGGTCTTGGAGATTGTCTCCCTGCCTGCCCTGTTAACGCAATTACTTTTGAAGAAAGAGAAGCTCCCGCTTATAACGAAGAAGCCGTGCAAAAGGCGAAAGCTCAAAAATCATCTACACCGCTTCCCTGCGGTTGCCCCGGAACCAACTCAAAGGCAATTAAAAGAGATAATTGTTCTTGCGGCACAACTACAAAAACAGAAAATGTGAGCCAGCTCAGTCAGTGGCCTGTTCAGATTAAGCTTGTCCCTGTAAATGCCCCGTATTTTGACAAAGCGAACCTGCTTATCGCCGCCGATTGCAGCGCTTATGCCTACGGAAATTTCCACAATGAATTCATCCGTAATCATATTACGCTCATCGGTTGTCCCAAGCTTGATGAGGGCGATTACACCGAAAAGCTTACTGCTATTATTGCAAACAACAATATAAAGAGCCTGACGATTGTCCGTATGGAAGTTCCTTGTTGCGGCGGCATCGAAAATGCTGCAAAAAATGCCCTCAAAGCAAGCGGAAAATTTATTCCCTGGAGAGTTGTCACAATTTCAACTGACGGAAGAATCATAGAATAATCTACATACAGCGCATCATTGAGACTAACAAGGTCAATATGATTGCCGCATAACCGGTAAAGGAGCGGAGGGCTACCCTCCGCTCCTGTTATTTTTCTCTACAATTACCTCGTGGCTCATTTTAAGCGATATGTCTCCCAAAGAAAAAGGGGTGTTCTGCAACAAATGCAGAACACCCCAAAATTATGCTTTTTTGTGTTGTTCTTACTTAAAATATCTCTTAAGAAGTCCCTCAAGGCCTCTGCCGTGGCGAGCTTCGTCGCGGGCCATTTCGTGTACTGTATCGTGGATTGCATCAAGGCCGTTCTTCTTTGCACATGCTGCAAGGTCAAATTTACCCTGTGTTGCGCCGTATTCGCAATCAACTCTCCACTTGAGATTATCCTTTGTTGTTGCTTTCATATTGGGTTCAAGGTCCTCGCCGAGGAGCTCTGCAAATTTTGCTGCATGCTCTGCTTCTTCATATGCTGCCTTTTCACAGTAAACGCCTACTTCAGGATAGCCTTCCCTGTGTGCAATTCTTGCCATACAGAGATACATACCAACCTCAGCGCATTCACCGTTGAAGTTAGCCATAAGCTGCTCGAATATGTACTTCTTATCTTCTTCGCTGATATCGGGGTTGTTCTTTACTGTTTTAGCATAAACGCCGTATTCGTGTTCTGCCGCGAGCGCTGCGCCCTCTTCCATTTCTCTGAATTTTTCTGCAGGAACCTTACATACGGGGCACTTTTCGGGAGCAGAATCTCCCTCGTGAACATAACCGCAAACTGAGCAAACAAACTTTTTCATAATTTTTCTCCTTAAATATTTAAAATAATTTTTTATTGACTTTTTAAATGCATTCAGAGCATTTCCCGTAAAAGACTACCGAATGAGTATCGACTCTGACCTGATATTTGCTTTCAATCTCTTTGTTAATTCCGCCGAACTCGTTTTCGCTTACATCAATTACTTTGCTACAGCCCGAACACAAGAAATGATAGTGATTATCAATGTTTCCGTCGAATCGTACCGTACCGTCGCCCACCTCGATTTTTCTCGCAAGGCCCATTTCACAGAGTAAATTCAGATTTCTGTAAACTGTTGCAAGACTAAGAGCGGGAAACTCTTCCTTCAGGCTCGTGTACAGCCATTCAGCGCTTGGATGGGAGTATGTGCTCTTAAGCAAAGACAGTATTGCATCTCTCTGCTTTGAATGTTTTATTACTCTCTCCATATCATCACCTCAAATCAATAACGATAATCATTATCGTTATTATACTTACATTATAACAACAACCTTTTGTTTTGTCAAGTACTTTTTTAAAATTTTTTCAGATTTTTTGTTATCCTTATAATATATACGCGCGTGGGGGTGGTACAATACCGGTGAGGTGGCAAATATGTCAGGGTTTGCACAAAAGTATAAATGATAGTTTAACTGTAATTATTTAAATGATATTTGTTGTTAAAAATCTATACACAAACTATGATTTATGCGTTTTTTATTTGCCGTTTCTCTGCTTTTAAAGTCATAATTATACAATATTATAACAAAAAAATAAACGAATTTTACAAAGCGATAACAATGATTTGCCTTTCGTTGAAGAGCCCGAGCGACCTGTGCTATCATATTTACGCAGAGGCAAGGCCTGAAACCGTAGCCTCTCAAATACAATTAACGGAGGAAGATTTTGATGAAAAACTTCAAAAAAATTGTTGCAATGGGACTTGCTGTTATTACAATAATAAGTTCCTTTGCATTCAGCACATCGGCAAAAAGCTTTGAAGACGTTGGGCCTGATCATAAGTTTGCCGAACAGATCAATATCATCTCTGACATTGGAGTAACAAAAGGTACAAGCGACAGCGAATACTCACCTGAAGAAAATGTAACACGTGAGCAAATGGCGCTTTTACTTTACAGACTTATGGTTGGAAATGACAATTCCGGCTCAGTTAACACCACCCCCTTTACTGACCTTAAAAATGATACATACAAGGGTGCAATCTCCTGGGCATATTCAAACGGATATATTATCGGTACTTCAGACACAACCTTTGAACCCCTGGCAGGCATCACTCTTCGTGATGCAATGACTATGCTTGTCCGTATTCTCGGACACGAAACAGACGGTATGGTTAAGGGCTATCCCTGGACATACATCAATGCAGCAGTAAAACTTGCACTTGATGCAGAACTTGAAGATTTAAGCTACGAGAAAAAACTTACCCGTGGCGAAACTGCAGCAATCCTTTATAATGCACTTACTGCAGAATACCTTGTTCCCAAAACCGTTGTTAACGGAGTAACTCTTTACGAAAGCACAACAATTATCGAAAAGATATTTGGTTACAAGCTTGCAGAAGCTACAATCGTGGCAACTAACGACTTCTCAACAGGCGACGCTTCTGTTGTTGTAAAGGATAACTACGTCAGCCTTTCATACGAGGACAACGGCGAAAAGATCATCACAGTAAAGTATGCAGACCTCGGTCTTGAGGGTGATGCTAACGCAAACCTCGGCAAGAGAGTTCGTCTTGTTTACAACATCGACTCAGCAAAGAACATCAAGGTTCTCGGCGCAACAGAAATCAGCCGTGAAGAAATAATGAATGACGGCATCGTTGTTCACGAAAACAAGGATGACGGAATATTTGATTATGTTGAAATTAACGGCACACGCTACCAGGTTGTAGAAGAGCTTTCAGATGAGCTTTCAACAAATGCAAACGAAATCCTCGTATATTCATTCTCAAGCGGCAATAAGCTAGTTCAGCTCAAGGACAACGAAGCTCTTCACAATGCTCTCGGCATCTATGAAGCAAGAGTAATCTTTGACAGCAAAAATGATGAAACAGCAAGCAGAATTATTCTTATGCCCTACAGCTTTGACAAGCTTGAAATCAGCGACCGTGGCGAATACAACATTGCAAACGATATGACCGAAGAAGAGCTTGAGGGCGGTTTCAACAACTCTGCAAAGGCAGAAGACGGTGACTATGTTCTCTACTACTTCAACAAGGCAAACGAAAGCCTTGACATCGTTTCTACAATTAAGGTTTCATCATCACACACTGTAACAAAGCTTACAGACACCACAGCAAGAATCAACGATAAGACATATACTCTCGGTTGCGAAGCACTCGGCATCACAGCAAAGTCTATAAAGGACCAGCTCGCAGTCGGCGACAAGGTCAGAATCGTTGCAGTAAACGGTATGATCCTCGCAATTGATACAAGTGTTGAATCGGGTAACGCATCAAATTACCTTATCACACTTACAGACGCAAGACCCGTATTTACAGACGGCAGATTTGGTTACGCAGTTAAGGTAAACATCGACGGCGACACTGTTTCTATCTTCTCTGATACAGACGAAGTTGTTGCAGGCCGTGCATACAGATACACTGTATCTGATGACGAGGTTTACTCACTTATCCCCTATGTGATTGATGACGGCGCAATCGTAACAGGCTCTGACCAGTTCGTTCAGAACGATTCAACACATAAGGAAATCGCAGTAATCATTGACGAAGCAAATAACACAACAATTACAAACAATGACTCAATGTTCACTCTCGAAGCGGGAGACGCAAGCAGCGTTTCATCTCTCAGCGGTTTTGACGGCGAAATTGACTTTGTAACTAACAAGAATACAACAATCATAGTTCGTGAGTCAGACGGCAAGGGCGATTATAACTACAATGTGAAGACCGGCTCATTTGACGGAAACATCACTGTTGCAGACGACGCATATGTAGCAGCGGTCTTCAACAATGAGGTAGGTAGTGTTGAAACACTCCGTTACCTTTACATCTCAAACGGTTCATTTGACGGCAGCACAAGCTCTGTAAACGCAGTTAAGGTGCTTGAAAACATCGGTAGCGAATATGTTGACGGTAAGGTATACAGAATATACACCGCCCTCGTTCTCGATACAGGTAAGGTTGATCAGTTCTACTCAACAAACTCTGAACTTACAGCAGGTACAAACTATAAGCTCAACAACGACGGAACAATCTCATCTGTAGTTGCTGATATCACATCAGGTATCGTGACAGGTTACACAAGTGCTACAATTACACTCGGCACTACAACATACTCACTTGATACAGATGTAACAATATTCGATATAGACGAAAACTTCAATGTAACAGAACTTAAGCTCTCAACAGCATATATGTCAAATGTTGAAGTAATCATTGACGACGGCAAGGTAATCTCGGTTATTGTACTCGGCGACGCTCCCATGACTGCAGAATACAATGAAGGTGCAATAGTAATCACTTGCGACTTCAGCTTTGACGGAATCGGTGCTATCCGCGCAAAGAGCCTTAAGAAAGACGGCGAGAATGTAGATATCACAGGCTATGAAATTGCCCGTGTTGATAATGTAATCACCGTAACTCCCAAGACTGCACTTGAGGCAGGCGACTATAAACTCACACTTGAGCTTAACGATAAGTCAGTTCCTGTAGAGTTTACAGTTGAAGCAGATGCTTAATAATCTGACAAAAATAAAAAAGTCCGCGAAAGCGGACTTTTTCTTTGCATAAAAAGAGTAAAAACGGAATAATAATAGTATGAGCGCATAAAAAAGTTTGAAAAAACCTTGACAAAGGAAATAGTATGTGATATAATATGTAAGCGCTTTAGAAGAGCACCTGCCGGAGTGGCGGAACTGGCAGACGCCCGGGACTTAAAATCCCGTGAGGTTCACCCCTCGTACCGGTTCGAGCCCGGTTTCCGGCACCATATATCGCGGAGTGGAGCAGCTTGGTTAGCTCGTCGGGCTCATAACCCGGAGGTCAGGAGGTTCAAATCCCCTCTCCGCACCCAAAAAACAAAGGACACCAACAGGTGTCCTTTGTTTTTTCGCATGTTAAAAAGGATTTGAACCGAGTGAGCTCCGGCCAAGGTCAGGGGTAGGCAAGAAAAAAAGACCCGGTGGGTCTTTTTTGCGAAGCCGAAACCGCCCAAAGCAATGAGTATCGGAAGCAAAGCTATGCTTTGTGACCGAGACGACTATGCGACGGTGGAGGGTTAGTGCAGAAAAAAACAGTCCGGTGGACTGTTTTTTCTAACGGTGTCGCCCAAAGTGCGAGTTTTGAAGCCGAGCCGGCGAGGCACACAAAACGACACACGACGGCGACCGGGCAATGAAAAATCCCCTCTCCGCACCCAAATAAAATTACACACCGGCGACCGCACCTTTCAAATCCCCTCATAAGTGCTATTTTTGAGATATTATTGCGCTTTTTGGAAAAATATGATATAATATCTGCGTTCGAATACTATAACCCTGCCAATGAGGTGAGACAATGAATCAAAGTCAACATGATATTTTTGTAAGCTTTTCTTTCAAAGATCAGGAAATTGCAGAATATGTCGTAAATCGTCTTTCAAATTGCTACAATATCCCCTGCTGGATATGTACAGGTGAAATTTTGGCCAGTGAACACTACAAATCGGTCATTGTTGATGCCATCGAAGCATCAAAGCTTGTTCTTTTTATTCAGAGTGAAAGTTCAATCTTGTCAAGAGAAGTTCCCAAGGAAATTGCTGTAGCTCTTGATAACAGCAAACCCGTAATACCGTTTGTTATTGACGAAGCAGAGCTTGTAGGCGACCTTGAATACGACCTTCTGGCCGTTCATCGCGTAGATGCGACAAAGCCGACACTCGATGATCGTATCGAAGACCTTTCAAGGCAAATTTACGCAGTGCTTGATAAGGCAGGTAAAAACAGTGCCTGGAGTGGAAAATTCAGACAGTTCAAACTCTTACCAACCCCGTCAATCACACCGAAAAAAATCTTTTTGGGACGAGATAATGTTTTGGCCGAAATTGAGAACAACTTTAAAAATGGCGAAAATGTGCAATTTTTACACGGTATTGGCGGTATAGGCAAAACACAGATCGCGAAGCAGTATGCAAAAAGACATAAAAATGATTATGATACTATCATCTATGCTACATATAACGGCAGTTTAAAAAGCACAATTATATCTGAAAGTCCGTTTACTCTTGAGCCGGAGATGGCTCGTTTTACAATGAGTGACGGCTCTAAAGAGAGCGATGATGATTTTTTCAAAAGAAAGCTTGATAAAATCAAGAAAATTTCCGGCGGAAGTACTCTTATCGTTATTGATAACTTTGACACAATCAGCGACGAAGATCTTCATGAGTTTGTTTCCGGAGATTATCACGTTCTCGTCACAACTAGGAACGACTTCTCCCGCCTTTTCCCCACAGTAAAAATAGACGCAATAGAGTCTATGGCCGAGTTAAAAGAGATTTTTATGCAAAACTATGGCGGATATGATGTTGAAGATGACGACCCATATCTTGAAGAGCTTATTGAGCTTGTAAACCGTCATACATACACGGTTGAACTTCTGGCTCAGCATATGGAAAACAGCGGTCAGACACCCGAGGAGATGCTTTTGTCCCTGAAAAAAGAAGGTATACTTTCTCTTTCCGAAGAAGTTGCAGGCGAAAATATGAAAAAGCAGGTGGCGTATGAGAATCTGCTTAAAATGTTCAAACTTTTCTCTCTTTCCGAGGAAGAGAAAAATGTCCTGATGTATCTTTCGTTTATGCCGATTGAAGGTGTAAATGTAAGAAGTTTCAGAGTCTGGTCAGACCTTGACTCAACAAAGCTGATCAAAGATCTGGAAACAAAGAGCTGGATTATCAAAAACACGGAAGGCATTGCTCTGCACCCGATTATCAGGGAGGTTGTTAAGCACGAAATCAAAGCCACCGAGGAAAATTGCGGCGAATTTATCGCACGCTTCACCGACACGATTGAAGACAAAAAGACCTGGGGCATGAAAAAGAGTGAAAAAGACAAGCTCGCTGTGATAACACGAGCTATCCTTGAAAGATTTGATACCGTTACAAATAAAACAGCTGATTTTTATTATCATGCCCAGAGTCTTTTCAGTTTCGCGGTTGATGCTGATTTTGCCGAAATGCTGGCGAAAAAAATCTATGATTTTCACCTGGAAACAAAGGGTGAGAACAGTTTTGAGACTGCGCGCTCCGCTTTCAAAATAGGTTGGATTTATTCTTATGATAATCATTTTGAAAATGCACACGAAAAGTCGCTTCACTGGCTGAGTATTGCAGACAAAGCATTTTCTCAGATTACACTTACAACGTCAGACGAAAAATCGCGCCATACTATGACCAAAACCAATCTTTCAAAGCAGTATATGGTAAAGTATTCCCGCACGAAAGAAGAAAAAGACTTTGAGATCGCAAAAAGCTATGTTGAGGACTCTATAAGTCACGCCATAGCATCTTTTTCGCCGGGGGAATTTCACTATGGCAAAATTGCAGGCGGGTATCTGCAGCTTGTTGAACTTCTCATAGCGGGCGAAAGGTATAATGACGAGTGCCTTGAATACATAGAAAAAGCAATTCAGATTCTTTTGACTTTATTTGACGAAAGCCATGTGGATATTGTTTATTCAAACCGCCTGAAGGCAACCGTGCTTTATAAGCTGGGCAGATACGAGGAAGCAAAAAGCTTTGCGCAAAGAAGTTCCGACGGATACAACGAGTGCGTTGGAATGAGACATCCGACCACATATCTTGCCCACTTGCTTTTGGGTGATATCTGTTTTGCGCTTGATGAATACAGAGAGGCTGCTGATGCCTACGAAACGGCAAAACAGTCCGCAGAAAGCATTTACTCGCCCGACGCAAAGCAAATTGCCGAAATAAAAGAAAAAATCACAAATACCGAGAATCTGGTACAGGAGAGATAAAAATGTGGGAATCAATTAACCAAAGTATCCTTTTGGCAGAAATAATACTTGCCATTGTTGGCATACTGTTTGTTTTCAGAAAGAAAAATGCCTTAAAAACATTTATATTTATAAGCTTGATTTTCGTACTTAACTTTATAATTTATACTCTTCCCGCATTTTACGAAAAGCTTGTACTTATGGAGAAAAGAAGTTTCTTCTTTTACCTTTCGGACAGCTTCCCTGCAGCCTTAAAATCTCTTGTCGGAGATACGAGCACCGGTCTTGTGGAAAACTATGCCCTTTTATTCCCTCAGTATGTTTATATATACGGATTCGGAATTGCGCTCGCTGTTGTCTCAACCTCATATGCGGCAATAAGCACTTTCGGTCGGCGGGTTTTAAATGTGTTTAAAATAGCCTCCTTACTTGTTAAAGGAAGTTGTGATATTATGGTCTCTTCTTCTGCCGCGTCACTGAGTTATGCAAAAAATTATAAAAGCACTATCATTCTTCTTCCCGAAAATGCAGAGAAAAATTATGCAAACGAGCTTGTAAACAATGGCTTTCTGGTTATGCGCAAAAAAATCACGAAAGAATTTCTGAACAGCAAATTCTTTAACAGAAAAACAAGATATAATTTCATTTTTCCAAATGAAGGGAGTAACCATTACAACAGAATACGCGACATAATAGCTTATTTTGACACATATAAGAATTTTAAGAACTTCTGTTTCTATTTAGAGTCAGACGGAAACGCAATTGTTACGGCAAAAAGACAGATTGATTCTCTGGGAGAAAACGTGCGCGAAAGGATTACTCTCTTTAGTCAGGACGAGCTTATTGCCCGTAACTTTGTAGATGAAAACCCCATAACAAAAGATATGCCTGAAAGCTTTTTCGAGGAAGATACCTCGGTAAAAAAAGGAGTTGCCCTGAATGTATTTCTGCTTGGCTTAAGCAGTCTCAACCGTGAGATTTACAGAAAATTTATAATTAACAATCAGCTTTCAATGTATGACAACGGAGAATACCGGGCATTTCCTGTCAACTATTTCATCTATGACAAAAATGCAAACGAGAACATTTGGGAAATCGGCGGTCTTGTAGACACACTGGATGCCCTTTCAAAAAACAAAGACGAATATTTCCCTCTCCCCGATATGCCCTACAACACAAAGTGCGTAGATGAAAACTGTTATGAATTTGACTGTCTTAAGGAAATGGTCAAAGAAATAAAAAAAGAAAACAGCTTTAGTTACATTCTGATAGACACAAAAGACATTTACAAAAACATTGAAATTGCTGACAGATTTAAGCTTCTGCTCGATAATTGTGAAAATTTCCGCATATTCTTATATAATGATTCTTCTCTGCCCCTGTGCGACGGTATAACTTTTTACGGTGATACGGAATCATTTTTCACTCACGACATCATCGTCAATGAGGCGCTTTGCGGTCTGGCTAAGAGTGTCAATAAGTTTTATTCAGGTGAAGACAACTGGAGCAAGCTTTCCTATTTCGATATATACAGCAATATATCACTTGCAAGCAATCTTCGTTTTAAACTGAACCTGCTTGGACTTGATTATGTGAAAGACGGAAAAGGAGACGGGGAAGCTCTCATAAAAGCCACATGTGAAAGTCTGGAGGACAAGAATTATACATACAACAATTATTTCCTTAGAAACAAGAGAAACGCCATGCTTGCCCAGGAACATTTCAGATGGAATGCATACCATATGATCTGCGAATATCTTCCGATGAAGAAAAGGAGAATCACCGTCAAAGAAGACGGTGACAAAATAAAAAAAGTGATAAAAAACAATGCGCAGAAAAAGCATTCGTGCATTACCACCTTTGCAGGGCTTGATGAGCTTTCAAAATATCTTGCCGGTAAAGCAAATGAAATTTCAGGAAAAAGCACCTATACTCCCGCGGACTTTGATTATTACAAGTATGACGAATTACTGCTTCGCACCATGGCAGACTTTTTTAAGGAAAACAAATATTCGGTTGTTAAAAAATAAAGGAAAGAAGAGCATCGGCTGATGCTCTTCTTTTCTTATAGCTATGGATTTGAAATGGATGTGCTTCGTATTTTTATATTGACAAATTTGCATTTTCATTGCATAATAAAAGTAATAAAGTTATGAGAGAGAAATATATGAACGATAATAAAGATTTTGAAGTATTAAAAATTGATTTTGAATGTCCTGCATGCAAAAAGGCAGAGCAAAGCGCAAAAAGAATACCCGTTTCAAGAGTAATTGAAAAGCTTGACAGTTTTTTTGAAACAGATAATCTGATTGGTGCAAAAAATCTGCTTGATTATTGGCAAAAAGAGGCGATTATTACAGGAGATTTGTCGGGTGAGCTCACTGTTGTAAACGAAATTCTCGGCTTGTCGAGGCGTATGTCAGATAAAGAATCCGGACTTTCTGCAATAGAGCGGGCTCTGGAGCTTATAACCTTTACAGGTATGGAGAATTCCCCGTCGGGTGCTACCATTATGATAAACGCCGCCACGACAAGCAAGGCTTTCGGTTATCCCGAAAAGGCAGTGGCTCTATATGAAAAAGCGACAGAGATATACAAGGCCGAACTCGATGAAAACGATGAGAGAAATGCGGCTCTTTACAACAATTTTGCCACAACACTTGCAGACCTCGCTCGTTTTGATGAGGCCGAGGATTTATACAAAAAGGCCCTTGCAATTACCCTCGGCAAAACCGATACCTTACTTGATGCTGCGGTAACATATGTAAATATGGCTCATCTGTATGAATCCAAAGAGTCTCCCGAATCAAGGTTAATTGAAGAATGTTTACTTGCGGCAGAAGAAATACTTGAAGATAAAAGAATTGAAAGAAACGCATATTATGCCTTTGTTGCCGAAAAATGCGCTCCCTCATTTGATTATTTCGGATATTTCCTGACTTCACAAAATCTATATAAGAAATCGAGAGAAATCTATGAAAGGTCTTGAGCTTTCAAGGAGCTTTTTTGATGCCTGCGCCAAGGATGAAATTGAAAAGAAATTCCCCGGGCTTTCACAAAGAATAGCCGTCGGTCTTGCAGGAGAGGGATCGGAGTGCTTCGGATTTGATGACGAAATTTCCTGCGACCACGATTTTGAGCCGGGTTTTTGTTTGTGGCTTTCAGACGAGGACTATGAAAAATACGGCTTTGAGCTTGAAAGATTCTATTCTAAGCTTCCAAAAGAATATGGCGGTTACAGCCGTCAACTTTTGTCGCCCGTCGGCGGTAATCGTCACGGTGTGATGACCACAGGCGGGTTTTACGAAAAATTTACAGGCTCTCAAAGCACTCCTCTTTCCACCGATCAGTGGCTTTATGTTCCACCTTCTTCCCTTGCCTGCGCAACAAACGGTGAAGTGTTTTATGATGCTTCGGGTGAGTTTTCAAGGATCAGAAATGAACTTCTGCTCGGCTATCCACAAGATATTTTGTTGAAAAAACTTGCCGCTCATACAATTATGATGGTACAATCGGGGTTATACAATTACACTCGCTGCATAAAACGCGGAGAAAACGGAAGTGCTCAGCTATCAGTTTTTGAATTTGTACGCCATACGATATCGGTAATTTATTTGCTTAATAACAAATACGAGCCATTTTATAAATGGGCATATCGCGGTATGCGTGAACTTGCGGTACTGTCAGGTCTTGAAGACTCGCTTGTCGCCCTGACTGAGCTTGGAAATTCTGCTGACGAAGCAAAGGCAAAAGCTGAAAGCATTGAAGAAATATGCACACTTGTTGCAGAAGAAATAAACCGTCAAAAGCTTTCAGACAAGCCTGCAACAGACCTTGAAAAACTTGCAGCTACCCTGCAAAACAGCATCACAGACACAAATTTAAGGAATTATCATATAATGGACGGAATATGAGTTTTCACATATTATCCCGCTTTTTTTACAATTTCTCTTGCATTTGAGAAAAAATGTGCTATAATATTATAGAATTTGTAAAGTCACATAGAAAGGACAAAAATCAAAATGTCAACCTTAGCAGAAATTCTCGAAATTATAATGATAGTAAGCTTCGGATTTTCCTGGCCGTTAAATGTAATTAAATCCTACAAAGCAAGAACAACAAAAGGAAAGAGTCTCGCCTTTCTACTACTTATCTTCTTTGGCTATATTGCAGGCATTTCCTCAAAGCTTGTGAACTTGAGTTCACCAAGTTTTAAGTGGTATGTGCTTTTCTTCTATGTTCTCAACTTCATTATGGTTGGTGCAGATCTTGTAGTATACATACGAAACTACCGTCTTGACAAAAAGGCAGGTTTACTTTAATTTGTAATTAAGCCGCACGGCGGCGCTGGAGGTTTTTATGCAGATATATGAAGAACTTGTGGCAAGAGGTCTTATTGCCCAGGTAACAGACGAAAGCGAAATCAGAGAGCTTATCAATACCGGTAAGGCTAAATTTTATATCGGTTTTGACCCTACAGCAGACTCTCTTCATGTAGGTCACTTTATGGCTCTTTGCCTTATGAAGCGTTTGCAGATGGCAGGTAACAAGCCTGTTGTGCTTTTAGGCGGTGGAACAGGATACATCGGAGACCCATCGGGACGCAGTGATATGCGTTCAATGCTTTCACCCGAAACAATTGAGCACAACTGCGAATGTTTCAAAAAGCAGATGGAAAAATTCATCGATTTCGGTGAGGGCGGTGCTATTGCCGTAAATAATGCAGACTGGCTTTTAAAGCTTAATTATGTTGATCTGTTACGAGAAGTCGGTGCTTGTTTCTCGGTAAACAATATGCTCAGGGCAGAATGCTACAAGCAGCGTATGGAAAAGGGACTTTCGTTCCTTGAATTCAACTATATGATTATGCAGTCATACGACTTCTATCATCTCTTCAAGGAATATGACTGCAATATGCAGTTTGGTGGCGATGACCAGTGGTCGAACATGCTTGGCGGCACTGAGCTTATCCGTAAAAAGCTCGGCAAAGACGCCTATGCTATGACAATTACACTTCTCCTCAATTCAGAGGGCAAGAAAATGGGTAAAACCGCAAACGGTGCAGTCTGGCTTGATCCGAATAAAACCTCTCCTTTTGAGTTCTATCAGTATTGGAGAAATGTCGGCGACTCGGATGTTCTTAAGTGTATCCGTATGCTCACCTTTATTCCTCTTGAAGAAATTGACAAAATGGATTCCTGGGAGGGCGCACAGCTTAATGAGGCTAAGGATATCCTTGCATACGAGCTTACAGCACTTGTTCACGGAAAAGAAGAAGCAGAAGCAGCAAGAACTGCATCAAAAGCACTTTTTGGTGGCAGCGGCGATGATGCAAATATGCCTACCGTATCTATTGATGCTTCCCTCTTAACAGATAATGCCATCGGTGTTATGGATATGATGGTTGCTGCAGGAATTGCTCCCTCAAAGAGCGAAGCGCGCAGACTTATAACCCAGGGCGGTCTTTTCATAAACGACAACAAGATAGATAATATCGGTCATATGATTTCACTTGACGAACTCACAGACGGAATCAAGGTTCGCAAGGGTAAAAAGAATTTCTATAAAGTATTATTAGGCTAAAACTGTCAGGCTGAGTTTTCTCAGCCTGATTTTTTGTCGAAAATACACGACTTGTGTAAATATGTGATATATACACAAAACTTTTCTTTCTTGACATCTCTTTTTTGTTGTGATATAATATAGGTTGGCTTATAGTGTCAAGCAAATAAACTCCGGCTCAATCGCAAATAAAACAAACTGCAAGGAGAATCAAAATGATTAACGTAATTGGACTTGGTTACATTGGACTTCCCACAGCGCTGATGCTTGCCTCTCACAATGTGGAGGTTGTAGGCACAGACTACAACAAGGAGCTTGTTGCCACTCTTAATTCCGGCAAAACTACCTTTAAAGAAGACGGTCTTGACGATCTCTTTAACGAGGCCGTTAAGGCAGGGATTAAGTTTACTACCGAATATCAGGTAACAGACACATATGTCGTCTCTGTACCCACTCCTTATGACAACTTCAGCAAAAAGGTTGACCCCTGCTATGTAGTAAGCGCAGTTAAAACAATAATGGATGTTTGCCCCAAGGGTGCAACTGTAGTTATTGAGTCAACGGTATCCCCCGGAACAATTGACAAATATGTTCGTCCGGTTATAGAAGAAAACGGCTTTGTAATCGGCCGTGACATAAATCTCGTTCACGCCCCCGAGCGTATCATTCCCGGTAATATGGTATATGAACTTTTACATAACAACCGTACCATCGGCGCTGACGATAAAGCTATCGGCGAAAAAATCAAAAATGTTTATGCATCATTCTGTCAGGGCGAAATTATTGTAACAGATATCCGTACTGCAGAAATGACAAAGGTTGTTGAAAACACTTTCCGCGCAGTAAACATCGCTTTTGCAAACGAGCTTGCAAAAATCTGCCGCCACGACAATATGGATGTTTACGAAATTATCAAGATATGCAATATGCATCCCCGTGTAAATATTCTCCAGCCCGGCCCCGGTGTCGGCGGTCACTGCATTTCTGTTGACCCCTGGTTCCTCGTTGGTGACTATCCAAGTCTTACCAAGGTTATAAACGAGTCTATGAAGGTTAATGACAGTATGCCCGACTTCGTTTTAGAGCGCATACACGAAATTATGGAAGAAAACAACATAACAGACTTTTCAAGAGTCGGTCTTTATGGACTTTCCTACAAAGAAAATGTTGACGACCCCAGAGAATCTCCGACACTTCAGCTTCTCGAAAGTCAGAAAAGGCATCTTGCCGCTCCTCTGAAGAGCTATGACCCTTATTTTGCAAACGACCTTGTTCCTAATCAGTATCACGATTTTGACAAGTTCCTTGCGGACACTGAACTTGTTGTAATTATGGTTGGTCACAGCGAAATCAGAGATAATCTTGACAAATTAAAGGGTAAAATTGTTCTTGATACCCGCAAGTGCTGCGATTTGCCCGGTACATACAGACTATGATATAAAAACAGGAGCAAAACTATGAAAACAGTAATGCTTGTCTTCGGAACACGCCCAGAAGCGATAAAGATGTGCCCTCTTGTAAACGAGCTAAAAGCAAGGGCAGGGCTGAAAACAGTAGTTTGCGTTACCGGTCAGCACCGACAAATGCTTGATCAGGTTCTTGAAGCTTTCAATGTAACGCCCGACTATGACCTTTCCATAATGAAATCGGGTCAGACCTTGTTTGATATTACAACAAATATTCTTACAAATATCAAGGGTGTACTTGAAAAAGTAAAGCCCGACGTTGTACTTGTACACGGAGACACCTCAACAACATTTGTAACAGCTCTTGCCTGCTTCTATCTCCAGATACCTATCGGCCATGTTGAGGCAGGACTTCGTACATACAACATATATAGCCCTTACCCCGAGGAATTCAACCGCCAGGCTGTGTCTATTATTTCTACATATAATTTTGCACCTACCGAGCTTTCAAGGGACAACCTTTTAAAGGAAGGCAAAGATGAAAAGTCAATTTTTATCACAGGCAATACCGCAATAGATGCTCTCAAAACAACAGTTCGGAACGATTATACTCATCCTGAAATCGAATGGGCAAAGGACAGCCGTCTTATTCTGATTACCGCTCACAGACGCGAAAATTTAGGAGAGCCTATGCACAATATGTTCAGGGCTATCCGCAGAGTAATGGATGAACATCCCGATATCAAGGCTCTCTACCCTATACATATGAATCCCGTTGTAAGAAAAGCTGCCGAAGAAGAACTCGGCGGCTGCGACCGCATTCGTATAATAGAGCCTCTTGAAGTGCTTGATTTCCACAATTTCCTTGCAAGAAGCCATATGATACTCACAGACAGCGGCGGAATTCAGGAAGAAGCTCCCTCTCTCGGAAAACCTGTTCTTGTTATGCGTGATACAACTGAACGCCCTGAGGGAATAAAAGCCGGCACTCTCAAACTTGTCGGAACAGACGAAAATGTAATTTATGAAAACTTCAAGCTTTTACTTGAAGATGAAAATGCATATAACGCAATGGCTCACGCAAGTAATCCTTACGGTGACGGTTTTGCTTGCAAGAGAATTGCCGATATTTTGGAGGTAGGACATGTCACTTTTTAAAGACAAAACCCTCATGATAACCGGCGGTACGGGAAGTTTTGGAAATGCAGTTCTGAACCGCTTTCTTAAAACAGATATTGGGGAAATCCGTATTTTTTCAAGAGATGAAAAGAAGCAGGACGATATGCGTCACGAATTTCAGTCAAAAATGCCCGAGCATGCTGAAAAAATCAAATTTTACATTGGAGATGTCCGTGATATTCAGTCGATAAAAAATGCTATTCACGGCGTTGACTATATTTTCCACGCAGCAGCACTCAAGCAGGTTCCCTCTTGCGAGTTTTTCCCTATAGAAGCAGTAAAAACGAATGTTATCGGTACTGAAAATCTGCTTACCGCAGCGATCGATGAAGGCGTTAAAGCCGTAATATGCCTGTCCACAGACAAGGCGGCTTATCCTGTAAACGCAATGGGTACATCAAAGGCTATGATGGAAAAAGTAATTGTAGCAAAATCCCGTACAGTTTCCCCCGAAAAGACAAAGATTTGCTGTACAAGATACGGTAATGTTATGTGCTCACGCGGATCTGTTATTCCGCTTTGGATTGACCAGATAAGAAATGGTCAGCCAATTACAGTAACAGATCCAACAATGACTCGTTTTATCATGTCTCTTGATGAAGCAGTCGACCTTGTTCTCTTTGCTTTTGAGCATGGAGAAAGCGGAGATATTCTTGTACAGAAGGCTCCTGCTTGTACAATAAAAACACAGGCTGAAGCTGTTTGCGAAATTTTCGACGGCGATAAATCTAAAATAAAGGTTATCGGTATCCGCCACGGCGAAAAGATGTATGAAACTCTCCTTACCAACGAAGAGTGTGCGTCAGCCATTGATCTGGGACATTTTTACAGAGTTCCCTCCGACAAGCGCGGACTTAACTACGATAAATATTTCAAAGACGGCGACACTGAGCGCAACACCCTTACAGAATTCAACTCTCATAATACCGAGCTTCTGTCGGTAGAACAGGTTAAAGAAAAGATTTTAGCACTCGATTACATTAAAAACGAGCTTAAAACTGGGAATAAAGCATGAATCCGACAATAAACGCACTTTTTCATCTCATCAAATGTGCACTGACAAATGACAAAACACCGCTGCCGTCAGACATTGACTGGCTCGGCCTGTACCGCATTGCTCAAACACACAAAGTTACTCCCCTTGTTTATTACGGAATTAAAAATCTTGGCATTTTGCTTGAAGCTGATGTAAATCAGAAGTTCAAGGAAGCGATTTTCAAATATGCTCTCTTAGATACCGAAAGAGAGTACGAAATCAAGCAGATTTTAAAAGCCTTTGAGGAAGCAGAAATCGACTATGCTCCCCTGAAAGGGCTTGTTGTCCGCGATTTTTATCCGTCTACCGAAATGCGCACACTGGGAGATGTGGACATTTTAATAAGAGAATCCGATATAGAAAAAGCCTCGGATATCTTAACCGGACTTGGTTTTATATTCGATATGGAGTCTTCTCACGAGCTTAAATGGCGCAAAGGTCAGACTTTGATTCTTGAGCTTCATAAAAAGTTTATCGGAAACGGCATACCAAAATTCTATCAGCATTATGAAAATGTCGATACTTTCCTTTCAAAAAGAGATGACTCACATAAACTTGAAATGAGTTTCTGTGACCTTATGGTTTTTCTCACAGTACACATTGCCAAGCATTATATTAACGGCGGAATCGGATTGCGCCACTTTATAGACCTGTATGTACTTGACATTCTGAATCTGAATGAAAAAGAAAGTCTTATTACAGAAGAGCTTTCAAAACTTGGTCTTGATGAATTTTACAGGAGCATCAAGCGTATGCTGACTTGTTGGTTTGAAAATGCAGAGTATGATGAAATAAGTATTCTGATGACGAAAAAAATCATTACCAGCGGGACCTTTGGAAACAGCGACAGCCGTTTTATTGCAACTACCGCAAAAAAATCAAGAAACGCTATTTTCTGGTCAAATGTTTTTTTGCCCTATAAAGAAATGGCAAAAAAATATCCTCTTTTAAACAAACATCCTTTTCTTCTTCCAATATTCTGGATTATTCGCATTATAAACATCCTGTTATGGCAACGAAGTAAAGTAAAATGGTATAAAAGAAGAATGAAAATGGTAAGTGCTCAAGGAATAAACAAATACAATGAAGAATTAAGGCTTGTTGGTATTAAGTAATTATAAAGGCTTAATGGTGGTTTTATGAAAATACTCGTTACAGGAGCTCATGGCTTTGTGGGCAAAAATTTATGTGAAAGACTTAAATGCATAAGAGACGGTAAGGACAGAACAACGCCCCTTTTTGATCTGGAAATATTCGAATATGACATAGACACCCCGGCTGAATATCTTGACTCTTTCTGCAAACAGGCAGATTTTGTTTTTAACCTTGCAGGTGTCAACAGACCTGAAAATCCCGAGGATTTTATGCGGGGCAATTTCGGTTTTGCATCCACTCTTTTAGACACTCTGAAAAAGCACAATAACAAATGTCCCGTTATGCTTGCTTCATCAATACAGGCAACTCTTGTCGGCAGATATGCAGGCGGCGAATATGGGAAATCGAAGAAGGCCGGAGAAGATTTGTTTTTCGATTACGGTGAAAAAAACAATGTAAAGGTGCTTGTTTACAGATTTCCGAACCTTTTCGGCAAATGGTGCCGTCCCAACTACAACTCGGCTGTCGCAACTTTTTGCAACAACATGGCAAATGATTTGCCGATCACAGTTAACGACCCGGGTGTAATGCTTGAACTTTTGTACATTGACGATTTAGTTGATGAAATGCTTAACGCAATGGACTCAAAGGAACACAGATGCGAGTTTGACGGCATAGAAACCGTTCTTTGTGAAAACGGCAGATTTTGTGCCTGCCCGACAACCCACCACATTACCTTAGGGGAAATTGTTTCCCTGCTTGAAACCTTTAAAAAGCAGCCCGAAACATTAACTATCCCTGAAATTCCGAATAATTCTTTTGCAAAAAAGTTATATTCTACATACCTGTCCTATCTGCCAAAGGAAAAAATAGCGTTCCCCTTAAAAATGAATGTGGATCAGAGAGGCAGTTTTACAGAAATTTTACGCAGCGAAAAATGCGGTCAGTTCAGTGTTAACATTTCAAAGCCCGGGATAACCAAGGGCGAACACTGGCATAACACCAAGTGGGAATTTTTTGTTGTTGTCTCCGGTCACGGCCTGATAGAGCAGCGGAAAATCGGCTCAGATGAAGTGCTTCGTTTTGAGGTAAGCGGCGATAACATCACCGCTGTACATATGCTTCCCGGATATACTCACAACATTATTAACCTGTCAGAAACGGAAGATTTAATAACCTTTATGTGGGCTAACGAATGCTTTGATCCAAATCACCCCGACACCTTTGGCGAAAAGGTCAACTGATTATACGAGGTATATAACTATGGAAATCAAACTTGATTACAGCGATGTAAAATTTAAGGACAACGGCAAATTAAAGCTTCTCATTATTGTCGGTACCCGCCCCGAAATAATCCGGCTTGCGGCGGTTATCAACAAATGCCGTAAATACTTTGACTGTGTGCTTGCTCATACCGGGCAAAACTATGACTATAATTTAAACGGTGTGTTTTTCCACGACCTGAAGCTTGAAAATCCTGAAGTATATATGGATGCCGTAGGCGATGACCTCGGTGCAACTGTAGGTAATATTATCAACTGTTCATATAAGCTTATGAGCCAGATAAAGCCAGACGCCCTGCTTATACTTGGAGACACAAACTCCTGCTTATCTGCGATTGCCGCAAAGAGACTCCATATTCCGATTTTCCATATGGAAGCAGGCAACAGATGCAAGGATGAGTGCTTGCCCGAGGAAACAAACCGCAGAATAGTTGACATTATTTCGGATGTAAACCTTGCGTACTCAGAGCACGCCCGCCGTTATCTCCACGAATGCGGACTACCCAAGGAACGCACATATGTTACAGGCTCGCCAATGGCAGAAGTGCTTCACGAAAACCTGGCGGATATTGAAAAAAGCGATATTCTTACAAAGCTTGGCCTCGAAGCAAAAAAATACATTCTTCTTTCTGCACACAGAGAGGAAAATATCGACACGGAAAAGAACTTTACTTCACTGTTTAATGCAATAAACAAAATGGCTGAAAAATACGATATGCCGATACTGTATTCCTGCCACCCAAGAAGTAAAAAAAGGCTTGAAGAATCAGGCTTTAAGCTTGACAGCAGGGTGATTCGTCACGAGCCTTTGGGCTTCCACGACTATAACAAGCTTCAGATGAATGCCTTTGCGGTTGTATCCGATTCGGGAACTCTCCCCGAAGAATCAAGCTTCTTCACCTCTGTCGGACATCCTTTCCCCGCAGTATGCATACGCACATCGACCGAGCGCCCCGAGGCGCTTGATAAGGCTTGCTTCATTCTTGCCGGAATTGATGAAAGCGGTCTGCTTCAGGCAGTTGACACGGCTGTACAGATGAATGAAAACAGCGATTACGGCATTCCCGTTCCCACATATGTTGAGGAAAATGTATCAACAAAGGTGGTAAAGATAATCCAGAGCTACACCGGCGTCGTAAACAAAATGGTATGGCGAAAATATTGATTTAAGGGAGTCTTTTCAGACTCCTTTCTTTCTCATTATTCGAATCAATTTGTGGAATTTAGTAAATTTATGTAAAAACGACTTTTAAACATTGTTATTTTTTTGGCAATAATGCTTCAAAACAGCACCGCCAATTTGTGCAAATAGTCAAAAAGTTTTAAATACTATTGCATTTCATACGGATTTTTGATAAAATTAGTTATACCAAGTAACCGATATATGCCTGCTTTTTGCAGGCAAATAAACATTTTAAGGAGATTTTAATCATGAAAAAGATTCTTGCGATTCTTCTTGCGCTCGTTATGCTTCTCTCAGTAGTAGCTTGCGGCAATGTAGAACCCGTAGTCAGCAATGAAGATTCAGTTGCTGACTCCGTAGAAAATGAAGATACCGCTGCATATAAGATCGGTATCATCACAGGTACTGTTTCTCAGGGCGAGGAAGAGTATCAGGCTGCTCAGAAGCTCAAGGAAGCTTATCCCGACATCGTAGTTACAGCTACATATCCCGATAACTTCTCCTCTGAAACAGAGCAGACAATCGCTACTGTTACAAATATGGCATCTGACCCTGCAGTAAAGGCTATTATCTTTGTTCAGGCAGTTCCCGGCGCAACAGCAGCTATCAACAAGGTTAAGGAAACCCGTGACGACATCCTGTTCGTAACAGGTGTTTGTGCAGAAGACCCTGCAGTTATCGCAGCAGCAGCAGATATCTGTATGCTCGTTGACGAAATCGCTATGGGTACAACAATTATCGACCAGGCTCACAAGATGGGCGCTAAGACATTCGTTCACGTATCATTCGAGCGTCACCTTGGCTACGCTACAATCAGCGCACGTAAGGAACTCTTCGAAAAGAGATGTGAAGAACTCGGCATCCAGTATGTTGAAGCAACTGCTCCCGACCCGACAGGCGACGCTGGTGTAACAGGTGCACAGGCTTGGATCACAGAAAACATCAAAGTTTATGTTGACCAGTACGGCAAGGATACAGCATTCTTCTCAACAAACTGCTCAATGCAGGAACCCCTCATTCTTCAGTGTGCTGAACTCGGTGCTATATTCCCGCAGCAGTGCTGCCCCAGCCCTTACCACGGCTATCCCTCTGCATTCGCAATTTCCACAGCTGGTCACGAAGGTGATGTAGAATACATCCTCGGTGCTATCAAGGATAAGGTTGCTGAATACGGCAACGAAGGCAGAATGTCCACATGGGGCACACCTGTTAATATGCTTATGATTGAAGCAGGCTATGATTATGCTGTTAAGTACTGCGAAGGCAAGACAGACGGCAAACTTGACGAAGAAGAATTCTTTGCTTCTCTCAGAAAGCTCGGCGGCGAAGAAGTTGCAATTTCCAATTACATTGAAGGCGACAAGCCGATTGAAAACTTCTACATGCTTCTCTGCCCCTTCTACGATTTCTAATATAACCCTATAACATTTAGGTAAATATCGGTTAGGTCGAAAATGCCCGCTGATTGCAGTGCACTCGGTGGGCGTTTCCAATGCATAGTGTTTCGCTATGTCAATGTGTGCACATTCTTTATGTGCACAGATTATTGTAGCAAAACAAATAAACAACTGCAATAATAAAGCCTCAACAAAAATGAAAGGACAGAACAAAATGAGTACACCTTATGTGTTAAGCATGAAGGGAATTGAAAAAGAGTACTATGGCAACAAGGTTCTAAAGGGCGTTGATTTGCACATAGCTCCCGGTGAAATTCACGCTCTTATGGGCGAAAACGGTGCGGGAAAGTCTACTCTTATGAATATTCTTTTCGGTATGCCGGTTATACACAATACCGGCGGCTTCAAGGGAGTCATTGAAGTAAACGGTCAGGCCGTAAACATAGACTCTCCGCAAAAAGCAATGGAACTCGGTATTGGTATGGTTCATCAGGAATTTATGCTGATTCCGGGCTTCAACATAACAGAAAATATCAAAGTAGGAAGAGAAATTACAACACCTACCATAGCAAGTGCCATTTTTGGCAAAAAGCTTGAATCTCTTGACAATGTTGCTATGGCAAAAGATGCCCGTAATGCGCTTGATACAATCGGACTTAATATTCCCGAAGATACCATTGTAAAAGGTATGCCTGTCGGTTATATGCAGTTTATTGAAATTGCACGAGAAATCGACAAGGAGGGTATGCAGATTCTTATATTTGACGAGCCTACAGCGGTGCTTACCGAAAGCGAAGCTGAAAGACTCCTTGAAGCAATGCGCACAATTGCAGAAAAGGGCATCGCCATTATATTCATCACCCACAGAATAGACGAGGTTATGAATGTAACAGACAGTATGACCATTTTAAGAGACGGTACACTCGTTGACAGACTCATCACAAAAGAAACTACAGCTACGCGTGTGGCTGAGCTTATGATTGGCCGTGCAGTTGAAAAGCTTGTTGAAGACAGTGTTGACAACCGCACACTTAACGATGACGATATTATTCTCTCTCTTAAAAACTATCACGTCGCAATGCCGGGTGAAAAGGTCAACGGCATTGACCTTGATGTCAGACGCGGTGAAATCCTCGGTATTGGCGGTCTTGCCGGACAGGGCAAGGTCGGTATTCCCAACGGTATCCTTGGCCTTTATGAATCTATCGGCGATATCACCTTTGACGGTCAGAAGATAAATCCCACCGTTCTTGGTGATGCGCTTAACAAGGGTATTGCATTTGTTTCCGAAGACAGACGCGGAGTTGGTCTTCTGCTTGAAGAAACCATTGAGCAGAATATTGTCTTTACTGCAATGCAGATTAAAGAAAACTTCTTAAATAAAATTGGTCCCGTTAAGCTTTATGATGCAAAAGCAGCAGAAGCATTTGCAAATGAAATGATACAGAAGCTTGATATCCGTTGCACAGGTCCGTCTCAGTATGTAGGCCGTCTTTCGGGCGGTAATCAGCAGAAAGTTTGTCTTGCCCGCGCTCTTGCGCTCAATCCCAAGCTTCTTATCGTATCTGAGCCTACACGAGGAATAGATATCGGTGCAAAGAAGCTTGTGCTTGAATTACTTGTGAAACTTAACCGCGAAGCAGGACTTACAATCATTGTTGTAAGCTCAGAGCTTAACGAGCTTCGCAGCTTAAGCGACAGAATAGCCATTGTTGCCGACGGAAAACTGACCGCTATGCTTGCGCCAAACGACTCTGATGCAAAATACGGTCTTGCTATGTCGGGAAGTAAGGAAAGGAGTGAAGACTGATGCTTAAAAAACTTAAGAATATGAACATCCCCCGTCTTATAATCTTCGCTTTCTTCCTCCTGATTGTTGTGCTTATGGGAGTGTACAAGCTTGATGTACTCTCATACCTCGGAAGTGTTATCAAATATTGGGGAATGTGGGGCATCCTCGCTCTTGCTATGGTTCCCTCCATTCAGTGCGGTGTCGGTCCTAACTTCGGTGTAAGCCTTGGTATTGTCTGCGGTATCTTAAGCGGACTTCTCTCAATTGAATTTGATATTGCAGTAAAAGTTGACGCAGTTCTCCCGGGCTTTGGCCCCTGGGCAGCGATCCTTTTCGCAATAGTTGTAGGTGCTGTAATTGCCTGGTTTGTAGGTGTTGCTTATGGTATGCTCCTCAACAGAGTTAAGGGCGATGAAATGACCGTTACAACATATGTCGGTTATTCGGCAATCTACCTTATGAGTATAGTATGGTTTACAGCTCCCTTTACAAGCGGTATCATCACCTGGGCTATCGGCGGTAAGGGCGTTCGTAACCAGATCAACCTTAATACATCCTTTGGCGGAGTTCTTTATAAAGCCGGCGGCTTTACGCTTTTTGAAAAAGAGGGTGTTTCCGCAGGTATTTACATACCCACAGGACTCATTATAGTTGTTCTTCTGATGTGCTTCTTAGTATTTATGTTTATGAAAACAAAAACAGGTAAGGCTATCACAGCCGCAGGAAGCAATCCTCAGTTTGCCCGTGCAAGCGGTATAAATGTTGATAAAATGAGAATACGCGGTATTGCCATTTCAACAGCACTCGGTGCTATCGGCATTATCATTTATGCTCAGGGATATGGATTTATTCAGGCATATTCCGCACCTCTTGCAATGGGATTCCAGTGTGTTGCCGCAGTACTTATCGGCGGTGCAACTACAAGAAAAGCAAAAATCAGCCACGTAATTATAGGTACTTTCCTGTTCCAAGGACTTATAATTCTGACGCCGCCTCTTTCCAATGTTATGCTTCAGGGCACAGACATTTCGGACACAATGCGTCAGATAATTCAGAACGGCGTTATCCTTTATGCCCTCACAAAGGTAAAGGGAGGTGTTTCGAGTGAAGAATAAGAAGTTTCTTTCAAGCTTTGGCAGCTGGCTTTTTGAAAACAAGGTACTTGTTCTCTTTGCAGTGCTGTGTATCTTCTGTATCGGTTACTCGGGCGTTGATGTATCATATGTTTCGGGCGAACTGTTTACAAGACTCGGCAGAAACGCCTGTCTCGTTCTTTCTCTTATTATCCCTGTTCTTGCAGGACTCGGTCTTAACTTCGGTATCGTTGTTGGTGCCATGGCATCCCAGATTGCAATATTCTGGGTTGTTCACTGGGGCTTTACCGGAATTGAAGCTCTCCTTTTAACAGCACTTATAGCAACCCCTCTCGCAATTATCTTCGGTATTCTCGTCGGTCTTTTATATAATAAAACCAAGGGCTCCGAAATGATTACCGGTCTTGTAATCGGTTACTTTGCAGACGGTCTTTACAAGCTTTTTGTGCTTTATATCATCGGCGGGCTCATTCCCTTTGATGATCCCAATCTTCTCCCCCGCGGATTTGGTCTGAGAAACGCATTTGACCTTTCAAACTCACTCAAGTATTCACTTGATGACATAAGTCTTCTTCAGACGGTGATGTTTGCCGCTGTAATCTTCTTTGTATGGCAACTTGCACTTATGATATACAAGACTATAAAGAAGCAGGATTTGAACAAGACAAAGAGCATTGTTACAATGATAATCTCGGCAATTCTCTTTGCAGTATCATTCCTTGTACAGTATGTTGTAACAACACTTGAAACTGCTATAGCAAACGGCACAGGCGTACCTGCATTTGTGAACGCACTTGCTCCCGTTGCTTATAAGCTTGACAGTCTGTTCGGTCAGACAAGAGTACTTCTTTCAAATGCCATTGTTCTCATTGGTGTTGTTGCTATTATAGTGTTTGCCGTAAAACTCATTCTGGCTGTTATTAAGAAGCAAAGCTTTGTTCGCCCTCTTGCAGGAATAATTGCTACAGCTCTTATTGTAGGTCTCGCGCAAATTCCCGCTGTGGAAAAAATTGCCTCAAGCGTAAGACTTCCCGCTTGTACCTATGCAATAATCTTTGTATTCTGCTCTATCAATAACTGGCTCTTATCTACAAAGCTTGGTCAGGATATGAGAACAGTTGGTCAGAACCGAGCAGTTGCAACCTCTGCGGGAATAAATGTAAACCGCACAAGAATAATTGCAACCTGCATCTCAACCGTGCTTGCAGCCTGGGGTCAGCTTATATTCCTCCAGAACCTTGGTACATTCAATACCATTCAGCAGCAGACAAACGTTGGTCTTTACTCAGTTGCTGCTCTGCTTGTTGGTGGCGCAAGCGTTCAGAAATCAAGCAACAAGCACGCTATTTTAGGTGTTATACTCTTCCATACACTCTTTGTTGTAGCTCCTCTTGCCGCAACAAAGCTGGTTGGTGACTCGGCAATAAGCGAATATATAAGAATGTTTATTTCTTACGGTGTTATCGCCGCTGCACTTGCTATGCACGCATGGAAAACAGTTAAAAAGAATTTCCAAGCCGAAAAGAAAAAATAATTTTGTTACCCATATACATAGGACAGCTTTAATGGCTGTCCTATGTTTTTTATAAATGAATAAAATTAAAAAATGAAGAGATAATAGTAATAACCCATGACTTATCGTGGAAAACAAATAATTTGAGAGCCTTTAGGCATCCTCTCAATGAAAGGAAACACTATGCTTATTTTTGACAGACTTGCTCTGATTTTAACCATTGTCGGTGCACTCAACTGGGGAAGCATCGGAATATTCAAATTTGACCTTGTCGCCTGGCTTTGCGGAGGACAGGCATCTACTATCAGCAGAATTATTTATACCCTCGTGGGACTCTGCGGAATCTGGTGCATTTCTCTCCTTTTCAGAGAAAAAGACGAAATTGAATCAAAAAACTGATCAGAATTCAAACTTAAAGAGGAGGGAAAACAGCCCTTCTCTTTATTTTTATACTGTACTAATCCGGAAAGAAAAGAAAAATCGTCGATATGCACATAAATACTTGTCTTTTTTGTAAATATAGCTAAAAAATATTTCAAATTTTGAAAACCTATTGACAATAGGTATATGGTATATGGTATAATAAGGTGTGTCGGTACACCGTGTACCGCAACAAATATTTTGAAAGGAGTTTTTCAAAAATGAAAAACAGAATTTTAGCAATTGTACTTGCTGTTATTATGATGATTTCAACAGCAACAGTTCTTACAAACGCATTAGATGCTCCCGCTCCCGGCGGTAGAACACAGTGGACAGCTAAGGACATTATGTATCCCGGCGATGCAGGAACAAAGTTCCATAACGCATTCGTTCAGCCTACAGTAAAGACACCTTCCGGTGTTTATGAAACCTGGACCGGTGTTTACTTCACAGAAACTACATATGAAGGCGTTCCCTGCGTTGCAGTATCTATTGAAGAAACACAGCAGATTCTTGCTCCTATGATGGACTATAACTACTATCAGTGGGACAGCGAATACTACAATCCTTCACTTGACGGCTCCAAGTATAACTGGCTCAAGATTAAGTATGCTTACAATGATGCAGCTTATATTATGAGCTATGTTAAGTTCTGGGCTTCCAAGGACGTTGAACCTCTCGGCGTTTCCAACCTCAAGAGCGGTATCAAAACATTTGACATTGTAAATGGTGACGGAACATGGCAGGAAGTTGTTGTTGACCTCAGCGACATCATCTTTGAAGATGGTACAATGTGGGGAGAAAACACAATCCGTCAGTTCAGACTCCAGATGTTTGAAGATAACGAAGATCCCGAGGCAGTATGCTACATCGCAGGCTTTGGTTTCTTTGAATCAGAAGAAGCTGCAAAGGCATGGGATTGCTCTTCTTCTACAGCTCCCTCTGCAGACGCTACAAACGCTGACGAGGCTGCAAAGTTAGCTGCTGAAAAGGCTGCCGCTGAAGCTGCCGCTAAGGCTGAAGCTGAAAAGGCTGCTGCTGAAGCCGCTGCTAAGGCTGAGGCTGAAAAGGCTGCTGCTGAAGCCGCTGCTAAGGCTGAGGCTGAAAAGAAGGCTGCTGAAGAAGCTGCAAAGGCTACAGAAGCCGTTGAAGACACAGAAGCTGTTGAAGACACAGAAGCTGTTGAAGATACAGAAGCTACTGAAGACACAGAGGCTACTGAAGACACAGAAGCTGCTGAAGATGTAGAAGCTACTGAAGACACAGAAGCTGCTGAAGATGTAGAAGCTACTGAAGATACTGAAGCTACTGAAGACACAGAGGCTACTGAAGACACAGAAGCTGTTGAAGACACAGAAGCTGTTGAAGACACAGAAGCTGTTGATCCTATTGTTGACGAAGAACCCGCTGCAGGCATTCCTGTTTGGGTTTGGGCTATTGTTGCAGCTGCAATTGTAGTAATTATAATTGTAGTTGTTGCAAAGAAAAAGAAATAATTAGTATATACTAATTAAGGGCCTGCCAGAACGGCAGGTCCTTTTCTTATATTCTTTCTCTGAAAACAAAAATGCCAACAAATGTTGGCATTTTTGGCACCCCCGGCGAGAATCGAACTCACGACTAATCCTTAGGAGGGACTTGTAATATCCACTTTACTACGGGGGCATATGTAATTCACATAACGATATTATACCATCATTTTACTATCAAGTCAATGCTTTTATGCAAAAATATACCCGGAGAACTATTTGGTTCTCCAGGTATTCTGATATTACTTGCCAAGTACACGCTTAACAATTGCATTCATTTCATCAAGCTTGCTTTCCATATCAGAAACGAGCTTGAACTGATTTCTTGCTCTGTCAAGATTGTGCTTTTCACGGTGAATCTTAAAATATGTGTCTCCATTTAAATAGTCGGCAAGGAATCGAATTCCACATTCAAAGGTAAGAATGATTCCCGACATCGCAAGAAGCTCAACTTCACGCTCTGTAAAGGTATCTGCAAGTTCTTCTCCGAAGCCCTTTGCAAATGCTTCAAACATTTCAAGGCTAGAGGTAACAAGATCAAGATTTGTCTCATCCTCTGCCCCTGTGTTTGTACCTGCTCTGAGTGCATCACCGAAGTCATAAAGGAGTGAACCGGGCATTACTGTATCAAGGTCAATTACACAAAGACCTTCCTGAGTTGTGGCATCAAGCATTACATTGTTAAGCTTTGTATCATTGTGTGTTACGCGAAGTGGAATACTTCCATCTGCAATACCGTCAACGATAAGCGAACAAATGTCTTTGTGAGCACGGGCAAATTCAACCTCGGGCATTACTTCCTTAAGTCTGCCGCAACTATCCTTTGCAATTGCCTCCTCAAGAGCTTCAAAGCGCTTGGGTGTATTATGGAAATCCTTTATAGTTTCATAAAGTTCTTCTGCAGGAAAATCAGAAAGATATCTCTGGAATTTACCAAAAGCCCTTGCAGCATTATAAAACTGTGTAGGATTTTCCGGAGCATCAAGTGAAATCGAATCCTCGATAAACTTATACACTCTGAAATAATCATTTTCACTTGCCTTGTAATAATCTTTGCCGTCTTCTGTTCTTATAAGTGTAAGTGTTTCACGGTCGGGATCTCCGCCGTCTGCAATTATTTTTTCTCTCAGATAATCGCAAACCTTTGCAATATTCGACATTACCTGGGGGGGATTTTTGAACACATTGCTATTGATACGCTGAAGAATGTATCTTGGGTTACAGCCTGCAATATATGTATCGTTAATGTGTCCGTTGCCATAGGGATCAGCTTCAAATTCTACGCGAAAATGTCTTATGATGTCCTTAATCTGATAAGCCATTTTTTCATTTCCTTTCTTCTGCCGCTACCGGGCTTGTTTTTTTAGAATGCGTACTCAGGGCTTATGTTTGTCTTTCTCTCAAGCCAGAGTCCGTTTGTAAAATCGGGGATAGCCACAGGCTTACTTCCGCCTGCTATTGATTCTTCTGAAAGTGCTGTTATCGACATCCATGCCGCCATATCATATACGTCGATTGGCGGATCATAGTCATTAAGAATACAGTCTACAAACGCACCGTAAACAAGCCAGTCAATGCCGTCATGTGCACCTGTGATGCCTTCTTCATTGTATTTTTTCCAGATTGGATGCTCGTACTTTTCAACATATTCCTTTGCGTTGTTCCAGTTTTTGCTCCAACCAAAATGCTCGTCTCCATCCATAAAAACGGAGTTTGTTACTCCTTCGTACATACCCTTTGTTCCTCGAACAGTAAAAGCACGAGTATAATAACGAGGAAGTGTGGTGTCAAGGGTGAGAACAATTGTTTCGCCGTGAGCACATTTGATTACTGTTGTTACAATATCTCCCTGGGCGAAATCCATATCAAGAAGATCCTTGCCTGATTTTTCATCATTTTTGATAAATTCGTGCATTCCTGCAGCCTTTGATGCTGTAGATGTCAGAGTAAGCATTCTGTTACCCTGATTGATTCCAAGCACCTTTGCTATAGGACCAAGCTCATGGGTAGGATAGTTTTCACAGTTCCTGTTAAGATAGTTTCTGAGTCTGTAGTGACGATTTTCACGGCCGTGAGCAACCTCAGGACGCAGATCGTGGTGGTAACCGCCCGAGCAGTGAACAATTTCACCTAACAAGCCCTGCTTAACCATATTAAGTGCAAAAAGCTCATATCTGCCATAGCAGCAGTTTTCAAGAAGCATACACTTAACACCTGTTCTTTCCTGTGTGCGGACAAGCTTCCAGCAATCGTCAATGCTGTATGCTCCGCCAACCTCAACACCGACAGGCTTACCTGCTTCCATACATTCGCAGGCAATCTTTATATGCGGCTCCCATGAGGTTATAATAATTACAGCCTCTACATCCTTTGATGCAATAACATCGTGATAGTCTGTATAGGTTTTAGGAATCTTGTAAGTGCCGTTCTCTTTAATTTTATCAATAAGCTTCTGCATTTTGTCTTCGTAAACATCGCAAATACAGGTAAGCTCAACATCTTTACGAGGCAAGAGACAGTCATATACAACACCGATTCCACGTGGTCCGATTCCGATTACTCCAACTTTAAGCTTCTTTTTCATAATAATCCTCCTGAGATTAGTAGAACCATATTGACATAATTATCATCATATGTTATCATATTAACATATCCAAACACAAATATCAATAGAAAATCGGCTACTTTTTCTTTAAAATCAGCCACGTTTCTTTGAGTTTGGACACTTTTTTGAGGCAATTCTGACAATTCATCAACAAATTGAGGTAATTATGAATTTTACTGAATGTATTGTGCCAAATACTCTGTCGATAAAATCGCTGTACACCTCTTTCGCTGCAACGAGGGCAGCAAACTACCGTTTCGGAGGAGAAATTCACAATTTCTGGGAGGCCGTTTTTGTAACAAGCGGAAAAATCGGAGTCTGCTCGGAAACTGAAATTATTTCCCTCGAAAAAGGCGACTGCATACTGCACGCACCTATGGAATTTCATTCTATCTGGACAGAGGGACAAGATACAGCCGGCATAATAGTCATATCATTCCAGACAGAAAATCCTGTTTCTTTAGAGCAAAACATCTTTTTCCTGCCCGAAAGCGAACTTTTCACTATTACCAGACTCCAGAATAATATCAAAGAGTGTTTTGACAACCCCTCAATTGCTGTCAGGGGAATAAAAGAAAACCATATGCCGGACGCCGAAATTTGCATCAAGGAGCTTGAAGCATTCTTTTTGAAAATGATTTCTTTCCATAAAAAGCCGGCACCGGTCAAAAAGGAAAACCGTTCAAAAGGTGCCCTGCTTTTTGCAGATGTGGTATATTTCCTGTCAAACAATATTGATCTTGACTTAAATATGGATGAAATAGCAGAAAAGTGTAATGTAAGCCGCAGCAATCTGAAAAAATTGTTTGCAAAATACCTTGGTATGGGAGTTATGCACTATTTTACAATGATGAAAGTAAGGCGTGCAGAAGAATTTCTGAAATCGGGAATGAGTGTTAAAGAATGTGCTGCAAAGCTTAATTTCTGCGACCAGAACTACTTCAGTACAGTCTACAAAAAATATCTTGGTTTTTCTCCGAGTGAAACTATACGCAAAAGCAAAATATAACTGCGGTGCAGTCCTTTAAGACTGCACCTTTATTATTTGTACGCTGTCTGGGGGCACTGTGTGAATCTCTGCGCATTTATCAAGCAGAGATATTCCGTTGTCTATATCTGTTTTATAATCCGTGTCACCCAGGTTCACCACTACAATTATTTTTTCGTTTTCATCAAATCTTTCGTAGGCAAAAACCGAGTTTTTGCTCTCTTTTACCCTGAAGTAGCCCTCTTTAAAGAGGTTTTCGCTTTTTCTGATTTTACCGAGTTTCTTATACCAGTCAACAAGCTCATCATTTTCAAATCCCCAGGGATATGGCTTGCGGTTAAATGGGTCACGGCCGCCATCTACACCTGCCTCGTCACCGTAATAGATACAGGGTACACCCGGCATTGTTGCCACTATGAGGTATGCAACCTTTAGTCTTTGTACTGCCGCCGCATAGTTTTTATGCTCTGCTTTATAAGTGGAAAGTTCTTTATTTGTCTTATCATTCAGGTTCTCGCCTGTTAGAACGGAAAGTATTCTCTGTGTGTCGTGTGTGCCGAGAAAGTTCATCAGAGTATCGCTTACGCACTTCGGATAATGCATATATATTTCAGTTGCAGTGCGTGCAATACCAAAAGCATCGCCACTCATAACATAATCTATAACGGCCTGCCTTAAGGGATAATTCATTACCGAGTCAAGTTCGTTTCCGCGAAAATATTTTCTGCGTCTGTCGTACGCCACTTTGTTTGAGGCGTCTTCCCAGACTTCACCGATTACGATCCTGTCTCCCTCTTTTTTTGCCGCTTTACGGATTTCACACAAAAGATCCTCGTCAAGCTCATCGGCAACATCGAGTCTCCATCCGAACACACCTTTTTTAAGATATTTGCGGATAACGCCGTTTTCCGAGCAAATAAATTCGCGCAGTTTTTCATTTCTACCGTTGAGCTTCGGCAAAATTTCAATTCCCCACCAGGACTTGTATTCGTCGGGATATTTTTCAAAAAAATACCAATCGGCATATTCACTGTCGGGAGAATTATATGCGCCGACAGTATCATAACGCCCGTTTTTATTAAAGTAAATGCTGTCCGAACCGGTGTGATTGAAAACTCCGTCAAGAATTATACCTATTCCCTGTTTTTTTGCTTCAGAGATAAGCTCGTCAAGAGCCTCGTCTCCGCCAAACATCTCATCAACCTTATTGTAGTCACCCGTATCGTACTTGTGATTGGAACAGGCTTCAAAAATCGGATTCAGATAGATAAAATCAACACCGAGGCTCTTTAAATACGGAAGCTTTTCAACAACTCCCCACAGTGTTCCGCCGTAAAAGGTGTTGTTTTTAACAAATGCCCCGGGATATTCGGGATATTCTGAAATATCCGAGTACCAGTTACCGTTTATTACTGCATCCTCTCGTGCGGACACTTCCCTTTTTCCTTTAAAGAATCGGTCAACAAATATCTGATAGATTATACCGCCCTTAAAGTCATCCGGAGTCCTAAAGTTATCACAATAAACCGTCAGCTGATACGAAGATACTGCGCTTTCATCTGTTATTACCTGCGGGAGTAAATCCTCTCCGTTTCTTGAGACATACATTTTTCTGCCGTGACTGTCAAAGAAAAAATGATAATAAAAGAGTCCTCCGTCTGACGGCAGACACATTCTTCCAAAATCGAAACTGTACTCAAAAATATCAAATTTTTCGTCCGACAACACCTTTTTTGCCGGTTCTGCAGTATGCGTCATTGTATCATCGTAATACAAATCAATATTAAGGCTTTGTGCTTCATACTCTCTTGGTATAAAAACGCATATCTTCAGTTGGTCACTGTAGGCAAACGCAGAAAACAAATCTGCACAGGGCTGAGTTTTACAAAATTTGCGCAGTATGGGGCGTGCTATCATAATATCTCCATAATCAAGCTTACGGCAGAGTTACATAAACTCTGCCGCCGTGCTGTTTTACTTTTTGTTCTTTTTGAAATTTGCAGGCTCTATATGCCATATGTTGCGTGCATATTCGCCAATGCTTCTGTCAGATGAGAATACTCCCGCAGAAGCGATATTTGTAAGCGACATACCAAGCCACTTGTCGCGGTCAGCATAATCACTTATAAGCCGGTCGTGTGCCTTCTTGTAGGAATCAAAATCAGCAAGACACATATATGGGTCCGAAACAGGCTGTGCATATATAAGATAATTTTTCATATTATCAAAGCTTACGCCGTTAAAACCTGCTCCCATTCTGTCAACAGCTGCACGGAGTGCAGAACTGTTGTTATAGAATTCAACAGAACGGTATCCCCTCTTCCATAGGTCCTCAACCTCTTCTGTTGTGAGGCCGAATATATAAATATTGTCCTTGCCAACAGCCTCGCTTATTTCAACATTCGCGCCGTCAAGAGTTCCGAGCGTTACTGCGCCGTTTATCATAAGCTTCATATTTCCCGTTCCGCTTGCTTCCTTGCCCGCAAGGGAAATCTGCTCGCTTATGTCAGCAGAAGGAATAAGTATTTCTGCAAGGCTAACATTGTAATCCTCTAAAAATACAACCTTGATTTTTTCTCTTATTTTCGGATTCTTTTCTATCTCCTGACCGATATTGTATATAAGCTTGATTATATTTTTAGCCATATAATACCCCGGAGCAGCCTTTGCGCCGAAAATAAAGGTCTGAGGTCTTATATCCTTGTCGGGATTTTCAAGCAATTCATTATAAATGCTTATAATTTTAATTGCATTGAGAAGCTGTCTCTTGTACTCATGCATACGCTTAACCTGAACATCAAAGACTGAATCGGGATTAAGCTTTATGCCTGTTTTGTTCTGCAGATACATTGAGAACGCCGCTTTGTTTTCCCGCTTGATTTTTTCAAGCTTTTCATAAACGGCCTTATCTCCGTAAAACTTTGAAAAATCAGCAAGCTTTTCGGGAGACTTTCTGTATGAGTCTCCGATGCACTCATCAAGAAGAGACGCAAGTCTCGGGTTTGCATAGCAAAGCCATCTGCGATGTGCTATACCGTTTGTAACATTTACAAACATTTCGGGATCGTGCTTGTAAAAATCGTGGAAAACCGTACTCTTGAGTATCTCGGTGTGAAGTTTTGAAACTCCGTTTACCTTATTTGAGCCTACAATACTGAGGTTTGCCATTCTCACCTGAGATGATGCCATTATAGACATTCTTGATATTCTGTCCCAGTCACCTGTATACTTGTTCCAGAGGTCTGCACAGAATCTGCGGTTGATTTCGCAGACAATCGTGTGAATTCTGGGAAGCTTGACACGAAGAAGGTCCTCAGGCCACACTTCAAGCGCCTCGGGCATAACCGTATGATTGGTATAAGTCACGGTCTTTCTGACGGTTTCCCAGGCATCCTCCCACTTGTAAGAATAAGTATCTATAAGCACTCTCATCATTTCGGGTATTACGAGTGCCGGGTGTGTATCGTTTATGTGAATTGCTACCTTATCCGCAAGATTTGAAAGTGTGCCGTACGCGGCAAGGTGGTCACTGATTATGCTCTGCAGGGATGCAGACACAAGGAAATACTGCTGACTGAGTCTTAAGAACTTTCCCTCAACGTGATTATCCGACGGATAAAGCACTTTGGATATAATATCCGCATTATTGCTGTCCTCCATCGCCTTTATGTACTGTCCCTGGGAGAAGAGTCCCATATCAAAGTTCTGTACGGGGCGGGCCTTGAAAAGCCTTAACTTGTTTACCGCTTTACTGTCCGCACCCGATATCATCATATCGTAAGGTACAGCCTGAAGCTCTTCCTGATCCTCATAAATAAGCTCAAGTTTTCCGTCAACCCATCTTTCGCTTACGTGTCCGCCAAATTTTACAGTAAACTTTTTGTCCTGTCTCGGAACAAGCCAGACGTCTCCGTCGGGCATCCAGACATCCGGCAATTCAATCTGCTCTCCGTCAATTATTCTCTGCTTGAAAAGACCGTATTCATAACAAAGCGAAAAGCCTGTTGCGTGGTAATCAAGTGTCGTGAGCGAATCCATAAAACAAGCCGCAAGTCTGCCAAGTCCTCCGTTTCCAAGTCCCGGATCTGGCTCGCAGGAATAGATTTTATCAATATCAAAACCGAATTCCGAAAGCACCTCTCCGTAAATTTCCGCTATTCCGAGGTTTCTTAAATTATTACGCAGCTGTCTGCCTACAAGAAATTCCATACACAGATAATAAAGCTTCTTCTGTTGAAGCATTTTGTACTGTGATTTGAATTCACTTGCTTTTTTTGTTAACGTATCCTTTACGCAAAGGGATACCGCTTTGTACATCTGAAGTTCGCTTGCTTCCTCGGGTGTTGTTGAATAGTATCTTGCAAGTTTACTTTCTATTGCCTCTTTTATTTCGCTTTTTGCCGTTTTTTTGTTCACTTTCTGTTCCAACTTTCCTTGTGTAACTATCTGAGATTAAAGATTATTATACATTTCCAAATATTTTTCTGCCGAAGAATTCCACGAAAAATCTGTATTCATGGCATTTGTGCGAAGTGCTTTCCACTGTCTCTTGTTTTTATAAAGCTCTGTTGCACGCTTTACTGCGTCGTACATATCGTGAGCATTATATGTGTTGAATGTTATTCCGTTGCCCGTTTTGTCTTCGGGATTATACGGCTTTATTGTATCATAGAGTCCGCCTGTTTCCCTTACAACAGCAACCGTGCCGTAACGGGAAGCTATCATCTGTGCAAGACCGCACGGCTCACTCTTTGATGGCATAAGGAATATGTCAGCTCCTGCATATATCTGTTTTGCAAGGCTCTTGTTAAATGCAAGCTTTACTCCGATTCTGTCGGGGTATTTTGCCGCCATATATGAGAAATAGTCCTCAAGCTCGGTTTCGCCCGTGCCCAAAAGCACAAACTGCACATCAAGATATGTAACAATCTCCTCAAGCATTCTCTTTACAAGGTCAAAGCCCTTGTGGGATGCAAGTCTTGAAATCATCGCAATTAAAGGGACATCTTTTCTTTCTGGCAAACCGAATATTCCCTGAAGCTCTGTCTTGTCAACGGCTTTCTGAATCTGATTGTCTGCAGAAAAATGCCGTCTTATTTCAGGATCCGTTTCGGGATTATAATAGTCATAGTCAATTCCGTTAACTATTCCCGTAATCTTATCACGGTTCATTGCAAGAATATAATGAAGTCCGTGAGAATAATACTCTGTCTGTATTTCGTTTGCATAGTTAGGGCTTACTGTTGTAAGCTTATCGCAGCAAACAATTGCACCCTTTGTTAAATTGATGCATCCGTCGTATTCCACAATATATCTGTCCCAGGAATCGAGGCAGAATACATCAGACAGTATTTCAAAGCCGTAAATACCCTGGTATTCGATATTGTGAATAGTGTAAACAGTCTTTATTTCAGAATATTCCTTGAAATATCTGTATTTGCGTTTGAGATATATTACCGAAAGTGCGGACTGCCAGTCGTGGGCGTGAAGAACATCCGGAAAATATCCGATATGCGGCATCATTTCAAGCACGGCTTTGCAAAAATACGCATATCTTTCGCCATCATCAAAGCTTCCGTACATAAGCGAACGCTTGAAATAATATTCGTTATCTATGAAGTAGTAAGTCACTCCGTCTTTGTCATATTTATAGACTCCGCAGTACTGCTGTCTCCAGGAAAGATTTACTGTAAACTCGCAAACCTTTTCAAAGTCCTTGCGTATTTCATCAGAAATACTTGTGTAAAGCGGTATGACTACACGAATGTCAAGACCCTCTCCGCCTGCCTTTTTAAGGGCTGCGGGAAGTGAGCCCAGAACATCTCCAAGTCCGCCTGTGGCTGCAAACGGAGTTGCCTCACTGCCTACAAATAATATTTTATTAACCTTGTTTTCTGACATTTTTTAGTCCTTTCTTACAATTATGCGCTTAAATCATTTTTCCCTTTTCAATGAAGAAAGGAAGTGACTCGTGTCCCGACAATATTCTGTCATCTCTTATTACAACATTCTTGTCCGCTATAACGCAGTTTAAAAATACATTTTCACCCGTTACTGTGTCCTGGAAAAGAATCGAGTTTTTTATAGTTGTATTAGCTCCGACCTTTACATCTCTGAATAATATCGAGTTTTCTACAGTTCCCTCTATTACACAACCGTCAGCAATAAGCGAATTTTTAACAACAGAGTTGCTTCCGTACTTTGTAGGAGCCGAATTTCTGACCTTTGTATATACAGGTCTCTTTTTCTGACCGAAAAGTTCATCGCGTATTTCGGGTGCTTCAAGCAATTTCATATTGTGAGAGAAGAAAGATGCAAGTGAGGTTATTTTTGCAAAATAACCGTCGTAGCTGTATGTTCTGAAGTTGCGTTTCTCAACTCCGATTCCGAGAATATCGCGGCTGAAACTCTTGTATCCGTGAGCAATCGCATCGTTTACAAGATTCTGTATATAGCGTCTGTCAGCAACAAAAATGTTCAAATCCATATCAAGACTTCCGCTCACACCTGTCTGCGGATATGCTACCGTCTCTACCAGTTTTCCGCTTTCATCGGAATACATAATTATATTCTTTGCCGCTTCTTTTTCATCAAGTTCAACCTTTTTTACGGCAAAAGTTATATCTGCGCCACTGTTTATGTGGTCATTTATCATATCGTTAAGGTCAATATTACATATAACATCACAGTCAGAGAAAACTATTATGTCCGAATCGAAACGGGACAGTGAGTAGTTAATACTCATAAGTGCCTCCAGCCTCGTGCTGTATAGAGTATTTGTTGCATTCGCAAATGATGTTATATACGGTGTTAGTATTTTAATACCGCCTTTGCGACGTGCAAGATCCCAGTCCTTACCCGAACCAATGTGGTCAATAAGCGACTGGTAGTTATAGTGAGTTATAACACTCACGTTTGTTATTCCCGAATTTACCATATTGGAAAGAGTAAAATCTATAAGCCTGTATTTTGCTCCAAATGGTATACTTGCCATTGTGCGCTTACGTGTAAGCTCGGGAATGGTTTTATCGTGAATATTTGAAAAAATTATACCGTTAACCGTTGCCATTACCTTTTCTCCTTTCTATCCTTTTTCTATTTATTTTTTGCCAGAAAGGCTTCATTTACCATTGAACCTGCGGGTATTTTATCTTTTTCCTGTATATTAAGCTCACCGCCGATAAGGGTTATCTCAAAGTTGTCCTTTGTCTGTCCCTGTCCGAGCTTGACATTTTTGCCGATTACGGTGTCTCCGTCAACAATACAGTAACAAACCTCTGCATTTTCAAGCACCTGCGTATCATTCATTATTACTGAATCCTTTACAACTGCTCCCGGTGCTACATATACTCCGCCAAACAATACCGAATTTTCTACCGTGCCGTAAACCTCGCAGCCCTCGCTTATGAGAGAATTTGTAAGGACAGCTCCATCTCCGATATAATGCGGAGGTCTCGATTCGCTTCTTGAGAAGATTCTGCGGTTCCTGTCGTGAATATTGAATATCGGCTCTTCTCCAAGCAGATCCATATGTGCTTCCCACAGACTCGGTATTGTTCCTACATCTTTCCAGTAACCCGAGAAATCATATGCATAGAGCGATTTTCCGCCGTCAAGCATTGCAGGAATGATATTCTTTCCGAAATCGTTTGAAGACTCGGGATTTGCTTCATCTTCTATGAGATACTTTTCAAGAACATCACGGTTGAATATATATATGCCCATTGATGCCTTTGTGCTTTTTGGCTTTGCAGGCTTTTCTTCAAATTCAAATATTTCGCCGTCCTCTTTGCAGTTCATTATTCCGAATCTGCTCGCTTCTTCAAGAGGCACATTTAATACGGCTATAGTACAGTCTGCATTCTTTTGCTTGTGATAATCAAGCATTGCACTGTAATCCATTTTGTAGATATGGTCGCCCGATAAAATCACAACATAATCAGGGTCATATCTGTTTATAAAGTTCAGATTCTGGTATATTGCATTTGCAGTACCCTTATACCAGTCTGCGGACTTGCTTTTCTGATAGGGCGGAAGCACCATTACCCCTCCAAAGGTACGGTCAAGGTCCCATGGCTGACCATTACCTATGTATTCATTAAGTACCAGCGGCTGGTACTGTGTAAGCACACCGACTGTATCAATACCCGAATTCACGCAGTTTGACAAGGTAAAGTCTATAATGCGATATTTACCTCCAAAGGGTATTGCAGGCTTTGCCGTTTTCTCTGTCAGCGTATAAAGTCTGCTTCCCTGTCCGCCTGCAAGCAGCATGGCGATACATTCTTTTTTCTTATACATAGTTACACCTCCGTAACATTATATTTTTTGCCTATGGCTATTATTTATACTTTTTCACTATTGAAATAATACTTCTTCCGTATTTTTCTGCTTTCTTTTCAGAAATACCCTTAATCCTCAGAAGCTCTCTGTCGTCGGCAGGCTTTTCTATGGCTATGATGTTAAGGGTCATATCGGTCAAAATAACGTATGGCGGAACACCGAGCTTTTGTGCAAGCTCTTTTCTCCATTTTTTAAGTTCGTTTATGAGAATAATATCCGCCTTTACAGTCTTTGGCACGTGCAGAACACCGACTTCGGGCTTTTTGTCTGCGCTTTCACAAATAAACTTTTCACTTACCTTTAAAAGCGGATAGTCGCCGTCGGTAGTATACAAAAGTCCGTGCTCTATCATATCATCAATTATTCTTCTTATCGACTTTTTGTCGTTCAGTCTTAATGCACCGAATTCAAAAAGTCTGTCATACCCTCGCCCTGCAAGTTTTTCGGTCATCCGCCCCGCAAGCAGGTCTATTACTGCATTTTTCCCATATCTGCCGCCCGTTTTTAACACGAGATTGCCGACTATCAGCTCGGTTGAATCAATAGTTACGGCCGTATTCTTCCTCAGGCAGTATGAGCATTTGGCACAGTTATCCTTACCGTAGTTTTCACCGAAATAGGACAAAATATTTGCCCTGAGGCAACTTGAAGCCTTGCAAAAGGAAACCATCCTGTCAAGCTTTTTTCTGTTAATTTCACGAATTTTCAGCGCTTCCTCGTGATTTGTTTCTTCTCCGTCTGAATGAGACGGCATATCTATTAGATAACGAGCTAGTCTGACATCACCGTATGAATACAAAAGCACACATTCAGCATCCGAGCCGTCACGGCCCGCCCTGCCTGCTTCCTGATAATACGCCTCTAAACTTGCAGGCATATTATAGTGAATAACAAACGCAACATTCGACTTGTCTATTCCCATGCCGAATGCGTTTGTCGCAACAATAACACGACACCGGTCATAAATAAAATCATCCTGCGCCTTGCTTCTTTCAACCTCTGTAAGTCCTGCATGGTACTTAACGGCACTGACTCCATTTGACACAAGCTCCGTATACAGAATATTCGTGGTTTTCCTTGTGGCGCAATATATAATCCCGGCTTTGCCGGGTCTGCGTCTTATAAAATCAAGTATATAGGAAAGTTTGTTCTCCGGTGAAGTTATACCGAAATATAACCCCGGTCTGTCGTAGCCCGTAGTGAACACTGCAGGATTCTGAAGTTCAAGCAGTTTGCTTATATCTTCTTTCACCTGCACGGTCGCGGTAGCCGTTAATGCGCATACAACAGGCCTTGATGACAACTGTTTTACAAAATCCTTGATCAGCAGATAACTTTGTCTGAAATCATGTCCCCACTGTGAGACACAGTGAGCCTCGTCTATTGCTATAAACGAAATGTCCACCTTTTGCGCAAAACCCAGAAAAGACATCGTGTTAAGTCTTTCGGGAGCAACATAAATGATTTTGTACATACCGCGTGAAGCATTGGAAAACACCTGAGAGCATTGCTTTGAACTAAGTGTGCTGTTTATGTAAGCCGCCTTGATCCCCGCCGCCCCAAGAGCAGCAACCTGGTCTCTCATCAAAGAAATCAATGGCGAAACAACAAGTGTTATCCCCGAAAAAATCAATGCCGGCAATTGATAACAAATAGATTTGCCCGAACCTGTCGGCATTACTGCCATAGTATCGTTTCCGGCAAGCACCGACCTTATTACTTCCTTCTGCCCCTCTCTGAAGCTGTCGTAACCAAAGTATCTTTTTAATTCTTTTTCTATATCAAGAGTGCTTAAATCAAGATAAGGGGATACCATTTCAATACTCCGCTTTAGTCATTTTCAACAAAAGGTATTTGCACTATGTACAAAAAACCGATGCCGGGATAGCCATTTATCATTATGTTTCAATAGTATTATATAACATTTAAGCCACAAAGTAAAGGGTTTTTTCAAAATACCAGAATTTAATAACACTTTTTGGTAATATTTGCTAAACAGACTTTTACAATACTGTTAATTGTTACAACCAATCTCTCTTTTCTTTCAAAATCCGGCTTTGCCGTTTTATTGATTTGGCACAAATATCAGCCCTTGATTTTATGCAAATTCATAGTGGCATATTTTTGTCTTGTCGCCTCTCCGCCTCTTATGTGTCTCTGCGCTTTGTTAATCTCAAGAAGCTTTTTAAGCTCCTCATACAAGGGTCTGTCTAATCTTTTAAGCCGCTCGCTGACATCCTTGTGTACGGTTGATTTTGATATCCCAAAACTTTTGGCGGCACTGCGCACAGTTGCTCTGTTTTCCAGAATATACTCAGCAAGAGTAATTACCCGTTTGTTTATGTAATCCTTCAATATAATCACCTCGAAAATCAATATTCAATAAACAATATGATTTCAAAAAGGTATTTATACTCTCAAAAACAAAGTTTCCGCCGTTATTACGGCGGTAACACTGAAAGCTTACTTATTTGCTGTTCTTAATATCGTTTTCGTACTTTTCGATCATCTTCTTAACCATCTGACCGCCAATAGATCCGGCCTGACGAGATGTGAGGTCACCGTTGTAACCCTGCTTGAGTGTTACACCAACCTCACCTGCTGCTTCCATCTTAAACTTTTCAAGTGCTTCCTTTGCTTCAGGAACAAGTGCCTTATTTGTAGCCATTGTTTTTCTCCTTAATAATTAGTTTCTTTTTATTATTTTTATCTATTTTATCGACCCTTGCATCAAGCTCTCCGACAAATTTTCATCGGTCGCATTGCGCACCGGCCTGCTAAATCAGAGCCTTTTTGACTCTGCTATTATTGTTAACCGGAGTTGTCCTTTTATTACTGCCAATTTTTATTGATTCTTTGCTTTTTGTGCCAAACAATAAAACTTTTTAAGCATCTTTTGTGAACTTTTATCGTCGTGGTATTATTATGTTTCGCATATTTGTTTTTATTACATTATTTTTTTGCCAATCTTTGTTGTTGATTCTTGCAAAACCAATTTCAATATGATATACTATAAAGAAAGTAATTATTATATAGTTTTATTGCAATGAGAAATAAACAGGAGAATTAAAATGAACAATATTCTTGAAAAAATTGACGCGCAGTCAAATGTGGCACTTGCGGACATTTTTGCTGAAATAGACAACATTTCTTTCAAAAACACAGTAAAAGTAATGGATGCATTCAGGGAATTCAAAGTAAGCGAATCGCATTTTGCGCCTACAAGCGGTTACGGCTACGATGACAAGGGCAGAGATACGCTTGACAGGATTTATGCAAAAGTTTTTGATGCAGAGGCAGCATTTGTACGCCACAACATCGTAAACGGCACTCATGCGCTCTCTATCGGTCTTACTTCCCTTCTCAGACCGGGCGACATTATGCTTTCCGTAACAGGCAAACCTTACGATACTCTTGAGGAGGTAATCGGTCTCAGAGGAGAATCTGGTAACGGCTCACTTGCAGATTTCGGAATCGAATACAAGGAAGTAACCCTTAAAGAGAACGGCGACATTGACTTTGAGGGAATTGAAAACGCATTAAAGAAATACGGCAAAAAGGTAAAGGTTGTATTTATTCAGCGCTCAAAAGGATATATGATAAGACCTACCCTTACAGTTTCACAGATTGGTGAAATTGTTAAGCTTTCAAAGTCTTTATCAGATGCTTATGTTGTTGTTGACAACTGCTACGGTGAATTTGTTGAAGACAGAGAGCCTACAAGTGTTGGTGCAGATATGATAATCGGCTCACTTATCAAAAATCCCGGAGGCGGAATGGCAGAAAGCGGAGGATACATAGCAGGTACTGCACGCGCCGTTGAGCTTGCAGCATACAGATGGTCCTGCGTCGGAATCGGTCTTGAGTGCGGTGCTACTCTTGGCAACACTAAGAATATGTACAAGGGCTTCTTTATGGCTCCTCACATTGTTGCACAGGCTATAAAAACTGCACATTATGCCGCTTATGTATTCGAATCGCTCGGTTATGAATGCGAACCCTCGTATACACAAAAGCGCAGTGATATAATCCAAATTGTAAGACTCGGAAGCGAAGAAAAGCTTATTGCTTTCTGCGGTGGCATACAGAGTGCGTCTCCCGTTGACTCCTTCGTTGCTCCGATGCCCTGGGATATGCCCGGATATGCCGATAAGGTTATTATGGCGGCAGGCGCATTTACCTCAGGCTCCTCCATTGAATTATCGGCTGATGCTCCTGTAAAAGCTCCTTATCCTGTATATATGCAGGGCGGACTTACATTTGAAGCAGGAAAGCTTGGTATTTTAGCTGCAGCAGAGCGCGTACTTAACGTTAAATAAAAATATACGGAGCACTTAACCCGTGCTCCGTTCATTTTTTACACCCATATTGTGTTTACAACTTATGCTGTACCATATTTCGCAAAACCCTATAAAATACCACATGGCACACCAAAAGGTGTGCCATGTGGCTTTTACAAAGCGATTATAGGATATTAGTCGTTATTTTTGTCGTATTCCTTTTCAATGTCCTCAAACGCCGAGCGAACAGGCTTTACATCTTTTTTCTTAACTTCTCTGTCGATATAGTTTTTGGTTATCTTCATAACAAGTCCCGAAAGAGCAATAACACCAATAAGGTTAGGTATCATCATAAGTCCATTGAATGTATCGGAGATATCCCACGCAAGGCTGGAAGTAAGTACTGCACCCATAAATATAGTAACAAGGTGAATTACCTTGTATATGTTTGTTGTCTTTGCACCAAAGAGATATTCCCAAGCCTTTGAACCATAATGATCCCAGCCGAGAACTGTTGTGAAAGCAAAGAGTGCAATTGCAATTGCAACAAACTTAGCTCCAAGACCTATGCCAAAACCAAATACCGAGTCAAATGCCTGTGCTACGAGAGTTGCGTCTGTAACACCCTCTGCGAGTGAGAGGCTTGAGAGATCGTAAAGTCCGGAGGTGAGAACTACAAGTGCTGTGATAGTACAAACGATCATTGTATCCGCAAACACCTCGAAGATACCCCACATACCCTGCTTTACAGGCTCCTTGATGTTAGAGTTCGAGTGAACCATAACCGAAGAGCCGAGACCTGCCTCGTTAGAAAATACACCTCTCTTGAAGCCCTGCTGTACTACAGTTGAAATGAATGCACCGAGAGTACCTCCGGCTACTGCCTCAAGGCTGAACGCATAAGTAAAGATCGCCTTGAAAGCAGGAAGGATTCCGGCGTAATTTACACCGATAAGCACAAGGCTTCCTGCAACAAAAAGTACTACCATAAAAGGTACTACCTTTTCTGCAAAGGATGCGATTCTCTTAAGTCCACCGAGTGTGATAAGAGCTGCAATTATAACAAGAACTGCGCCGAGTATTACAGAATAAAGGGAAACACCGTCAAACACCTCGACCGATGAAAGTGCATTGATGTTGAACGCAGATGTAACATTGATAACAATCTTGTTAATCTGTCCCATAGCTCCAATACCAAATGAAGCAAGAAGTGTAAAAATACAGAATAAAACTGCGAGGATCTTTCCTATCCATTTGCAACCCTTATAAGAGCCTAAGCCGTCTCTTAAATAGTACATTGCTCCACCCGACCATTCGCCGTTTGCATTTCTGCGACGATAGTAAAGTCCAAGAACATTTTCTGAATAGTTTGTCATCATACCAAAGAAAGCGGCAACCCACATCCAGAATACTGCTCCGGGGCCACCAACACATATAGCCGCTGCAACGCCGGCAATGTTACCAACACCTATTGTTGCGGCAAGCGCTGTACAGAGCGCCTGGAAAGGCGAAATTGATTTCTTGTCCTTGGAATGTCCGATTACATCCTTCTTAAAAAGACTTCCTATCGTATTCTTCCACCAAAGACCGATATGGCTCACCTGGAAAAACTTTGTAAGCACTGTGGTTAAAATACCTGTTCCAATAAGAAGCACAAGTCCGAGTGCACCCCAAACAACGGCATTTACTTCGTTGTTATATTTGGTGACTGCTTCTAAAAACTGTGTCATGGTTATAAACCATCCTTTCAAAAAATATAAATATAAAAGCCGTTCTCCCGAGAGAACGGCTTACTTTAAGACAAAACACAAAAAACACCTGTAACGGTTGATTTTCACTCTGTCCTTTTGCCTGAGAGATTGGAAGCTATTGCTTCTTTGCACCTTCGGCACCCGTAAGCGGGATTCTCCAGAGAGCTATCAAAATGCAGTCTCTACCGTTTCACGGCACCTGAAAGTTTTACTTCTTCGGTAAGTCATTTGACTTTTTTCTGCATTTATCACTTAGCTTTTCTATTATGGCTGAAATTATATCAAATTATTTTCAGTTTGTCAATAGTTTTTTGCTAATTTTTTCACAATATGTGTTTTTTATCAGATTTTAATGTCAGAAATACTTGAAAGTTCCTTTGCAAGATGAGTTTCCCTCGAGTTAGATGTCAAAAGTATGCTTTGCGTGCTCTTGCTTGTAAGATTCAATAGGTTGAGCATTTCCCAGAGTCTTGTATCATCAAGTCTCGAAAAACTTTCGTCAAAGATAACCGGCGGTGAATTTTTCCTGAAAAGCGTATTTATAAGTGCAAGTCTCAGGCTCACATATACTATATCCTGGGTACCTGCGCTTAAATATTCAAGCTCTCGCATACCACTCTCTGTACGCACCGTCACCTTTAAGTCTGAGTTTATTCCGATTTCAGAATATTTGCCACATGTAAGCTCGCTCATTATCTTGCTTGTAAAGTCCGCAAGCTTTGGAGATATGCTGTCACGCATACTGTCCCCTGCTTCCTCGATTTTTGAGTATGCAAGCAGGTATGCTGCGTGCTTTTTTCTGTATTCCTTTGCTACACTCTTTGCAAGCTCTATCTTTTCGGCAATCCGTGCAGGGTTTTCTGCCTGGGGATACAGCGACGCAAGAGTTTTTTCAAGCTCATGTATACGACTGTCAAGCGTTTCTGACGCTTTGTCGTAGAACTCATACTCCCGTCGTTTCTCTCCGACATTTGCGGCATTTACATCTGATACGGAGATCATACCTTCAAAACTTTCTCTTAATTCTGCTTCATTATGCATCTCAAGCTGTTTCTCAAGCATTGACTTCATCTCACAAAGCTTATCATATTCAGCCTTTGCGTCAGTCGCCTCGGCATTTGCAACAATAGCTGCTTTCAGATTTTCTTCCGGATCGCTGACATACCGCCAACAGTTTGCTTCTTTTACCTTGTTCTCTGCCGAAGCAGTTCTTTCGAGTGCGTTTTTATGCTTGTTTTCAACTGCCCAAACAAGATCTTCGCTTTTTCTGCTTTCTGTTTCTTTTGCTTTCAGAAATTCCTCAAAGCGCGCTTTATCAGATACACCGTAGCTTTTCAAAAAGACTTTGAGCTTTCCGGCTTTTGATAAAGAAAGCGAAAGAAAAACAACAAATAGCACAAGAGGCAGAGCCGCAGAAAACAAAAGTATTTTCCCGATATCTGCTGCAATATCAAAGTATATGCCTGCAAACGCAACAGAAACGAAAACAAAAGCTATTATTGCAAATACTGTCGCCATAACGGTATTTGTGTGCTTTCCCGCAAGGATTCCTTGATATGTTTCCTTTATTCTTTCAAGTTCTTCCTCTGATGAGTTGCTTTGTTCGTTAAGTGCCGACTGAGCCCTTGCCGCTTCAAGTTCTTTTTCTATAAGAGCGCCCTCGTTGCGTGCAGTTTCAAGTTCATCTATCGCTTTTTCAAGCTCCTTTAAATAAGATTCGTCAGGGAAGAAGTTATCAACCGTGTATTTTTCAATAATTTGTGCCAATTTCCCCTTTGACCCATCAATGCTTTTTTCAAATGAATGGAGCTTATCAAACAGCGCAAGTACAGCGGAATTTTCAAATCCCTTTATTTCACACTTCAGCTTGTCTCTCTTTTTCAGTGCCGATTCCAGGCCGTTTTTCGCTTCTCTGAGTGAGCTTTCTGTATTTAAAATTTCCTCACTTATTCTTTTTGCATCCTCAAGCTTTGCTTCAAATGCTGCCGCCTTTGTTTCAAGCTCAAAAATCTTTCCGCCGCCACCGTTTTTATGTAAAAGCAGCACTCGTGAAGCATCAAGTTTTTTAAGCGCCTTTGTAATATTTATGTTTTCACTTGCGGAAAACAAAATATTCTCAATATTTTCGAGAAGTTTACTTCCGTCAACTTTAGTTCCAGTAAGCTGACTGACAAAAGCCGTCTTTTCAAACAATTCCTTGTCCACACCGAAAAAATATTCCCCGGGATTTGTTTCTCCCTTGACGGGAGAGTTGTTTGACAAATCAACAATCTGTACGCCCTCTCTATATGCCTTCTTGCCGTCACTTCCCGCACTTGAAACTATCATTGTGCGCTCTACACGGTACCTGCCTCCGGCATCGGAAAGCTCAATAAACCCTCCCGCAGAGCCTGTGTTCCAGTTTATATATCTGTCTCTTTCACTTATACCTTTATCAATGCTCTTGTTTGAAAGTCCGTAAAAAACAAATCTTATAAATGCTGCAATGGTTGATTTGCCCGACTCATTGGCTCCCTCGATTATATTTACGCCGTTTGAAAGCTCGATGCACTTATCCTGCAGGTTACCAAAGCTGTCAATCTGTATTTTTTCTATAATCATTTTTTCACCGCTTTCTTTTAAGTGAAATCTGTTGTTTCGCCGCCCGACAAAGCTACAAGAGCATATCTTAATGCCATTGAGGCGATTTCTCTTTGTTCATCATCTGCTCCCTCGAGCATAGGTCTCAGTTTGTCGAATACTGCGCCCTTTATTGACGGGTCACTTTCAAGATATGCACATTTATAAAGAGGAATAGTCTCGTCACAAACTTTACACAAAAACAGAGCAGTTATCTGTTCTTCAATATAATGAGTAAATATTCTTGTTGACGGGTCCAAAAGTCCCGTTAATATAAATCTCACTGCGTGCTTGTCACCAAAGCCCTCCGACTTAATACATTCATTTATCTTTGCAAGCACTGCTGCGTTGTTTTCGCATCCCGTTACATCAAGGGTATGCTTTACATATATTCTCTTCGAAAACGGAATGAATTTTGAATCAAAGGCAAGCTTTCCGTCGCTTTTTTCAAGTCTTGCGCTTATGACGCCCTTTTCTCCTGTTTCATCAAAGCCTCTGCCCTCAAGGCATCCGGAGTATGCGTAAAATCCGCCGCAGTCAAGTTCTTTGACAAGGTCGGTATTATGTATATGTCCAAGAGCCGTATAATCAAAACCCGCCCTCTCTAAATCTCTTTCGTTAAGAGGTGCATACATTGATATAGGAGACAACATATCTGCATGGGCTGCAAGTATATTAACCCTTGTTTTATCCCTGATCACTGCCGTATTTATCGGGCATCTTTCCATTTTGTTTGAAACAAATGCGTAACCGTATACCGTACAGTTTATTTCAGGGAAATCAAAAGACTCAATTTCAGATGAACTAAATACATATACATTATCTGAAAATTTTATTTTGCCCCAGACTCCGTTTTCTCCCGCAAAGTCGTGGTTGCCGGGAGCAATCACCACCCTGCATTCGGGAATTGCCTCAAATCCACGGACAAGCATATTTAAAGTTTCGTGAGTTACAAAGGCTCCGTCAAACAGATCCCCTGCTATAATCATCAGATTTGTGTTTGTTGAGTGCGCAAGATTTATAAGAGCTTGAAATGACTCTCTCATTTCCTGTCTTCGCATCTCTGATTTCTGCAAATCAAGCATAGAAAAGGGGCTGTCAAGATGCAAATCAGCCGTGTGTATCATTCTTATCATATAAATCCTCTCCTATTCTTATTTTACTAAACGCTTCTTGATTTCAGAGGCTTCGCGTAGCATTCTGAATGTTTCTTTAAAAACATTTATTTTTGAATTGCCGTGACTTTTGATTTTCACAGGCATTTCGTGTATATCAATCTTGTTGTTTTTTGCTCTGAGTAATATTTCAAGGTCAAAAGCAAAACCTGTCGATTCAAGCTCTGAAAACAGTTTTTTTGCCGTTTCTCTTTCATAACATTTAAAGCCGCACTGAGAATCGCTCACCTTCAGTCCGGAATATGTTGATAAAACCTTAAAATACACCTTTGACGCGAGCTTTCTTATAAGCGGATATCCCGCAAAACCATTCTTCGCTTTGCTTCGTGAGCCTATAAGCACCTTTATAAGCGGATCATTTTCCATTACCCTTACCGCTTGTCCAATAACATCACAGCCGTAAGCAAGGTCGCAGTCCGTCGTGACAATGATGTCTCCCCGGCTTGCAGCAACGCCCGCTTTCAGTGCCCCTCCCTTTCCGCGGTTATCGTCATATCCCGCATCAATTATGTGGTCGCAGACAAGCTCGTTTTTAACTATATCCCAGGTATTATCCCGGCTTCCGTCATTCACTATTATAATTTCATAATCCGCAAGATTATCCCGGCACCAGCTGTCAAGAGTTGTCATTTTTTCCTTTATTACCGCACTCTCGTTATATGCAGGTATAATAATGGATATCTTCATTCTTATTTCGACCTTTCAAACACAAATATATCAAAATCAAGTACCGTTTCCAGTACATCCAGTTCTTTAAGCTTTGCAGCATCATCTTTTGATGTTTTCCAATAATAAGGAGTCATCGCAAACAGATCGCAAATCCCCTGATTATCACTGATTTCCACCGTATAATTGAGATTTTTCCTTGATATCTCAACAAAGCCCTCGCCGGGTACAAGCTTTTCGGGAGTGTTAAGATATACGTCATCATATATTGCCTTTTTAAGCCCAAGTAAATGGTCCTTGCCTGCGGCACAAATCACAAGATGGCCGCCGGGCTTTATTATACGCGCAAATTCCTCCCACGCTACGGGCGCAAATATGCTCACTACGGAGTCCACCGCTTTGTCACTTATGGGCATTTCAAATATTGAAGACACCATAAAAAGTGCGTTTTCTGTTTTGTTTAAAACTCTTTTTGCAGCCTTGTTTACAGCCGTTTTTGAAAGATCAAAGCCATAAACAAACCGATTTTCGTCTTTTTTTGCAAATACCGACGAATAATATCCCTCTCCGCACCCTGCGTCAACAACGGTCTTTGCAGACAGATCAGAGAGTATTCTGTTTACCTCGTTTGCAAGAACTTCATAGTAGCCTGCGTCTAAAAACCGGGAACGGGCGTGTACCATTTCGGGAGAATCTCCCGATATATTTTGCTTCAGGTTGAAGTTTACATACCCACTTGCGGAAAAATCGTAGGTATGCCTGTTTTCACATATGAGAGAGTTGTTTTGTCTGTCTAATGCTTGTCCGCATTTCGGACAGGCAAGTATTTTACAATCCATACAAAGGAGACTTCCTTATATAAGTTTTAGCACTAAAGCTGTATAATATTATATCATAGTTTAATAAACTATGCAAGGGCGTTGATAAAACTCTGAAATAGGTGTTGCATATTTTTGCTTTTTGGTATAAAATATATTTATAAAATATGCGAAAGGAGAAACTGTATGAACGAGATACTTTCCGTGCCGGTGCGTGAGCTTTGCGAAAAAATGATGCCAAGCGGTAATATTGATATGCGTCACGGAGCTTTCCGTGTTGTGGAAAGCATCAGGCTTCACAGTATGCTCCAGAAAAAAGGCGGTGCAGTTTATGCGCCTGAGGTTACATTAAAAAAATTATTTGAAATTGAAGACACAAGCATATTTCTGATAGGCAGAGCCGACGGAATTATTCAGACTGATGACGGATATATTCTCGAAGAAATAAAATGCATAAATGTACCCTTAAACCAAATCGAGCGTGATTTTTGTCCCACTCACCTTGCACAGGCAATCTGCTATGCTTATATGTACGCAGAAGAAAAGAATCTTGACAGTATTACTGTCAGACTTACATATTGTTATATTCAGAATGAAGATACGGTAAACTATGATTACTACTTTGCAACAAGTGACCTTTCTTCGTTTGTTGAAAACCTGGTTTCAGAGTATGTGAAATCAGAAAAGGAGCACCTCGAAAGGCGAAAACTCTTTATAAGAAGTGCAAAAAAACTTGCTTTCCCCTATGGAGAGTACAGAGACGGGCAACGCACCTTTGCAGAATATGCTCTTGAAGCAATCTGCACGAAAAAGAAGCTTTTTGCCGAAGCTCCCACAGGTATCGGCAAAACTATGTCAGCCCTCTTCCCTGCCATCAAGGCAGCATCGGGTGCTTACGGCAAAAAGATATTCTATTTTACATCAAAAACAACCATAGCCAACGCCGCCAGAGACGCATTTGCTCTATTGTGCGAAAAGGGGCTTGTTGCTTCCTGTATTGTAATAAGCGCCAGAGAAAGAGCCTGCCAGACCGGAATTGATACCTGTGATCCCACTTTGTGCGAAAACGCCTGCGGTCATTATGACAGAATAAATGAGGCTGTTCTTGATGCTATCGGCAACGATAATATATTCGATTTTGAAAAAATACAATATTATGCCAAAAAGCACAGTGTTTGTCCGTATGAACTGTCGCTTGATTTGTCAGAGTGGTGTGAGCTCGTAATTTGCGACTACAACTATCTTTTTGATCCTGTTGTATTTTTGAAACGATATTTTACAAACGGCGGAGACTACATTTTCCTTGTAGACGAAGCCCACAATCTCGGAGACCGGGCAAGAGATATGTATTCGCACTACATAAAAAGCCAGGATATTGAGGCGCTTTTATTAAATATCAGCCCTGCAGAAAAAGTGCTGTATCCAAAGCTTGTTGACACTCTTGAATACATGAAAAGTGCAAACAAGTTAGTTGATGTAAAGCCGGGTACTTCGGGAAATTTTGGCGTTTTTAAAAGCATTAAACCCTTTGGCAAGCTTAACGGCAAACTTGCAGACCTGATTGAGTCATTTGACATATATTTCAGGAGCAAAACCGATCTTCCCGAGCAAATGGTAAATCTTTATTTTGAAATAAAGAAGTACCTTAAGATTTCAGAATATTATGACGAAAAATATGTCAGTCTCATAGAATACAGAAACGAAAATTATACCTTTAAGCAGACCTGCCTTGACCCGTCAACAGTTTTGAAAAACCGTTTTGAAATGGGAAGATCCGCCATACTGTTTTCAGCAACACTGTCGCCTCTTGACTACTATAAAAATTTACTTGGCGGAGACGACAATGACCTGACACTGACACTTGAATCCCCTTTTCCAAAGGAAAATCTCTGCCTTGCCACAACATATAAATTCAGCACAAGACTCGATGACAGAAAAGCCACCACAAATGCTCTTGTAAAGGTTCTTTATACCTTTATAAGCGGAAAAGAGGGCAATTATATCGCGTTCTTCCCATCATACAAATATATGAGTGAGGTATATTCCGCTTTTATAAAGAGCTATCCACAGATTAAAACTTTGCTGCAAAAAAGCGAAATGAGCGAAAACGAGCGAAGTGATTATATAAAAAGTTTTGAAAAAGATGCGCCCATTACTCCGGCAGAAGATTTCCCCCCGCCAGAAAACGACATTTTTGCCGAACTGGGACTTGCCCGGGGTTCTTCGTTTTTTACAGATAAAAATCCCTCTGAAAGCAACTCGCCAAAGCAAGGGGGCAAAGCAACCGACAAAAACGGCTCTCTGCTTGCCTTTGGCGTTCTTGGCGGAGTTTTTGCAGAGGGTGTTGACTTTGCCGGTGAAAAGCTCATTGGCTGTGCTATCATAGGCGTTGGGCTTCCGTCTATAAATGATGACTCAAATCTTATTTGCGAGTATTACAACAACCTGTGTGACGATGACTATATGCGAGGATACGACTATGCTTACCGGATACCGGGAATGACAAAGGTTCTGCAGGCGGCAGGCCGTGTTATCCGAAGTGAAACCGATCGGGGTGCTATCCTCCTTATAGATGACAGATACGCAACCCGGGAATATGCATCAATGTATCCCGCTCACTGGAAGCACATGAAGCTTGTTGGCGACACAACTGCTCTTGGAGAACTTCTCCGAAGATTCTGGAAAGACAAATAAAAAACGCTCTGCGATATTAGGCGCAGAGCGTTTTTTCATATTTCTTTATCAAGTAGTATTTCTGCAATTTCCGTTGCATCAAGAGCATCAAACCCCTCGTCAAATGCGTATGAGTATTCGTCTTCATTAAAGCGCTTTACTTCTCCGACATAATGCATTGCCTCGCTCATTTTATAGAATCTGTCCTCTGACACAATATACATATCAATAAGCTTCGGGGACAGAGGTCTCATCAACCTGTTAATCTCAAGCAAAGCTCTTATATCATGAGCAGAGGGGTTCAGTTTCCCGTTGGGATGATTATGAGCAAACGCAACAAAAGCAACATTTTCTCTGAGTAATACTCTCATCATTCCCTCAACATCAATCTGACATTCGTCACTTGTACCCGATGACAGCCACTCATGTCCGATAAGCTGCATTGAACTATTAAAGGATAGCACTAAAAAGCGTTCTTCTTTTACGCCATAGAACAATTCGCACATTTTTTTGCCAATATCGTCAGGGTTCTTAAAACTTTTGCGGTTGTTTTTGGCAACAACACATCTTCTTGCAAGTGCAGGTACCGTCTTTATCAGGATTGCCGACACCTCGCCAACTCCCTCTACAGAACACAAATCATCATGACTTGCAGAAAGAACACCCTCAATATCTCCGAATTTTGCCAAAAGCTTAACGGCTGTTGGATATACATCTTTTACAGAAATTGCAAATGTAAGCAAAAGCTCCAGAAGTCTGGCATCATTCATATAGTCATTGTCCTGCGTCAGGAAACGATTACGAAGTCTTATTCTGTGCTCGTTAAGCCTTTTCCGTTCCTCGTCTGTCATTTCACTTTTCTTTCTTGGCATAGTTCTTTCTCCTAATACTTAATACAAGTTATATTTTACCTTTATTTTCCTTTATTGTCAATAGATATCAGTTTTAAAAATGTTGAAAAATTCTTTATTTACTGTTGACAAACAAAAATGTATGTGCTATAATGTGTAAAGCGTTTTACTTTACACGCACATTGGAGCAGTTATGAAAAGCAAGGATTTGAGTCTCGGTTTTCTTTTTGATTTTTACGGAGAACTGCTTTCCGAGCAAAGGAAAAATGTTTTCGACTTGTATTATAACGAGGATTTATCGCTGTCGGAAATTGCCGAACAGGTCGGTATTACAAGGCAGGGTGTCCGCGATACAGTAAAAAAAGCAGAAAAACAGCTTCTCGATTTTGAAGAAAAGCTCGGACTCGCAAACAGATTTTTGGAAATATCCGAAAGCTGCGAGAACATAAGCAAACAGCTTTCGATATTAAAGCAAAACGGCAATACAGCTGCCGAGATTGATACGATCATAGAAGATGTAAAACGCCTCTCACAGATATAATTTAAAAGGGGAACATAAATGTTTCAAAGTCTTGCAGACAAATTATCTGACGCCTTTAAAAAATTCAAAGGCAAGGGAAAGCTTACTGAAAAAGATGTAAAAGAGGGTATGCGCGAAATAAAACTCGCGCTACTTGAAGCAGATGTAAACTTTAAAGTTGTCAAGGATTTTATAAATGCCGTCACCGAAAGAGCGATTGGTGCAGAGGTGCTTGAAAGCCTTATGCCCGCCCAGCAGATTATAAAAATTGTAAATGAAGAACTCACAACTCTTATGGGTTCTACCAACACAAAACTCACAATATCCTCCCGCCCGCCGACAGTTGTTATGATGGTTGGCCTTCAGGGCGCGGGTAAAACAACTCACGCAGGAAAACTTGCCGGAATGTACAAAAAGCAAGGTAAACGACCATTGCTTGTAGCCTGCGACGTATACAGACCTGCGGCTATAAAACAGCTTGAGGTTGTTGGTGAAAAGCTTGGAATTCCCGTGTTTACAATGGGCGACAAAGTAAGTCCCGTAGAAATTGCCAAAGCCGGAATTGAACACGCACACAAGCACGGTCACGATATGGTGTTTATTGATACCGCCGGCAGACTTCACGTTGACGAAGTTCTTATGAAAGAACTTTCTGATATCAAATCAGCAACATTGCCTACCGAAATTCTGCTTGTTGTTGACGCAATGACAGGTCAGGATGCGGTTAATGTTGCCGAGAGCTTTAACGAGCTTCTTGATATAACGGGTGTTATTCTCACAAAGCTTGACGGCGATACTCGTGGCGGTGCCGCACTTTCGGTAAGGCATGTCACAGGAAAGCCTATCAAATTCATCGGTGTCGGAGAAAAGCTTGATATGATCGAGCCTTTCCATCCAGACAGAATGGCATCAAGAATTCTGGGCATGGGAGATGTCCTCTCTCTTATCGAAAAGGCTCAGCAAAGCTTTGATGAAAAACAGGCCGAAGAATTAGAGAAAAAAATGCGGGAGCAGAAATTCACTCTTACCGATTTTCTCGATCAGTTTTCAAAAGTTCGTCAAATGGGACCTTTAGACCAGCTTCTCGGTATGATGCCGGGAGTAAAGGCGTCTGATTTAAAGGGTGCTACAATTGACGAAAAACAGATTGACAGAGTTGAAGCGATTATCCTTTCTATGACACCAAATGAAAGAGAAAACCCCTCTGTTATCAATGCTTCGCGCAAAAAAAGAATTGCACAGGGCTCGGGAATGCGTGTTGAAGATGTCAACCGTCTCTTAAAGCAATATGACCAGATGTGCAAAATGATGAAACAGCTTGCCGGTGGTGCTTCAAACAAAATGATGCGCAAATTCGGCAAAAAAGGAATGTTTAATATGCCGTTTTAAGCTTACAGAAGCTTGCGGAAATTAATATATAAAAATTATTTTATTTATGGAGGTCATTTAAAATGGCAGTAAAAATCAGACTCAGAAGAATGGGTATGAAGAAAAATCCTTTCTACCGCGTAATAGTAGCAGATTCAAGAAGTCCCCGTGACGGTAAGTTCATCGAAGAAATCGGAACTTACAATCCCCTTACAGATCCCGCTGAATTCAAGGTTGACGCTGATAAAGCAAAGACCTGGATAAAGAACGGTGCTCAGCCCACAGAAACAGTTAAGGTTCTTCTCAAGAAGAACGGCATCATTGACTAATCGTTTCTGAAAAGGAGAAGCACGGTAATGCTTAATTATGAAAAAATGCTCTGCGATATCGTGACTCCTATTGTAAACGATCCCGACAGCATCAGGATAACCGTAAAAGAAGCGGAAAACGACAATATCGTTTTAGAGCTTTCGGTTGCTCCCGATGATATGGGTAAAGTTATAGGAAAGCACGGCAGAATCGCAAAGGCGATACGCACAGTTATCAAGGCCGCTGCAAATGCAGCCGGTCAGAAAGTAACCGTTGATATTAAGTAATAACCCCCAAAAAAGCGAGTGGGATAAAACAAAATACAGCATAGTCAAAATGACTATGCTGTATTTTGTTTTAATGGCTCTGTTAAGCCCTGCTTTTGATATATCTGTTGACATTTCAACAAGTCTGTGCTATACTATGCTTGTTGAAATATCAACAAGTGTAAAACGGAGGTGCTTTTATGGAAGAAAGGTTTGAAACCTTTACCGTGCTTATCAACAGAATAAGTCGAAACATCCGTAAAATCAAAAATCAGGAAATGGCTGAATATAATTTAAAGAGCGCCCATATTTCCTGCCTTTATTATCTGTATTTGTCTCAGGGACTTACAGCCACAGATCTGTGCGAACACTGTGAAGAGGATAAGGCTACAATTTCCCGTGCACTCGACTTTCTTGAGACAAACGGATACCTGACTTGCGAGTCAAAACACGCAAAACGATACAGAAGTCCGCTTCTGCTGACCAAAAAGGGTTACGATGCAGCAAAACGGATTGCAAACAAAATCAGCCGGGTTCTTGAAGAGATACCCTGGACAACAGACGAAGAAAGAACTGTATTTTACCACAGTCTTTCTGTTATAAGCGACAGTCTTGATACTGTAGCAAACAAATAGGAGGTATATTTTGAGAAAGATTAAAATCGTTGCAGACACATCATGTGACCTGTTTGAATTGAACCATACTAATTTCTCGTGTGCACCAATGAAGGTAATTACAAGCGAAAAAGAATTCGTTGATGATGACTGGCTTGATGTAGATGAAATGGTTGATTTTATGGATAAATATAAGGGAAAATCGAAATCTTCCTGCCCTAATATAAATGACTGGCTCAAGGCTTTTGGCGATGCTGACGATATATTCTGCGTCACAATTACAAGCGGTCTGTCCGGAAGCTATAATTCTGCTTGCGCGGCTAAAGACATATACGAGTCGGAAAATCCGGGAAAGCGGGTTTTTGTAATAGATACGCTTTCTGCAGGTCCTGAGTTGACCTTGATAATAGAAAAACTCGAAGAATGCATCAACGGCGATGTTCCTTATGAAAAAATCTGCAACATAATAAAAGCCTATCTCAAAAAAACAGGCCTTGTTTTTATGTTAAAATCACTCAAGACATTTGCAAACAACGGCAGGGTTTCTCCTGTCGTAGCAAGACTTGTAGGAATTGCCGGCATTTGCATTGTGGGCAAAGCAAGTGATAAGGGTACACTTGAGCCTGTAAATAAGTGCCCGGGTGAAAAGCGCGCACTTAAAACTCTGATAAAAGCTCTCGAAGCAGAGGGATTTAAATCAGGAAAAATCAGTATAGGTCATTGTCAGAATGAATCGGCTGCCGTGGCACTCAAAGCAATGATTCGCGCAAAATTCAAAAATGCCTCGGTTGAAATACATAAATTCAGGGGCTTATGCAGCTTCTACGCCGAAAAAGGCGGGGTTCTCGTAGGCTTTGAGAAAGCATAACATTTATAAAAAAGCCCTTGCGGGCTTTTTTGTGAAAAATATTTTTTCAATTAGCTATTGCATATTTCACTGTTTTGCTTTATAATAAGAAAAAAGCACTTGATTTGCTTTTTGAAAATCATAGTAAAAGTGAGATTTAATGATATGGCTACACTAAACAGCATCACCCGTATTTCAATAGAAGAAAAGTGGCTGCACAGAGCCTGTTACACCGAAAACTACACTCTGTTTTTTGTAAACAAAGGCAAACTGCGTTTATGGACTTCCCTCGGTCACATCGAAATAGTTGAGGGCTCTCTGGTTGTTTTTGAAAAAGGCACAAGAATCCGTTCAGGTTATTCCGGGGAGTCGGGAATAGATTTTTTCGAGCTCGTTTTTGAAGATGATTTTTGTGATTTCAACATCAACTCCCCATACTATATAATTGAAAAAAGCACTGTTTTAAATCTTTTTTCCACGATGTGTTTGTTAAAAGAAGCATCTGTACAAAACGAACTTTTAAGCGCTTTGTTGTCTGTTACTTGGCAAAGTCAGAACATCACATCTCAGACGGATGCAATTATTGTACAAAAGGTTTTAGACTATATAAACAAATCTGCAGAGTGCGATCTTGATATAGATGCGCTCGCCCGTACGCTCGGACTCGACAAAAGCCATATAAGCAGAGTTTTTTCAAAATCGACAGGAACAACCCTCAAAGCATATGCTAACAAAAAAAGAATAGAATATGCAAAAAGCCTGCTTGCAGAATCTTCATTTGATATAAATAAAATTGCTTCCCTCGTAAAGTTTGAGGAAAGCAATCTCTTTACCAAATTTTTTACCTATCATACCGGTATGACACCATCCGATTACAGACGAAGCATTTCCGGGACAATGCCTTTTAACGGCTGAGCGCAGGCTCAGCCTCTCTTTTTTTTGACTCCTTTTCCATCTTTTTCATAAGAGGGAAAACAACACAGAAGTATATAGCCGTCGTCACCGCCCAGCTTATCGGGAACGTGCTTATGAGAACTACGTATGTCGGATAAAGTTTAAATACCGTGTATACCCATACGAGTCGCAGAACACAGCTGCCAAGCAGAGATATTATCATTGCCGAGGTTGATTTTCCAAGCCCTACCAACACTCCGCTCATTGCGTCCATTGTTCCGCACAGACAATATGTTATACCGCAAATAAGCACTCTCTGTGCAGCAACATCAATTATATACGCGTCATTTGACATAATATCACAAAGCGGATATCTTATAAGGGTAACAATTGCTCCGACACCAACCCCTACCAGCATAGAAAGCCCCAGGCTCTGCCATGCGACCTTTTTGACACGGGCCATATTTCCTGCACCGTTGTTCTGACTTGTAAACGATGTCGCAGCAAGCGATACGGCGTGTATTGCCTGATATGTAATACCCTCAATCTGAACGGCTATAGTGTTTGCCGACATAACAGCCTTGCCCAAAGAGTTTATTGAAGACTGTATTATCACATTTGCAAAGCTGAACATACCGCTCTTGATTCCTGCAGGAATTCCGACTTTAAGTATGTAAACAAACTCTTCCTTATATATACGGATATATTTGAGTTCAAGTCTACCGTAGCCGTCGCTTTTCATAAGAGCGATAACAGCAAGCACGGAAGCAATAAGCTCAGACATAACTGTCGCTATCGCAACACCGTCAACGTCCATTCCAAAAACCTTTATAAAGAAAATATTCAAAAATACATTAGAAACGCCGCCGATAATGAGATATATCATCGGGCGTGTGGTGTCGCCGACTGCTCTGAGTACGGCTGATGCAAAGTTATAAAGAAGAACTATCGGTGCTCCGAGCAGATATATGACAAGATATTTCTCTGCCATATCAATTATTTCCGCATCGCACGCAGTCCACTCAAGAAAAGTTCTTGAAAAGAAAACCCCGATTATTGCAATGAGAAGACCACCGGCAATACCTATACACATAGAGGTTCCGACCGCCTTTTTTGCCCTCTCCCGGTTCTGCTCGCCCGCAAGGCGTGCAACAAGCACATTTGCACCTATTGAAAGGCCAATAAAAACACAGGTTATAAGATTTATCAGCGAATTGTTAGCACCCACTGCTGCTACTGCATCGTCTCCTACAAGTATTCCGAGTACTGCAACGTCTGTTGCATTGAATATTATCTGAAGAACATTGGTAATCATCAGGGGCAGTGCAAAAATGATCATCTTTTTAAGGATCGAGCCCTCGCACATATTCATATTGTGACTGAATCTCATTGCAGTTTTCCTCTCTTCCCGGGCTTTGCCACTTAGATTATAGCACAATAAAAAATAAAATCAATAGTTTTTTTAAAAAAGAACAAGAAAACTTCAAACGATTAAGTTTCCTTGTTCTGTTCTTTATTATCTATATAGTTTTCAGGTATTTCTAATTCTATTTTGCGCATTACAGACTTGATAAATTGACTGTTAGACGGTTTCCCGCTCCGGGATCTTACAGTGTTTCCGAAGTATTCATTAAACAGTGCACTGTCTCCCCTCTCCCACGCCATATTTATAGCATCTCTTATTGATTTTTCAACCTTTGCGCTTGACACATGAAAGTTTTTTGCAATATGAGGATACAGTCCTTTTGTGATATATTCGACAAGTCCGGGGTTCTCTATTGCCGAATTGATTCCGAAATAAAGATAATCGTAGCCGTTTATACTGTGAGGAATGCCTATATCACTTAACAATTTGGATATAAGTTCCTTTGTATCTCTTTGAGAATTTGAAAGTTTACGGAGTTTACTTTGCGCATAATAAAACTCTTTTTTGTCATCAAGAAGCTTTTCTATAAAAGCGAAATCAAGTGGCTTTTTCAGTAAATAATACGATTTTTGGTCTTTGGTTTTAAAAACCGTATCTGCTTCTATTGTCTCTGAAGTCAGTATTATTTCACTGTCTATCGGATGTCTCAGGGAATTTGGCTTGTTTCTGATAATTGCAGAAATATCCTCGTCAGACACTTCCCTGCGGTCAATTATTATAACATTATAATATATCTCGCTTAAGCAGTCTACTATTTCTTCTTCGTGATATATAATGTCTACCTTTATATCATCATATGGGCCAAACATACCCGAAAACATTCTGCAGGCAGATATGTCTTTGTCTACAACAAGGACTCTGAATTTATCCATTTGTTTTAGTCTTCCTCTACATCTATCAGCTTTGAGGCCTTGATACCAAGAACCTTGGCAAGAGTAAAAAGAACTCTTACTGACGGACAGTATGGCAAATTGGGGCTTTCGAGCTGGCTTAAATATGAGAGCGTTATTCCGGCATATTCTGCAAGCTCCGCCTGCGTCATTCCGGCTTTGCGTCTGTAATATCCGATTTTAAGACCTATTTCAAGCAAAATACCCTTGTACTCGTTATCATTAAGCATATCTAACTAACCTCATCAAAATATTCTATATATATTATAATTTCCTTTTAATATAAAATAAATTTGAAGTAGTGCAATTAAGAGGAGCAGAGTAAGTGTTTGAAAGTGTAATAATATTATCCTGAATTGTTATGTATTTATTTAATGATG
>JAZSET010000038.1:0-5171 GCA_045531795.1 Eubacteriales bacterium | reverse complement strand
GTCTGTTTCAATAACCTTAAATTTAACTGTCTGGCCGATGATTGACTTGATGTCTCCGTCCTTCGGAACACCGGTCTGTGAAGCAGGTACAAATACTCTTACGAGATTTGTGCTTACTATAACGCCGCCTCTTACGGCTTCAACAACGCGACCTTCGAGAGTTTCGCCTGATTCCTTAGCATCAACAACGAACTGAAGGTTCTTTCTTGCATCGATTTTTTTCTTTGAAAGTGTAGCCATACCGTCAACATCGCTTACTCTGATGACGAAAGCTTCGATTTCATCTCCAACCTTGTACATAGTGGTAAGGTCGAGATTGGGAGTATCCGTAATTTCGCTGTAAGGGATAATGCCTGTAACCTTGCAGCCGAGGTCTACGGTAATTTCGCTCTGTGAAACCATTAGTATAACGCCCGTCACGGTATCTCCTGATAAAATTGTTTTGAAAGAGTCATTGAGCATTTGTTCAAAATTCTGTTCGCTCATTTTGTTTAATACCTCCTGTATTATAATGCCGGGTGTTGAAGCACCGGCAGTAATAGCAACGCTCCTAAAAGGAGAAAAGTCCGCCTTGTTAATTACGGTCTCATTCTCAACAAAAAAACTGTTTGGGTTAACAGAGCGGCTCACCTGATACAGTTTGTTAGAGTTTGAGCTTTCCTTGCCACCTATAACGATTACTGCATCGTTATTGTGGGCAAGTTCTTTGGCTTCCGTCTGACGTGTTTCCGTTACACCACATATTGTATCAAAAATATTTGCATTTGTACATAGTTTTTGCAAAATTTTTTGACATTTTTCCCACTCATACAAATTTTGAGTAGTTTGTGCCACTAAATTTAATATGTTTTGACCAAAATTATTATATTCGTCTGATAAAAGAAAAGCTTCAAGTTCGTCGCTGTTTTCAAAAATCATTGTTTTGCCGTTTGCAAAACTTACAATTGACTCAACTTCAGGATGAGTTTTTGAGCCAATTACTATGAAAATAGTGTTTTCGTTTGTGTTTTCTTTGGCGATTTTATGTATCTTTTTTACATTGGGACATGTGCAGTCGATAAAATGAAATCCCGGATGTTTGTTTGCACATTTCTCTAAAAGTCCGAGTGTCTCTTTCGTTACTCCGTGAGCCCTGATGACGATATAGGCTTCTCCGTTTTCGTCAGTATCAGCGGCTATTCTTTCAATATCAGATATTGAGGCAACATCAACACCGCGGCTTTTAAAATCTTCTACAATATAATTATTGTGTATAAGCTTGCCGAGTGTATAAATTTTAGCAGTCTTATGATTGCTTATAAGTTTTTCAACTGTATCAACTGCGTGCTTAACACCAAAGCAAAAGCCTGCATATTTTGCAACTGTAATTTTACTTTGCATTGTACTTACCGCCGTATGCTTTTTCTTCAAGTAAAAGTATTTCCCGTTTAATAAGTTCGGAAACCACAGCATATTCGTCGTTTCCGCCCTCACTTAAGGGAAGTGCATTAAATTCAATCGGCTTTCCGTAAATGATTTCACTTTTTCTGAATAAAGCGAATTTTTGTCCGTCAGTTTTTATAAACGCAGGAATAATTCCTGATTTTGACTTATATGCACAAAAAGCAGCTCCGCTTTTGAACTCGGTGTCTGCCACACTGATATTTTGCTGACGGGTACCCTGCGGAAACAAGCCGACTATCTCTCCCTGCTCAAGTATTTTTACGGCCTTTTTCAAAGCAGAGGCAGGATTGCCTTTACGGTCGACCGGGAAAGCACCTAAAGCTGTTACCAGCTGTGACAGCACGGGAATTTTAAATAATTCTATCTTTGCCATAAAATGAATTTGCCGTTTGCAGGAAATGGCAAGTGTAAAGACGTCAGCAATTGATATGTGATTTGATACAACGAGATAATTGCCTGAGTCCGGTACATTATCCGCACCTGTGATGTTTAATCTGAAAAGAAATTTAAAAAGGCCTGAAAGCAGGAATACAAGTCCCTTATAGAATTTCATAACTTACTGATACCACCGATTTTTTCATTTATAATCCCAAGAGCAGCCGCTTCTGTTTCTTCAAGCTCCATTCCTGAGTTGTCAAGAAAAATTGCGTCATCTGCAGGAATAGCAGGGGCCGTCTTACGTGTAGAGTCGTTTTTGTCACGCTCACGCATTTCATAAAGTACCTTTTCAAGAGTGGTGTTTTCTCCCTTTAAGGTGAGTTCCTCAAATCTTCTCTTTGCTCTGCTTACATCATCTGCAGTTAAAAATATTTTGACATCGGCGTTTGGAAAGATTACAGTGCCGATATCTCGCCCGTCCATAACGATACTGTTTGTTTTGGCGATGTTTCGCTGTGTATCAAGTAAAAATGCACGAACTTCGGGTATTGCAGAAACTGCAGAAGCATAGGCTGCTATATTCTGCGTTCTTATTGAGTCACCAACATCATTACCGTTCAGGATGACGCTTTGCTGACCGTTTTTAAACTCAAGTTTAAGGTCAATTTCATCAAGGCAGTCAATGATTTTTTCATTTTCGCTTTTGTCAATTCCTTTGTTATAAACATAAAGACCAATAGTTCTGTAGAGAGCGCCGGTATCAACATAAACGATACCAAGCTTTTTGGCAATGCCCTTTGCAAGAGTGCTTTTTCCCGCACCTGAAGGGCCGTCGATGGCGATTATCATATTAAATAATCCTTTCATACTGAATTTTAGTCATAATTTTGTGCGGCAGACATACCCGCCAGATATCCTGTAGAAAAGGCAATCTGGAGATTGTACCCACCGGTATATGCGTCTACATCAATAACCTCACCTGCAAAGTAGAGGTTTTGGCAAAGCTTGCTTTGCATATCCTTTGGAGATATTTCCTTTGTGCTTATTCCGCCTGAAGTAATAATTGCTTCGTCTATCGGTCTGAATCCGTATATCGGAACCTCAAAGGATTTGAGAATACTTACAAGCTTCAAACGCTCTTCTTTTGTAATTGAGTTAATCTTAGCAAATGGTGAAATACCCGATATTGCAATTACAACAGGGATTAGCTTGTGTGGTAAAAGATCTGAAAGTGCATTTGAAAAGTTTTTGTTTATATACTTTGAAAAGTCGGACAAAAGTCTGTTATCAAGTGCCTTTTCATCAAGTGCCGGCTTCAAGTCTATAAGCGCGGTGTATTTGCCTTTTTGCGGACATTTAATATGCGAAGATGCACTTAAAACCAAAGGTCCTGTTATTCCGAAGTGAGCAAAAAGCATTTCGCCGAAATCCTCATATACAACTTGATTTGTGGCATTTTCCCTGATTTTCAGTGTTACATTTTTTAGAGACAGTCCCGAAAGAGAAGCGCAGAGGCGTTTATCAGCTTCAAGGGGAACCAATGACGGAGCAGTTGGGATAAGAGTATGCCCAAGGGCTTTTGCGAGTTTGTAACCGTCACCTGTTGAGCCGGTTCTTGGATATGATAAGCCACCGGTAGAGAGAATAACACTGTCAAAATTATAGGAGTGATTTTCACCCGATTTGTTTCTTGTAATAACCCCTTTTACTTTAGAGTCAACAACCGATATCTGTGTAACTCTTTCGTGGATAATTTTTGCATTTTTTGTGTATTTTACGAGTGCGGAAACAATGTCATAGGCTTTGTCAGACACAGGAAAAACTCTGTTTCCCCTCTCGGTTTTAAGAGGGACACCAAGTCTTTCAAAAAGCTCCATTGTATCACTTGGTGAAAAAGAATTCAGCGCACTGTATAAAAAGCGGGGATTGGTCGGAATGTTTGCAAGGATATTTTCAATGGGCGAGTTGTTTGTTACATTACACCTGCCCTTTCCCGTAATCATCAGCTTTACGCCAAGCTTCGGGTTTGGCTCGAAAATTGTAACATCTGCACCGTATTGAAGAGCAGTGCCTGCAGCAAGAAGACCGGCAGCGCCGCCGCCGATTATAGCAATACTTGGCATAAACTATCCTTTCAATATTTAAAAGTGTACATCGGGGAGTTTTTGATAAACATCATATTCATCCCAGATTTCTTCAAGACGCCTGAATGTGTTTGATACATCTTCTTTTTTCTTCACTCCAGCTGCAACAATAAGAGCATTTATGATACTTAGCGGTGCAACAAGGGAGTCTACAAAGGAAGCCATATCGCTTTCGGCAAGTAGCAGGCTGTCGGCAAGTGATGCGATAGGGGAGATTCCGCTGTCGGTGAGGGCAATAACGTGCGCCCCCTGATTTTTTGCAAACTGAACTGCGTTGATACATCTCTTTGAGTATCTCGGGAAACTTATACCGATCATAACATCGCGGTCGGTGATACGCATAATATTTTCAAAGATTTCGCTTCCGCCCGATCCGCTGACGTGGCGGACATTATTGAATATAAGGTTGAAATAAAAACTCATAAAGGAAGCGATCGTTGACGATGAGCGCATACCGAGTATGTAAATGTTTTCAGCCCTTAAAATAGCATCAACAGCGGCGTTGAAGTGGTCGTGATTGATTTTATCAAGGGTGCGTCTTATTTTATCAATATCAGAATTTACAACTTTATCGAGAATATCGCTGTTACCGATTCTGTCGTTGGTGATTTCTATTCTCTGAAGAGTTGTAAGCTTGTTTCTTACAATTTCACGCAATGAGTGCTGAAGATCAGGGTAACCGTCAAAACCAAGTTCATTGGCAAAGCGGACAACGGTTGACTCTGAAATCCCAACCTCAGAACCAAGTCTTGAGGCTGTCATATAAGCAGCTCTGTCGTAATGTTCTAAAATAAAGGTAGCGACAAGCTTATGTCCCTTTGACATTTTTGGAAGAGAGTTTTCTATTCTTTTTAAAAGGTCTGCCTTTAAAGATTCGTTATTCATAATCAAATCTTCCTTTTCTTAAAATTAAAGCATTTCGCGAATGCGGAGTTTTACTCCTAATTTATCGGCAATTTCTTTTGATTTTTCTATGTCTTCGTCCGGAACGGAGTCTTTTACGACACTGAATATTACGTTTGGAACGAAGTCTTTTAGCTTGCATGCAAATTCAAGAAGAGCAGGGTGTGCGGCCTCGGAAAACTGACTGTGGCAGACAGCCTGATACTTATCCGGATAAGGAGAATTAAGGCTTACATTTACTGTATCGAATTTTCCTTTGAAATCCGGTGTAACATCTTTTCCCCAGATTAGATTTGCCTGTCC
>JAZSET010000014.1:0-11644 GCA_045531795.1 Eubacteriales bacterium | reverse complement strand
GGCCTCCGACTTTCCCGAACGGTGGGATATTATTGCTCTGTAACCTGCCGTATGTGCCGTCTTTACCGCTTCCAGGGTTTCGGTAAGAGTTCCGATCTGGTTTGGCTTTATCAGTATAGCATTTGCTGCTCCCGCTTTTATACCCTTTTTTAGTCTTTGAGTATTTGTTACAAACAAATCATCACCTACAATTGCAGTGGTTTTACCTATTTTTTCGGTGATTTCGGTAAAACTTTCAAAATCATCCTCCGCAAACGGGTCTTCGATTGAAATAATGGGGTATTCCTTGACAAGTTTTGCATAATAATCAAGGAGCTCGTGCTTTGTCCACTCTTTTTTCACTTTAGGCTGTACATATTTTCCGTCTTCATACCACTCGCTTGAAGCAATATCAAGAGCAAGTTTTACTTCGTTTGTGGTATATCCCGCAAGTTTAATTGCGTCAAGTATAAATTCTATCGCTTCTCTCTCGTCTGTAAGATTAGGTGCAAAACCGCCCTCGTCTCCTACCCCTGTGCTATGTCCGTGACGCGCAAGTTCTTTCTTTAAAGCCATATAAATTTCAACGCCTGCTCTCAGTCTTTCAGAAAACTTCTCAATACCCGTCGGCATAATCATAAATTCCTGAATATCAATATTGTTTCCTGCATGCGCTCCGCCATTTAAAATATTCATCATAGGCACAGGCATTCTTGTATGGGCAAACCCACCGATATACCTGTAAAGCGGCATAGAAAGCGAAGTTGCCCCGGCTCTCGCAGCTGCAAGTGACACGGCAAGAATTGCATTTGCGCCAAGATGGGATTTATTGTCAGTCCCGTCAAGTTTGCACATTATATCATCAATATCATCCTGCTTATATGCACAGATTCCGTGCAGGGCTTCGCTTATGGTATCAATAGATTTTACTGCTTCGGTTACACCCTTTCCGCCATATCTCGATTTATCTCCGTCACGCTTTTCATATGCTTCGTGTATTCCCGTTGATGCACCTGACGGTACTGAAGCCACTCCTGCTGTACCGTCATCAAGTGTAACCTTTGCCATTACTGTCGGAAATCCTCTTGAGTCAATTATTTCAAGTCCGCTAACCTTTTTAATATAGCATTTCTTCATAAAGCACCTCATATTTGCTCGATTTTATTTAGTATTGCTTGGTTTGGCGCAAATTATGAGTAAAAAAAGGATAGATTTTCATCTATCCTTAAGTATTGCTTTGGCAAGTTCTAAATCCTCTCGCCTTGTAATTTTAATATTCAGGAAATTTTCCTCAACAAGCTTTATTTTAACGCCTGCTCTTTCCACAAGTGCGTTATCGTCTGTCACACTTACTCCGTCTCTTTTTGCAAGATAGGCACTTGTCAGATAAATACTCTTCTCGAATACCTGAGGGGTAGACACGAGGTAGAGCTTTTCTCTGTCAAGGGTTTCTTTTATATATCCCTTTTCGTCTGTAAGTTTTACTGTGTCAGTACATTTTTTAGCAAGTGTTGCACAACGATACTTATACGCCTCTTTAACAACACTTTCGATGTCGTCACTGTGAATAAGGCAACGTGCCCCGTCGTGTATTGCTACAAATTTACAGTTTTCTGAAACAGCTTCAAAGCCTGCCAGAACTGACTCCTGACGGCTTTCTCCGCCAATAACACTGCGCGTAAGTTTGGTAATTGAGTATTTATCCTTGTAACTATTATAAAGCTCCTCTTCACCCATTCTGCAAACAACGACAATTTCGTCAATCACATTACTTTTTTCAAATGCAAGTAATGTGTGCGCAATTACTTCCTTGTCATCAAGCAAAATGTGTTGCTTTGGAATGTCTGTGCCTACTCTTGTACCGCTTCCTCCCGCAACAATAATCGCAGTCGTAAACGGTTTGTCCGGAGCTTTTTTAAGGACATTTACAAGTTTTTCGAGTATCTTCATACTTCTTCCTCATCAAGGCTTTCGCTATTGATTTCTGCAATACTATCACTTTCAGTTACAAGCTCGGTGTCATCGGTCTCTGTCATTTCCGATTCTGTTTCGGTTATACTTTCTTCAGTCTCTGCCACAGACTCGGTTTCTACATCAGATATTTCGCTTGTATCATCACTTTCGGTATATGTATCAGAATCTGTGTCAAAGTCGGTGGAATCTGTATCTTCAAAAATCGTGTCACTCTCGCAGGAGTCAATTTCGTCAGAGTCGGTTTCATCGGGATCGCTCTCGTCAAAATCTGATTCATCAGTGTCAGTTTCGTCAGTGTCACTTTCATCTTCAACGGGTTTGAGCCAGTCGGGGAAATCTTCCTCGGTTTCGTCTGATTCTATATCAGTTTCTTCACTATCACTTTCAATGCTTTCGCCCTCAGACTCAATCTCGGTTTCTGTTTCTGTGACTTTCTCTGTTTCGGGAGCATTTTTAATGAGGTTATACCACAATGGCTCTGAGGGTATTATAAGTTCTCCAAGCGCATTGAACTTAACATCGGGATAGTTCTCTTTTTCCCTTTCCATATACTCTTCAAGGCAAAGTCCGCTTTCATATATTTTCTGTGCGTGTTCAAAGCCTATGAAGCGAAAATGCCAGGGCTCGTAGTTTATACCTGTAAGCTCGCTTTTTTCGCTCGGATAGCGCAAAATAAACCCGTATTTATATGAGTTTTCAGAAAGCCATTTATACGCAGGTGTATCTTCAAAGCCCGAATCAAGATACATATATCCCGGTGTTACAAAGTCAATAGCGAGTCCGGTGTGGTGTTCACTTGTACCGGGAACCGCTATGTAACCTGATGTAAGCTTATAGGCTGTGGCAAAATTATATCTTCCCCCGGCGTAACTGCGAAGGCTGTTTTCAAAATTAGTTGTCTGACGGGCAAGATTACGATAGCCGGAGCAAATGAGAAGTGTTACGCCGTCATCATAGGCATCATTTATCATTGCCTCTGTAAAACCCGTTATGCGTGAATCAAGTAAATATTTTGTTCCGTTTGAGTATACATAGTCAAGGTCTATTGTATCTTCAAAGTTATCCTTTACTGGATTTGAACGATTGATTAAAAAATATGCCCAGTTTGTATCGGGGATTTCCATATTATCAATGGCTCTTTTTGTTTCTGCCGCAGGAGCTTCTGCTGTTGTGTCTTCAGTTGACTCTACAGGTTCAAAGGTAGTTGTTTCACTTACAGATTCGGTGTCGGTTGTTGTTTCATCTTCACTGTCGGAACCAACACAAGAGCCGATTACAAGTGAGACTACAAGCAAAAGCAGTAGGAGTACAGTTATGCCAATCCCTGCCCTTGACCTTAAAAACGCAAGTACACAAACAAGTATTCTTTTTATTTTTTTGAGTATTTGTTCATTCATCTTATTCATAATAAAAAACAGTGGTACACCAAAGTCCTTTCAAATTACTTACAGTATACCACTATTATTCAATTATTGCAACGATTTTTTTATTTTTCCGACAAAAATTTACTTTTCTTCTTTGTACTTATATGTAGGAACAAGTTTTTTCACAAGAGAACGGACATCAGCACAGTCATCATACATAACTTCCACAAGTTTATCTATAGTTGAAATAAGATCATTTTCATCAAAATCAATCTGATGACCGATTTTAATTCTCTTATTCTCTGTTGCGGTAAGTCCCTCCTCGGCCATAAGAAGCTCTTCGTAAAGCTTTTCACCCGGTCTTAAACCTGTAAATTCAATCTTTATGTCACCGTTGGGAACATGTCCCATTAGTGTAATAAGATTTTTTGCAAGGTCAAGTATTTTTACGGGTTTGCCCATATCAAGAACGAATATTTCTCCGCCTTTGGCAAATGCTCCCGCCTGGAGTACAAGTGACACCGCCTCGGGTATTGTCATAAAATATCTGATAATATCAGGATGTGTTACAGTGACAGGTCCGCCGTTTTCAATCTGATTTTTGAAAAGCGGGATAACACTTCCGTTACTGCCAAGAACATTACCAAATCTTACGGCAACATAGTCACACTCTGAATGATTATTGAATGTCTGTACAATCATTTCACAGATTCGCTTTGTTGCGCCCATAATATTTGTGGGATTTACTGCCTTATCTGTAGAAATGAGCACAAATCTCTTTACATTATGCTTGTCAGCCGCTTTTGCAAGCTTATATGTACCAAGCACATTATTCTTTATTGCTTCGTTAGGCGAATCCTCCATAAGAGGCACATGCTTATGTGCTGCCGCGTGATAAATAATATCGGGACGATATTTTTCAAGTATAAGGTCAATTCTGGATGAGTCTCTTACACTGCCTATAAGTGTTACAAGATTAAGTTCGGGAAAATTCCTTTTTAATTCATTCTGAATATCATAGGCATTATTTTCGTAAATGTCAAAAATGATCAGAGAGCCGGGATTATGTGATGCAATCTGACGGCTAAGTTCGCTACCGATTGAGCCTCCACCGCCCGTTACAAGTACGGTTTTGCCGCTGACATAATTCATAACACTGTCTATGTTTGTGTCAACCGGTTCGCGCCCGAGAAGATCGTCTATTTCAACATTTCTCGTTTCAGCTTCGCTGAATTCTCCGCTGATTATCTGTGAGATTGACGGCAGAGTCTTAACCTCTACACCGGTTTTAACACACATTTCAAGAATTTTTGCTTTTTCATCAGGCGAAATTGAAGGAATTGCAAATATTATCAGCGATATATTGTACTTTTTTACGCCATCAGCAATATCTTCTCTTGTTCCGATTACCGGTATGCCATTTACAATTTTACCTGTAAAAGCAGGGTTATCATCTATAAAACAAACGGCTTCATATTGAGTTCCGGATTCTCTGTTTAATCTGCCGATTACACTGTTGCCAGAATCTCCGCAACCTATTATCATTACCTTTCTAGTGTTTTTTTCAGAGTGGGTATAAAGTCTTCTACGGTGACTCAGTAATGCATGATGAACAAATACTAAAAGAAGTGAAAATATTATCGCGCTGAAATATGTTGATAACGATACCTTGTCTACTTTACCACGGGTTATTGAAGCATGTGTTGCAAGTGCAAGCAAATCTGAAAATGTAAGTATCAGTCCGAGTTTTATAAACTCGTTAAGCGGTGCAAACTTCCATATTACTCTGTGAAGTCCTGCAAAAAAATATGTAGTAAGAAAAAAAATACACACAACAGCAAACCATATTACCAGTGACAGAAAAATCTCCGGAAGGTTTGTAGGCATTGAAACAAGTGTTGCTATTATTATTGATACCGCAATAAGCACCAGATCAATTCCGAGTATAAATAATTGTCTTTTAAAAGGAAGTGCCGGGGTCAAACTCTGATCTGCTTTGTTCATAAGTTTTGTTCTCCCTGTTACAGTTAATTATAGGACAAATTGCTGAAGAATTACATAGTTACACTATATTATATCACAATGTTTACAATTTTGCAAGATATTTTTCAGGTTTTTGTCAACAAGTATGTAATATAATGTATATAAATTCAGCAAAAAGTGACAGTTTAAGAATATAACCGGAGGATTTTATGGAAAACAAGTTACGGGTAATTATAACGGGCGGCTCAAGAGGAATCGGCCGCGCCCTTGTGGAAGCTTTTGCAAACAGAGGACATCGTGTTGCCTTTATCTATAAATGCAGTGACGAGTGTGCAAGTGATCTTTCAGATCTGACAGGAGCAATTCGCCTTAAGGCCGACTTGTCTGACAGAGCCTCTGCTTTCAAGGCGATTGAAGACTCAATAAATGCTCTCGGCGGTGTTGATGTGCTCATTAACAATGCAGGCATATCACATATCGGTTTATTTACAGACACAGACGAGGAAACTTACAGAAATATTATGGGTACTAACCTTGACTCAGCTGTTTTCTGCTCTCAGGCTTCCCTGAGCGAAATGATACATCAAAAATCTGGTAAAATTATCAATATTTCCTCTATGTGGGGAGAGGTTGGAGCCTCCTGCGAAGTAATATATTCTGCTTCAAAGGCTGCTCTTATCGGATTTACAAAGGCACTTGCAAAGGAACTTGGTCCGTCAGGGATAAATGTTAACTGCATTACACCCGGTGTTATTGCTACAGATATGAACAAGTCACTCGACGCAGCTACTTTAGATGAGTTAAAAGAGGAAACTCCTCTTTCACGGATTGGTACCCCCTCAGATATTGCTGATACTGCCCTGTTCCTTGCTTCTCCCGCCTCAGATTTTATAACCGGTCAGATAATCGGCGTCAATGGCGGTTTGGTTATTTAATCATCATTTATATATTTTTTACAAAATATTAGTATTATTTGCGGATATTCTATTGCATTTGACCAAAATGTATGCTATAATATAAGTGTAAACAGGTAGCATTGTTTACAATTCTATAGCAAAGGTGGTCACTTAATGAAGATTACAATTACCGGAAGACAGACTCATGTACCGAAAGATGTTGCTGAAATCATTGAAAAGAAGCTAAGTAAACTTGACAAGTACTTCAAAGATGATGCAACAGCAACCGTAAAGCTCAAAAACGAGCGTGACAAAGATAAAATTGAAGTAACCATCATCGCAGGTCAGAATATGTTCCGAAGCGAAGAGGTTGACGAAACATATCAGAATGCCCTTGATAACGCACTTGAAACTCTGGTCAGACAGATCAGAAAGAACAAGACAAAACTTGAGAAGCGCCTCAGAGACGCATCGCGTGCTGAACTCTTTGCAGAAAACGTAGACTTTGAGGAAGAGGGAGAGTTTGATATCCGTACCAAGTCTTTCTCTGTCAAGCCTATGACCGTTGAGGAAGCCATTCTTCAGATGAATGTTACAGGTCACGACTTCTATATGTTCAGAGATGAATCAAGTGATGAAATATGCGTTGTTTACAAACGCCGTGACAAAGGCTACGGACTCATTATTCCGCAGAAATGATTATATAACAAAATGGCAGGAGTAACTCCTGCCATTTTTATTTTTAACCTCCGAGGTATGCCTTTTTTACCTCTTCGCTTTCAGCAAGTTCTTTGCCTGTACCCGAAAGTGCTATTCTTCCGTTTTCAAGTACATACGCGTGGTCAGCTACTCTGAGTGCTTTACCCGCGTTCTGCTCTACAAGCAGAATTGTTGTGCCCATTTTGTTGAACTCCTTGATTATATCGAAAATCTGGTCAACAAGAATAGGGGCAAGTCCCATAGAGGGCTCGTCAAGCATCAAAAGCTTCGGGTGGCTCATTATTGCTCTGCCCATTGCAAGCATCTGCTGCTCACCACCGGATAAAGTTCCTGCAATCTGGTTATGTCTTTCTTTAAGCCTCGGGAATCTTTCATAAACATCCTCAATGTCACTTTTTATCTTCTTCATATCGTTTTCAATATATCCGCCGAGAAGAAGATTTTCATAGACTGTAAGCTCCTGGAACACATGTCTGCCCTCAGGCACCTGTGTCATACCAAGCTTTACTATTTTATGTGATGGGATTTTATTAAGCAGCTGTCCCTCATATGTTACAGTGCCTCCCTTAGCCGGTATAAGGCCCATAATGCTCTGCATTGTAGTAGTTTTTCCGGCACCGTTTGCACCGATGAGGGTTACTATTTCTCCCTCGTTAACATCAAAGCTTATTCCCTTGAGGGCTTGTATTACGCCATAATATACTTCAAGGTTTCTTACTTCAAGCATTGCCATAATTCAGTCCTCACTTTCCTATATAAGCCTTAACAACCTCAGGGTCGCTCAAAGCCTTATTCACTTCACCGTTGTAGAGAGATGTACCGAAATTAAGAACGGTTACCTCATCGCATAGTCCCGATACAAATTTAAGGTCGTGCTCGATAAGGAGTATAGTCATATCGAAATTATCACGAATGAAGCGAACTGTATTCATAAGTTCTTCTGTTTCGTTGGGGTTCATACCCGCCGCAGGCTCATCAAGGAGCAAGAGCTTTGGGTTTGTTGCAAGTGCACGGGCTATTTCAAGCTTTCTCTGCTTACCGTATGGAAGATTGCAGGCAAGGTTATTTCGCTCATCTTCAAGACCAAATATAGCAAGAAGCTCTTTTGCACGTGTTCTCATCTTCTCTTGACTTTCAAAGTGTACGGGGAATCTGAACATACTCGCAAAGGGGTTGCTTTTAAACTCATTCTGATTATGAAGTCCTACCATTACATTTCCGATAACCGTCATATTATTAAACAGACGTATGTTCTGGAATGTACGTGCTATTCCCTTCTGATTAATTGCTTCCTGCTTCTTTCCTGTAAGATCCTCGCCATCGAGGAAAAATCTTCCCGTTGTAGGGGTATAAACTCCTGTTATAAGGTTAAATACAGTAGTTTTACCTGCGCCATTTGGTCCAATAAGTCCGTATAGCTGATTTTTCTTGATTTTCAGGTTTATATCCTGAAGTGCCTTAAGTCCTCCGAAAGAGATTCCAAGACCAACAGTTTCAAGCATATAATTATCCTGCATAGTCATTTCTCCTCTCTTTTATCCGGTGTATATGTGGTGTCAGGCTTTACATCCATCGAAAGTAACTCGTCCATCTGTATCTTAGTCGGAATACGGTGCCAATACGCTTCGTCATCTTTTCTCTTTGACGGATCGTATTTGGGTTTATAGAACTTCGAAATGATTTTTGAAATAAAGTTCTTTATGCCAAAACGCTCTTTTAGTGCTGTGAGTGCAGGAGCGTTATTTACTATTACTATCGCAATAAGTATAAGAGCATAAATAAGGTTCTTAAGTGCTGCAAGGTCACCCGAAAGTTTTGTTGTAAGCTGGAAGTTTATGAATGTTATAAGCGCGGCTGCAATTATCGAGCCGTTAATGCTTCCCATTGAACCGAGAACTACCATAACAAGTATTTCAATTGAGTAGTTATATGAGAAGAACGAATAAAGAACAGGAGTTGCATAATGTCCGTAAATAACACCTGCTATACCCGCGAAAAATGCAGAAATAACAAACACGAACAACTTGTAATAGGTTACATTTATACCCATTGCCTTTGCAGCAATTTCATTGTCTCTTATTGCTGTTATTGCTCGTCCGTGCTTACTCTTAACAAGATTCTGTATTACGAAAATCATTATAAGTACGACAACAAATGCAACGATGAACAATGTTGTTCCATATTTCTTTGTTGTAAGTCCGAGTGCTCCGCCGAAAACCTTTTGATTCTTAAAGATAGTTCTTACAATTTCACCAAACGCAAGTGTTACAATTGCAAGATAGTCGCCTTTAAGTCTGAGTGCGGGAAGTCCGATGATAAATCCGAACACTGCCGCCACAATACCGCCTGCTATCATCGAAATAATAAGCACTGCAAGTTTTGACGGAATTATTGTGTGGAGATAATTTGCCAAAAAGCAGCCAAGATATGCGCCTACGCACATAAAGCCTGCGTGTCCAAGGCTAAGTTCTCCGAGAAATCCTACAACAAGGTTCAAGGATACCGCAAGAATAATCGAATATCCGATTTGTGTAAAAAGGTTCTGGGTTGATCTGGGAAGGTATCCCATATATGCAAGAACTGCGCTCACTACGGTAAATATGATTACCCCGATATAGGCAACATAGTTTTTGAATTTGTAGCTTTTCTTTACGTAGCCGAAATACTCTTTTGTTTTCATATCTTACACCTTCTCTCTTCTCTTCTTGCCGAGAATACCCGTAGGCTTTACAAGAAGTATTAAAATAAGTAATGAAAACTCAAGAGCAGTTGTATACGGTGCAAGTACAGGAATGCTCAATGAAATCTTTTCGATAACTCCCATAAGCACACCGCCGAGCATTGCTCCGGGAATGGAGCCTATTCCTCCGATAACTGCCGCTGTAAACGCCTTTATACCAGGCATTGAGCCAAGAGTCGGGCTTGTATTAGGTATCTGCATAACATAGAATGTACTTGCAAATGCCGCAAGTGCCGAGCCTATTGCAAAGGTTACAAGAATAATCATATTTACGTTTATTCCCATAAGTTTTGCCGCAGCTCTGTCCTCGGATACTGCTATCATTGCTCGTCCAAACTTTGTAAACTTGATAAACAATGTAAGGCATATCATAATAAGTGCACCCACTACAAGTGATATAATTGCCGATACGCTTATGTTTACTCCGGCTATCTCAATCGGTGCGAAATGTGCAAGGCTTATAGGACGTGTCTGGGCACCGTATATAAGCTGTGCCACACTCTGGAGAAAGTAGCTGACACCAATGGCAGTAATCAGAACTGCAAGCGGTGATGCTCCTCTCAGAGGTCTGTAAGCAACCTTTTCAATCGTAACGCCAAGAACCGTACAAACGATTATTGACACAAGTATTGCAAGAAGCGGATGACCGTTCATTGCAAGAGTAGTAAGTATGGCGTATGAGCCTACCATAATAATATCGCCGTGGGCAAAGTTCAGCATCTTTGCAATACCGTAAACCATTGTGTAACCAAGGGCTATAAGCGCATATATACTGCCGAGGCTCAGTCCGTCAATGAATGTACTCATAAATTTTCTCCAATTTTATCTTTTCGTATAAACGACATTTTGGTTGGACACAAAATGCCCAACCAAAATGCTTTTTGCAATAAATAATTACTTATTAAGAACTACTATCTGAGGTACCTTTGTGCAAGCACCTGTAGCATCCCATGTCATTTTACCTGTTGCACCCTGGAATATGAAATCATCAGCTGTAATTGTATTTACAAGGATTTCACAAAGTGCCTGAGGTGTGATTGTAACATCAGTAACATTTGCTTTTTTCATTGCCGCAAAAATTGTCATAACTGCGTCATAGCCGTCAGCTGCAAACTGGTCGGGAGTTCTGTTGTACTTAGCCTCGTATGCAGCAACGAAAGCTGTAACTATTTCATCATCACTATTAGCATCGAAAGGTGTAATGTATCTGATTTCGCTTGTTACAGATTCGTCAAGCTGACCTGCAATTCCGTCAAGACCGTCACAACCGAAGAGAAGCGCATCGCAACCCTTTGCTGCTGCGGTCTTTGCAATTGTTCCTGCTTCTGTGTAGTAGATGGGAAGGAAGATTACATCGCAGTCCTTAAGTGCTTCAACCTGAGTTGAGAAGTCCTTCTTGTTTTCTGCGTCAAATGTCTGTGTGTTGAATTCCTTGTTGAGTTCAGCCATCTTTGCCTTGAATGCATCATAGATACCTGATGAGTAAGGATCGCTTGTATCGTAGATAGCGCCGATTGACTCGTAGTTTGCTGCGAGCTCTTCTGCAGCGAGGTAGCCCTGGTCAGGGTCACCGAAGCATACACGGAATACTGTAGGTCTGTTTTCGATTACGTTTGCAGCGGAAGCTGAGGGTGTGATAGCAAATACGCCATCTTCATCTGCCTTTGATGCGAATGAATCGCATGAACCTGATGTAACAGAACCGATTGAAGCCTGCATACCTGCTTCATAAAGTGTATCGTAGCCGATAGCAGCATCAGCAGCTGTTGCCTTGTCGTCCTTGATATCGAACTTAAAGTTAATTCCGTTAAGTCCGCCGTTTGCATTGATTTCATCAATAGCAAGCTGTGCACCTTCCTGAACGGAAATACCGTAAGATGAAGCATCGCCTGTAAGAGGACCTGTACCACCGATAAAGAATTCGGTGTTGTCTGCTGTGTAACCTGTAGTCTTTGCACCACAAGAAGCGAATGCAACTGTTGACATTA
>JAZSET010000100.1:0-7514 GCA_045531795.1 Eubacteriales bacterium | reverse complement strand
ATATCCGTTCCTTGCACAACGGGTGATATATCTTCGATATGATATCTGCTTTGCAGATGATATACGCTTCGCGTATGATGGAACGGATATTATATCATACTTGCCCCTGCAAGTATATCATACGGCTTTGCCGTATATCATATTGCGATAGCAATATATCATTCAAAATACAATATTTGATGATATACAAGGCTTACGCCTTGATTTTTGCAAAACTTTGTGCTATAATACCCATACAAAATGTACGATATAACCGATTGGCATATTTTTTGGAGACTTTTTAATAATGAAAAAGAAACTTTTACTTACATTTATTTTAATTACAATAAGCATAATCGCCTTTGGTGCAATAACTGCCTCGGCAGCATCAAGCGGTACGTGCGGTGCTAACCTCACCTGGACACTTGATGACGAGGGTACCCTCACCATAACCGGCGAGGGGGAAATGAGCGATTCGTATAGTTATTCATCTGCTCCTTGGTATAATTTTCGCTCTGATATAATGGATGTTGTAATTGAAGACGGCGTTACTTCCATTTGTAACTATGCATTTTACGATTGCAACAGTTTAACAAACATCACCATCGGCGACGGCGTTACTTCCATTGGTGATGGTGCATTTTACGATTGCAGTAGTTTAATAAGCATCACCATCGGCGACGGCGTTACTTCCATTGGTGATGGTGCATTTTACGATTGCAACAGTTTAACAAGTGTTAGTATAACTGATATAACCGCATGGTGCAATATCGATTTTTATGCTACTCTTCTCGGCTTGTCAAATCCTTTATACTATGCAGATAACCTATATCTAAACGGAGAACTTGTTACAAATCTTATTTTGCCGGATGATATAAATGAAATTAAAGACTATACATTTTGGAATTGTAGCAGTTTAACAAACATCACTATCCCCGACAGCGTTACTTCCATTGGTGCGTGTGCATTTTCAGATTGCAGTAGTTTGATAAACATTAACATTCCCGACAGCGTTACTTCCATTGGTGAGTATGCATTTTACGATTGCAGCAGTTTAATAAGCATCGATATTCCCAACAGTGTTACTTCTATTGGTAATTATGCATTTTCTGGTTGCGGTAGTTTAATAAACATCACTATTCCTGATAGCGTTACTTCTATTGGTAATTATGCATTTTCTGGTTGCGGTAACTTAATAAGCATCGACATTCCCGATAGCGTTACTTCCATTGGTAGGTCTGCCTTTTCCGGTTGCAGTAGTTTAATAAGCATCGACATTCCCGACAGCGTTACTTCCATTGGTGAGTATGCATTTTACAATTGCAGTAGCTTAATAAGCATCACTCTTCCCACGGGAATTACAAGCATTAGGGATTATACTTTTAAAGATTGCAACAGATTAACAAGTATCGTCATTCCAGACGGCGTTACTTCCATTGGCAATTCGGCTTTTTTCGATTGCAACAGTTTAACAAGCATTGCTATTCCCGATAGCGTTACTTCCATTGGTGACTATGCATTCAGAATTTGCATTAGTATAGCAAGTGTTAACATAACCGATATATCTGCCTGGTGTAATATTGATTTTTATGATTATAATTCAAATCCTTTATACGAGGGTGCAGACCTTTATCTCAATGGAGAACTTGTTACAAGTTTGATTTTGTCAGATGATGTTAAAGAAATAAAAAACTATGCATTTTACAATTGCGACACCTTAACTGACATAACAATTCCTAACAGTGTTTCTTCCATTGGTAATTCTGCATTTTACGATTGCAACAATTTAACAACCGTCACTATCCCAAGTAGCATTACAACAATTCCCGAGTCGGCATTCCAAAATTGTTCTAATATTAAAGGCGTAATCCTCCCTGAAGAACTTATGTATATCAGAAATGATGCATTTAACGGCTGCACAAGCATTGATACCGTCTTTTATGCAGGTGATGAAAAACAATGGGACAGCATTTTGAAGTACAGCCGTAATGAGAATCTTACAAATGCAAATATAGTTTTCAATGCCGAAAAGAAGACATACAAGTTTGACACAAACTGCGATGCTACACTTCCAAGCGTTACCGATTATGCGGTATTCACGGCACCTACTGTGGAAAACGAGGGAATGATACTCTGCGGCTGGTATGACAACGAAGATTTAAGCGGTAGCGCGGTAACATTCCCCTACTACGGAGATGCGACAACGCTTTATGCTTCCTGGACAGACAGGACAGGGCTTTCATTTGATGATGCTATTATTGCAAAGGAAAATAACAACTACACCGTAACAACCACCGAGTCGGGACAGATTATATATTACGAATTTGTACCGAAATACACGGGCGAGTACCGCTTTTATTCAGAGGGAAGTCTCAACACCTACGGATATTTATACAACTCGTCAAAAAATCAGATAGCATACAATAATAATGACGGTGACGACAGTAATTTCTATATCGCATATGATGTAACTGCCGGCGAGACATATTACATCGGTGCAAAGGTATATAGCGGTGCGGGTACATTCACCCTTGTTATTGAAACGGACTGTGTACCCGGCACAAAGACGGTATGTGTAAGTACGGCAGACGGCAACAAGATGTTTATAACGCTCCCGAGCTATCTGCCCGAAGATGCACCGGTTATTCTTGCTTGTTACAAGGGCACGGTTCTGACAGAGGTATCGTCATCACCCAACAAGAACGAGACGATATATTTTGTTGCACACAAGGATTTTGACAGTGCAAAGGTTATGGTATGGGAATCATTTGACAACATTATGCCATTATGCGAAGTCGAAATTGTGGGATAATGATACAGAAAAAGCACTTGCAAAAGCAAGTGCTTTTTTATTGCAAATCGCGGGCGGGGAGACTGTAATAGTGTGACAAAACGCGTTTTGGTCCAGGGGCGTGCCCCTGGCGGATATAGAATCAAATAATTGGTTGAGAATTTATTATCAGCCTGAACTGAAGTCCAAGCTTGTCTGCTGCCTTGCGGCACATTACCATTCTGTTTAAGAATATCTCAAAATAATCCATTACGGGACTTATTGTTGTGTCTATTTCAAGTTCGAGTGCAATTTCCGTGTGACTGTCGTTTATAGTAAGCTTTGAGCCTGACACCGAATAGTTTACCCTGTCGTGAATATCAAAAGTTGATATTTCGCTGTTTCTTACACGGCTGCGGCGTACATCACATTTATCTGCAAGTATCAAAGCCGCCGCCACATCATTTACCGCAACGCCCGTCCCCTCGTCGTGATTGCCTATTGCTGTTACTATTGTTGCGATATCTTCTGCAGGCATTCTGAGGTGGTCAAGCACTCTGAATGCCATAATCGCTCCGCTCTGTGAGTGGTCTATTCTGTTAACAAGGTTTCCTATATCGTGCATATATCCTGCTATTTTGGCAAGCTCTATCGTATGCTCGTCTCTGCCAAGCGTTTTCAGTATATACTCCGCATCATGCGACACCTTTGTCACATGAGCCAGGCTGTGTTCGGTAAATCCGAGAGCAAGCAGCGACTGGTCTGCAAGGTTTATATAGGTTCTTATTTCCTCATTATTTTTAACGTCTTCAAAGGTTATCATATAACTCCATTCTGCCGAAGTGGCATTATCTTACAACGAATGCTGTGGGAATTCTTCTTTCACCGACTGCCGAGCCAAGAGAGTTTATAAGTTCTCCCTTATAAAACAGCATTGACGATGAGCCTCCGTCAAGATTTGCAGCATTTACCGCCCCATACTCTTCCATAACAGCGGCAATATCTGCATATGAAGCACCGAGACTATGAGGCTGACGCCCGTCTATTACAAGAACGAGTATCGCTCCGTCTGCTCTCTGACCGATAGCTGTTCTCGGATTCAGTCCGCCGCCCGAGCCTGACTGCGGTGCTACAACTCCGTTTTTGACAAGTATAGGACCAAAGCTTGCCGCCTCAACTATTCCTGCATTTATTGCCTGTTCTCCGCTGAAATAACCGATAATAAGCTTATGGTCAGAATCAAAGCCGATCGTTACAGGTGCGTACCAGTCATAATCGCATTTAAGCTCTCCGTTCTTTATCGTGACTCCTATCGGCATACCACCTTTGCCGAGTCCGCCGTCATCAAGGAAGCCTCCGCCGTTAAATGCGGCAACAACGCCCTCCTGTACGGCAAGATCCCTAAGCATTATTCCCTCTCCCGTTTCGGATATCGGGTCAACCACCTCGATACTGACTCTTGACGGATCGTCAATTATCATCATTTTTCCGCAAAAGGTTTCACCATATACATCTTCTATGGTGATTCCGTCATCGTCGCTTGTTGATGTGTCTTCTTTTTTTGGGGGAATTTCGATTTCTACCGCTTCAAGACTTGCTATGTAGGCATTGTACGCCTCTGTGTTATCGTGCATAATAACATCTATTTCTTCGTCACTGAAGAACACTTTCGGTATAAATTTCAGGGCGCTTGTTTCCATAAAGCTGCTTACAAGCATATTCTTCATTGTGTCTGAGGGACCGTGAAACACTGTTGCAATTGTACTTATTAAAAACACAAGTACGCATAATATGAGTAACAGTATTACCGCAAGGGTTCGTAAAACTATTTTCATTGAAAGTATCCTTTATTTTTTATTTTTCGCAAAAACCCAGCCTCTTTGTATTCTATAACTGAAAAAGGCAAGTATAATGTCAGAGACAAGCTTGCAGAGTGTAAGCAGTATGCCCTCGGATATTCTGAATATATCCGAAAACAGTATTGTCAGAAGCGAGGACATCGCCGTTTGTACTATGCAAAGCAGATAGTATTTCAGCGCACATACAAAGGTACTTCCCTCGTTTTTGAAGACAACCTTTTTGTTGGCAAAGAAATTAAACACGGATGAACAAAGTCTTGCAAGATAAGCCGACACCGTTACAAGCAGTTCTGTTTTTTCTATCGGCAGAATGTGAGTAAACAGTGCAAACAGGCATATATCTATTATAAATGAAAGAATTGCCGAGCCTGCAAATGCAAACAACTGCTTATAAATCATATAAGAATCCCTTACGGGATGAAAATGCGTACCGCTGTTGCCTGCTATATACACCGTATCAATAGTGACTTCTTTAATTTCTATGTCCGAGCGTTTCGTTTCAAGTAACATATTTGTTTCATACTCAAACCTTTCGCCCTCTGTCTTTAAAAATGCAGGAATTGACGAAAGGGGTATTGCTCTGAGTCCCGTCTGGGTATCGCTGACGCTCACACCGCACAAAAGCTTCATAAACAGTGCGGTTATTCTGTTTCCCCACTTACTTTTGGGCGGAACAGTCTTAAGCGAAAAATCACGCACACCAAGTACCAGCTTATGCGGTTCTCCAATGAGGGCACGGGCTACATTGACCGTATCCTTTATTGTATGCTGACCGTCATCATCAATAGTTACAATGCCTATATCATCAAGAGGATTTGCAAGAAAATACTCCATTGCAGTTTTGAGTCCCCTGCCCTTGCCACGGTTTACTCCGTGGGTAAGCACGACTGCGCCGTAGTCCTTTTCGAGCTTTTCAAAAATATAGTCGCATTCGCTCTTACTGCCGTCATTCACAACAATTACTCTACTAAAGCCCTCATCGTTGCAGGCTTTTACCACTTCAAATATTTTTTCACCCGGATTCAATGTGGGTATTACTACCGAAACATTAATCAATATTTATCACCCTCTCCATGTATAACAATTAGATTCTTTTCAGACACATTTACCCGGTTTTCGCAACATCAGAACCAAAATGCTAATATAAGTTTTGAATTTCTAAAATTGAAAAACATTCTTTTTTTATTGCTTTTTGATCTTTCTTCATTTTTTGCGCTCAATTAATTATGGCGTTATATAGACATTTTTCGAAATTCCCTACTATAAAGACTAAATAATCTTAATACCAAAAAACAATTTATCCAATCATTGTTTCGCTGGTGTTATTTAGTGTATAAGGTATATCATTTTCTACATATATTGTCTTTTCAAGTCTTATGTCTCTTGATGAAGATCCGATATAGATGATATATTTGCCGGGCTCTGTTATCCAGTCATTCAACAGAACATTATAGTAGCCCAAATCATTCATAGGAACTGTAAATGTTACTTTTTTCTTTTCTCCGGCTTCAAGGAACACCTTTTCAAAAGCTTTTAACTCTTTAAGCGGTCTCTCCACAGTTGAAATCGGGTCTCCAATATACAGCTGAACTACCTCTGCACCCTTTACATCGCCTACATTCTCAAGCTGTAATGATATTTGAATTTCAGCATCTTTTTGCTCCGCTTCAAGATTACTGTACTCAAATTCGGTATATGACAGCCCGTGGCCAAAAGGATATACAATTTCTTCAGGATGAACATCATAATATCTGTATCCCACAAAAATACCTTCAGGATACTTTGCAGTATATTCATTTCCGGGATATGCAAGATCTGTGCGAATTTTTGAAGGGAAGGTTTCTGAAAGCTTTCCTGAAGGATTAATCTTTCCACACAAAACATCGGCAACAGCTCCGCCTGCGCCTTCTCCTCCAAGCCACATCTGTACAATTGAATGAACTTTATCCTTCCAGCTTCCCAAAATCATCGCCGAGCCTGATTGCATTACAACGATTACTTTTTTTCCTGAATTTGTTGCTTTATTTATGAAAAATTCATAATTGGGATTAAATTCTGCCGTTCTCCTGTCAAACTGCTCCGTATCCTCTGATTCCATCGCTCCAATAAACATGAGAACTGCATCACAATCCTCTATAAATTCAGAAAACTCTTCGGATCGAGGCCACAACATTTCGTGTGAAAATGCACCTGCCTTGTACATTTCAAGATATTTAAATTCAACTTTTTCTCCAAGATTCTTTACAAGTTCAGCATAAGGTGACTCAACATATTCATCATTCACCCTTACCTCCGCACTACCCTGACCGCCAATAATCGGGTTCTGTGCAAATTCGCCGATAACAGCAATTCTTTTATATTTCTTTTCGGTTAAAGGCAAAGTGTTTTCGGCATTTTTTAGAAGAACCGTTCCAGCCGAGGCTACTTCTCTTGCAATTCGGTGTTGTTCATCTCTGTTATAGTCTACGTTCTCTTCACGTTTTTCAAGCAAGAAATCAATTACACGCCCAACCGCAGTATCAATTTGTGCTTCGGTAATTTCTCCGTTTTCAATAGCTTCTCCGATTTCCTGCTGAATATTTTCATTATTTGGCATCTGCAAATCAAGGCCTGCTTTAAATGCTTTAGGAGCATTTTGAACAGCACCCCAGTCCGATACAACAAAGCCTTCATATCCCCACATATTTCTGAGCACTTCAGTTAATAGAAATCTATTTTCAGAGCACCATATTGAGTGAATTTTATTATATGCACACATAACACTTGCAGGTGAGGATTTTTTTATTGCAATTTCAAAAGCTTTCAGGTAAATTTCCATAAGTGTACGCATATCTGCATCAACGCTTGTGGTGAGGCGGTATTTTTCCTGATTATTTGCCGCAAAATGCTTTAATGATGCAGCAACC
>JAZSET010000057.1:0-3942 GCA_045531795.1 Eubacteriales bacterium | reverse complement strand
TGCATATATCCCTATATGCCGTACTTCACTTTGTACTTCCTCGTCTGTTGTTCAATTTTCAAGGACCGTCTCTCGTCTCCGTCTTCTGACGGCGACTCGATTATTATATCACATCTTTTTCCCCTTGTCAATACCTTTTTTATCTTTTTTTAAAAAGATTTTTCAAGTTTTCAACAGATGTGTTTGTACCCACTCGCGGTGAGCCTTTTTATTATATCACCCACTTCTCTCTTTGTCAAGGGAGTTTTGATGATTTTTCTATTTTTTCTACTTTTATCTATTTTTAACACTTTATAATTCGATTATGTATGCTTTTTAACCAAAAAATACACTTTTTTTCAAACTTGTGTCTTTTATATATATAATAATGAAGAAACGCAGTGCCCGGTCACTGCGTTTACTGCTATATAGTTTTCTGTAACTCCGGGCATCTCACGGAAGTGTATGTCCTGCCGCGCGGAAAATTCCGTACCACTCTTCTCTTGTCAGCACAACATCAGATGCTTTGCAGATTTCTCTGAGGTGTTCGGGATTCATTGTTCCTGCAATAAGTTGCATATTTGCAGGATGACGGAGAATCCAGGCTGCGGCGACGCCCGTTTTTGTGATACCGTATTTTTCACCGATTTCCGCAAGCTTTTTATTAAGCTCAGGAAAATCATCATTGTCTACGAAATTACCTTTGAAAAATCCGTGCTGGAACGGCGACCACGCCTGAACTGTAATATTTTTGAGTCGGCTGTATTCAAGCAAAAAGCCGTCGTGCATTACAGACTCTGCATTTTTCATATTCACATTCATTCCTGATGTTACCATACCTGCTTCGGTCACGGAGAATTGAAGCTGATTTATAATAAGCGGTTGCTTCACTGCCGTTTTTAAAAGTTCCATCTGCATCATATTCTGATTTGACACTCCGAAGTATCTGACTTTCCCGCTTGACTCCAGTTTATCAAACGCTTTAGCAACCTCTTCTGGCTCTACGAGTGTATCGGGTCTGTGGAGAAGCAGAACATCAATATAGTCAACACCGAGGCGTGCGAGACTTCCGTCAACGGATTTCAAAATATGCTCTTTTGAAAAATCATACTGTCCGTCGTGGATAGCGCACTTTGTCTGAATTATCATTTTATCCCGTACCGTGCTGTGACGCTTTAAATATTCTCCGAAAACCTTTTCTGCATTGCCGCCACCGTAAATATCCGCGTGGTCAAAAAAGTTAACGCCGTTTTCAAGTGCCGTGTCCATAATTGCGTCTACTCTTTTTGCATCGAGTCCGCCCATTCGCATACAACCGAGTGAAATTGCCGATGCTTCAAACTTATTTCCTATTATTATATTTTTCATTTTAAAAGCTTCCTTTCGGTATTATTCAGCTTGCACGTTTAAGTTTTATCATCACCACACGAACGGTATCAGACGGTATTTAACCTTTTTTATATATTCGCTGTAGCCCTTAAGTTTCCTCTCAAGAAAATCTTCTTCGCCTTTTATTCTTTTTACTATTATAAACGGGTACGCAAGAAAAATTACAAATGCATACAATGAACCGAGTATAAGCGGAATCGACAAAAACAAAAGCAGTGTCGAAAAATACATTGGGTGGCGTACAACACCATAAAGTCCCGTATCAATAACCTTTTGATTCTCTGTAACTTCAATGGTTCTACTGAGATAAATATTTTCTCTCAGAACCTCTGCGTATATTAAATAGCCCGTCAGAAATATGGCTACTGCAATACCCGTAACATACCACGGCAGAATGTACAGGTCAAATCTGTATGTCAGTCCTGCCACTATAAAGCCAAGAGCAAACATAAGTCCGCTTAATGCTACAACCATTTTTTGTTCATTAAATTTTTCTCTTGCATTAAGTCGCTTTTTAAGCAGCTCAGGGCTTTTAAACATCATTACAATTCCCGCAACAAGCATCGGAATAAACAAGACTCCCATTAATAGCCAGCCGTTTGCGAAAAATATTGTACCTGCGGGCAAAAATATCAAAAATCCGACAATAACTACTCCCAAAACGAGCTTTGTTATTGCCTGCAAAAACAGTTTTATTGTCATATACCCTCTCTGTAGTATCATCGCAGAATATCTGTACAGAATCAGTATAACATATATAGTATAATTTTTCAACCGGCTGAAAAAATATTTTTCGTTCTTTTCAAAAAGATATTGACAAAAATTTCTGTTTGTAATATAATAACCTTGCCAATAGAAAACGGGGTGCTGATGAAATTCGGCTGAGATGAAACGTTTATCGTTTTGAACCCTCATACCTGATACGGATAATGCCGTCGTAGGAATTTTCTCTAATCTTGAGTTTTTACGCTTTCGGTTTTCCGTTGGCGTTATTTTTTTGCCTGTGGCTCAAATACTTCTTTGCCACGGAGAAAGGATTCGTAAAAATGAAAGACAAAAAAACTTCGATTATTGCCGAATGCGGCATTATGGTAGCACTTGCAACCGTGCTGAGCTTTATCAAGGTTTATGAAGCACCGTACGGTGGCTCTGTGACTCTGATGTCAATGTTACCAATTATTATTTTATCTGTGCGCCGGGGCACAAAATGCGGACTCGCTTCCGGTTTTGTTTACTCGGTAATCCAGCTTCTGTTCGGGCTTTCCAATGTTGCCTGGGTACCAAGTGTCAGCGGAATTATCATATGTATTCTCCTTGACTACATAATTCCCTTTACACTTATCGGACTTGCAGGCATTTTTGCAACAAAAGCCGAAAGCAGAGGCAGAATTATTGTAATGGCACTGATTGGTGCAATTGTTGTGATGCTTGTAAGATACTTATGTCACATTTTTTCAGGCGTTGCTGTATGGTATGCGCTTGACCTTGTGTGGTACGCAGACGACCCCACTCATATAGTTCATATGTACGGGCCCTGGGCATTTTCGGCAATTTACAACGGAACATTTATGCTTCCGGAAATCGTAATTACCGCTATCGGCACAGCTGTCTGTGCCGCATCTAAAGCGATAGTACCCGAAAAGAAATAATTTTTGGAGATAGCTATGAAAAAAACGAGAGCCGTGATATTCGGTGCAGTTGACGCCGATATTTCATATGTTCCAGACGAAAACGACCTTATAATTGCAGCAGACAGAGGGTATCAGACTCTGAAGAAACGCAATATTGTCCCTGATCTGATTATAGGTGATTTCGACTCACTCGGCAGTGTCCCCTGTGGTGAAAATGTAACCGTACTTCCCTGCGAAAAGGACGATACGGATATGGCTTTCGCTGTAAAGGTTGCACTGGACCAGGGAATCAGGCAGATATTCATTCTGGGCGGTATCGGTGCAAAATTTGACCACAGTTTTGCAAACATACAACTGCTTTCATATATAGCAAAGTGCGGCGCTCGTGGATTTCTACTTTCGGATAATGAAATGCTTACGGTTATCTCTGATGAAAACATAAAACTCACAGGCAAACCCGGTCAGAGGGTATCGGTGTTTTCCTTAAGTGAAAAAAGTATCGGCGTGTACGAAAGAGGGTTTAAGTACGCGCTTGATAATGCTGAGCTTTCAAACGGCTTCCCGCTTGGTGTGAGCAATGAGCTTATATGTGAAACGGGTGAAATTTCCGTCTGTTCGGGTGAACTACTTATATATGCAGACGGTGTTTGTGATTTCATATCAGATAACAGAAATTGTAAAGACAATATAAAGATATAAAAAATCAAGCCTCCCTTTTTCGGGGAGGCCTGTTTTTTTATCAGTCTATAAATACTGTCGCTACCGACCACGCATTTATTGAGGGTACTTTTACAATGTAGTCGCTGCCATTCTTTACAAAGTCAAGCTTCTTTTCACCGTTGTACTGGCTCATAAATGTAAAGTTTTCGCCAATCGGGTTTCTGATGAGAAGCTCAAGCTCACCGCTTTCGCCTACTGTGCAGTTTGTAAGTGAAACGGATAC
>JAZSET010000015.1:0-2391 GCA_045531795.1 Eubacteriales bacterium | reverse complement strand
TTGCTTTACCGTGTTGTCACTGTAACCGCCAATAATACCATTCTTTGTGCAGAATTTAATCGCATCGAGATAATCGGGATTTGCATTTACAAGATCGTCAAATTCTTTTGCACCGTCGAGTGAACCTTCCTTTGATACCATTTTTGCATAGTTGTAAAGCATATATGCGAGTTCCTCGCGTGTTGCATTGTCATCAGGTCTGAATACTGTAGTTTTTTCTACAATACCATTATTCATAGCCCAGGCAACAGGCAGAGCATACCAGGCATCTGCTTTGACATCGGTGATTTCCGCGTCAGCCTGAGCTTCAAATTCACCCCAGAGTCTGGAAAGAACAGTAACAAGCATCCCTCTTGTCATTTTACCGTCGGGGTTGAATTCAGTATCTGAAACACCGTTAAAAAGTCCCTTTGAAACTACAACATCAATATTATCGCAACCCCAGTGGTTGAGTGTGTCAGTAAAGCCCATTCCGCGTACTATGTGAGTGATTACTCCCATTTCTGTAAGTTTTTCATCAAGATAGGATGCAAGAATTTTGTGACCTTTGCCGCTCGGATGAAGTCCGTCAGGCATAAGGTCTGATTCTGCAATTGCTCCTACCCACTTTCCGTCAACAACAGATGGGCGAACAAGTTTACTTGTGAAGTCAAGTTCTTCGGGCTCATAAATATTCAGGCCGTAAAGACCGTATTCGTGCGCCATATCAACAATTGTCTGTGCAAGCTGACCGAGGGTGTAACCGCCCTGCCGTGTCTCGGGAGTCTGACCTGCTTCGCATCTTTTAATTGTGGAAAGGAATACGATAGGAGTAGTCGGATACTTTTCAATCAGCGTTTCCATAAGTTCTCTTAGTGCGCCCTTTATTGAAAGGTTACTGCGGGGATTCATAGGATTTTGCAATGGTTTTCCCCAGTTGTTTGTGCCGCCTTTTACAACTATAAGGTCAGCTTCCTCAGGCATATTTTTTCCTGAGACTGTTTCTGTTCCGTTTACTCTGTTAATAAAAGGATTCTGAGAGTCAGCGGTGATGCCGGAACCGGAAATACCGCAGTCAAGTGTTCTTATCCTGTAAGAGTCTGCCCACCAGCGATGGTAATTCTTTCCCGAATCAGGGCCGGGAGAATATGTAGTTATGGAGTCACCGAGACAAGCAACCACGGGTACACCGGTCTTGTATGATTTGCCTTTAGGCATGAATTTTACAGCAGGAAGCTTTTTGGCAAAAACAAATATATGGCATTTAGCTTCAAAATTTTCCACTTTTGCTGTAACATAGGCTTCACCCTCGCCCACAGCAGTTACTACGCCGTACTCATCAACTGTTACGACACTTGTGTTGCTGCTTGTAAATGTTGCATTCGTTACCTTAAGTGCAGGCGGTGTTGCTAATATTTTGAGTTCTTTTGTTTCACCCTGAAGCATACGGAAAGTATGCATTTCAAGGTCTATTCCTACAAGCTCGCTTGCAGAAGAAACGCCAAAGCAGAGAAGAGAAGAACTGATAGTTGTCAGTAGTAGAGTAATAAGTAATTTTTTCATAAATATCCCTCCAGACAATTTTTCACATAAATATTCTATCATAATCAGGGTAAAAAGTATATTGTAAACATACACAAAAAAACACAAATTGTTTTGTGTATAAAGACAAATTGGATGGCAAAAAAAGAAAGCAAGTTTAACTTGCTTTCTTTGTCACAACAAATGTGATATTATTCGCTTACTTCTTCAGCAGACTCAGCTTCTGCGGGAGCTTCTTCGCCAAGTTCTTCAGCAGCAGCGGCCTTTTCAGCATCCTCAACAATAGCACGCATTGAAAGGCTGATCTTGTGATTTTCTTCGTCGATAGCAGTAATCTTAGCATCAACAACATCGCCAACGTGAAGCTTGTCGCTTGTCTTTTCTACGCGTTCCTTGGAAATCTGAGAAATGTGGATAAGACCGTCCTGTCCGGGAACAACCTCAGCAAAAGCACCAAGATTGTCAAGTACTGCAGTGATTTTAACGCTGATAATGTCGCCAACTGCATACTTATCATTGAGTATCTTCCAGGGATTGGATTCCTCGGTCTTGTATCCAAGAGAGATGTGTCTCTTTTCAGTATCGATAGACTTAACAAATACTGTTATTGTATCGCCTTCCTTAACAACCTCTGAGGGATGCTTGATTCTTCTCCACGAAAGTTCTGAGTTGTGAACCATACCCTGAACAGCGTTGTCAAGAAGAACAAATGCGCCATATGTAGCAAGTCTTACAACCTTGCCCTCATATGTCTTGCCAACTTCGATTGTTGACCAGAAAGCATCTTCAATAGCCTTGCGCTCTTCATATGCTGCACTTCTGATAGAACCAACAACTCTGTGCTTGTTAAGGTCTGTTTCAATAACCTTA
>JAZSET010000108.1:0-3280 GCA_045531795.1 Eubacteriales bacterium | reverse complement strand
AGCAGCTAAAATATTGAGTGATGCGGGAGCGGTTATAAGTGTACCGATGGTATATACTAAATATGCCACTGTGTAACCTACACCTAACTGAAGTCCAATGCCGCCCCAAAGCCATTTTGCACTCTTCATTTCGGCATTCATAGCACCGATAGCTGCAAAGCAAGGAGGTGTATAAAGGTTGAACATCAAGTATGCAAGAGCGGCAACCTTGGTGATAGCCATAATACCCGCAACCTCTGTGCCTGCGCCTTCCATTAACGCCAGTTCTTCGGTATCGATAAGGTTCTCAAGACCAATAAAGCAAACAGCGAGAGTACCAACCACATTCTCTTTTGCGATGAATCCTGTGATAGCTGCTGCTGCGAGCTGCCAAGAGAGAACACCGACAATCGGAACGAGCAAATATGCAAAAGGAGAAGCAATAGAAGCAAGGATGGATGAATCAGCGCTTTCTGCAACAGTAAAGCTCCAAGTGAAGGTCTGCATCAGCTGTACTGCCATATTGCAAAGGAGGATGATGGTAGCGGCTTTTACGATGTAAGCCCAACCACGAGAACACATAGACTTAAATGCACCCCAAAAAGAAGGAGCTTTATATTCGGGGAGTTCTATAATAAAGAAGGACTTTCTGGCACGGTAGCCCGTAATAAGATTGATAAGCAATGCACCAAGGAAAATAAGTGCAATACCGGCAAAGTACATCAGTGCGCTAACCCACCAAGCATCCTCAAAGAATGCGCCTGCAAACAAAGCAATAACAGGAATTTTAGCACCGCAAGGCATAAAGGGAGCAAGCATTGCGGTTGCTCTTCTCTCACGCTCGTTGCGGATAGTACGGCTTGCCATAACGCCTGGAACGGCACAGCCTACAGTAATTACAAAAGGAATAACCGACTTACCTGAAAGACCAACCTTCTTAAAGATTGGGTCAAGCACTACGGCTGCACGGGACATATATCCGCAGTCCTCTAAGAGAGCGATGAGGAAGTACATAACCATAACAAGAGGCAGGAAGCCGACAACGGCAACAACACCGCCGATAACACCGTCAACCAGAATAGCAGAAATCAGAGGATTGGCATTTTCAAGTAATCCGCCAACAAAGCCTTGGAAGGTTTCTAAAAGCGGTACGAGACCGGGGATGAACTTATCGCCAACCTCTACACCTTCAGCAATCCAAGTACCAAGAGTTGTCTGCGAAATGTAGAACACAAGGAACATAACAGCGGCAAAAATCGGAATGCCGAGCCATTTGTTTGTGAGAACATCATCAATTTTATCACCCATATTCTTTTCCTTTGTGAGAACTTTACGGGTTTCGACCTCTTTTACAATTCCCTTTACAAACTCAAAACGCTTACGGTCAGCCGCTTCAACCTGTGCCTTATCTGTCAAGTCGATATCTTCCTGTATGTAAGGAGCGTTCTGCTCTTTTCCGACCTGTGCGACGGCTGCTTCGATAAGAGCCTTCAAACCGTCTGCCGAAGTAGAAACGGTTTTTACAACGGGACAGCCAAGTTTTGCGGAAAGTGTATCTGCATCAATCTTGTTGCCCTTCTTCTTACCAATGTCACTTTTATTAAGGGCAACCACAACTGGTATGCCAAGCTCTAAAAGCTGTGTGGTGAAGAATAGGCTACGGCTCAGATTATCAGCATCCACGATGTTGATAATAACATCGGGATTTTCATTCTTTACATAAGAGCTTGTGATACTTTCTTCGCTGGTAAACGGCGACATTGAGTATGCACCCGGAAGGTCAACAGCAGTAATCTGTTCACTTACTGCATACGCCTTTTTAATGGAATGTTCTTTCTTGTCTACGGTAACCCCTGCCCAGTTACCAACCTTTTCATTACGGCCGGTTAAGCAATTATACATTGTGGTCTTACCCGAATTCGGGTTTCCTGTCAAGGCAATTCTCATAAGGTTAATTCTCCTCTTTCTTAACTTTATATAAATCCTTTGGGATAAAGCTACAAATCTTAGTTAGCCTTTGCTAACCGTCGGGCAAAAAAATAAGCCACAGCTTATTCTTTTATTATACGATAATGGCTTCTGCCAATTGATTATCTATGTTGTAACGAGCGTCTTTAATAGAAACGGTGCAGCCACCCTTGCGGTGCGTGATTACGGTGATGGCTTCTCCGCTGTAGCAACCAAGAGAAAACAAGAAAGCGTTCAGCTCTTCATCATCTGTGTTGATTTGGCTTATGATATATTCTTTTCCTTCTTCTGCTTCTCTCAAATTCATATCTACTACCACCGAATTACAAGCAGTTAGTTTTTGCTAACTGTTAGTTTTAAAATGTAGTTAGCACCCGCTAACCTTGATATAGTATAATCGCACTTTCCTGATTTGTCAAGGATTTTTTTACAAATTTTATCATTTTTTCATCTTTCTGACTTTTCTGAAAATCCTCAGATTGATTTCTAGGGATTCTATCGACATAAATAAACTCAATATTAATTTGTGATTAAGCAAATTGTTACTGCTTGTATTGACTTTTTTCGGCAGTGTGATACAATTAATATAACCATATAAAACGGGAAAGAGGATATCTACTATGAATTGGAACGGGCTAAACAAAGCAATTACATTTAGTTACGACGACGGTGTCACCCAGGACATAAGGCTAATTGAGTTGATGAATAAATACAATTTGAAATGTACATTTAATATCAATTCTGAGCTTTTGGGAAGAAAAGGTTTTGCAAACAACAACGGAGAACGTGTATCCCATTATAAACTGCATCCTGAGGATGTAAAAACTGTCTATGAGGGTCACGAGGTTGCCGTACATACCTTGACACACAAAAATCTTACAACACTTGAGGAGCCCGAGATTATACGTCAGGTTGAACAGGACAGATTGAATTTGTCTGAGCTTGTGGGTTATGAGGTCGTTGGAATGGCATACCCTTGTGGCGGTGTTAACAATGATGACAGGGTTGCAGAGATTATAAAGAAAAATACCGGCGTTAAATATAGCCGTACCATTACCTCAACTTCCGGTTTTGATTTGCAAGATAACCTTTACCGTTTTAATCCCACAGCGTACCATCGTAGGCTTGACAATCTGATGAACTTAGGCGAGAAATTTATCAATTTACAAACCGACACTCCAAAAATATTCTATATTTGGGGACATTCATACGAAACGGATTTCCGTACAGATTTTATGGTAAGATTAGAAGGATTTTTCAAACTTATAAGCAATAGAAACGATATTTTTTACGGGACTAATAAAGAAGTCCTGCTATAATTCAAGTCGGATCG
>JAZSET010000113.1:0-3775 GCA_045531795.1 Eubacteriales bacterium | reverse complement strand
TACTTTACAGTGTTTTAAATGAAGAAAAGGACATCTGGTGCGAGAGAGTATATGCCCCCTGGGCTGATATGGAAGCACAGATGAGAGAACATAATATTCCGCTTTTCGCAACAGAAAGCGGAGACCCGGTCAGGGATTTTGACATAGTTGGATTTACTCTGCAATATGAGATGTGCTATACAACTGTGCTTTATATGCTGGAGCTTGCGGGAATACCGCTTCTTGCAAGTGAAAGGGGAGATGAATTCCCGATAATAATCGGCGGCGGTCCCTGCGCATATAACGCAGAGCCTGTAGCTGATTTCTTTGATTTGTTCAGTATAGGAGAGGGCGAGGAAGCTCTTGTTGAGCTTACACGGCTCTATATACAAATGAAAGAAGACGGAAGCTACAATAAAAAAGACTTCTTGCTAAAAGCGGCAGGACTCGGTGGGTTCTATGTTCCGTCACTTTACGAAGTCGAATATAATGATGACAACACCATAAAGTCTATAACACCAAAGTCTGAGGATGTGCCCGAAAAGGTAGTAAAGCGTATAATCGGTGATATGGACAAGGCGTATTTCCCCGACAAATTTGTAATGCCATACATCGAAACTGTACACGACAGAATCACCTTAGAGGTGTACAGAGGGTGTATAAGAGGCTGTCGTTTCTGCCAGGCCGGTATGATATACAGACCTATCAGAGAAAAATCTCCCGAGGTTTTGAATGAACAGGCAAAAAAACTTTATAAGTCAACGGGATATGACGAAATCTCACTTATATCATTAAGTATAAGCGACTACAGAGAACTGAAGCCGCTTTGCGAACAACTCCTTGAGTGGACTGATGACAACAAAGTAAGCCTGTCTCTGCCCTCACTCCGTGCCGACAGCTTTTCAAAGGAACTTATGGAGAAAATCTCGTCAGTAAGAACAAGCGGGCTGACTTTTGCGCCTGAAGCGGGAACACAGAGACTCAGAGATGCAATAAACAAAAATGTAACCGAAGAAGATTTGATGCACGCCTGCACAATTGCTTTTGAGGGCGGCAAGAATCAGGTAAAGCTGTATTTTATGCTCGGTCACCCGACAGAAACATACGAAGACCTTGAGGGAATAGCACTTCTTGCCGAAAAGGTGATTGATAAATTCTTTGAAATCAAGCGCGAACGCAAGGGAGAAGTCAGCTTCAAACGCCCGCCGCTGGTAACTGCAAGTGTGGCAACCTTTATCCCGAAGCCGTTCACCGCGTTCCAGTGGGAGGCTCAGGACGACCTTGATGTGGTCTATGATAAGCAGAAATTCCTCGCATCAAAGATGACCAATAAATATGTAAAGCTCAATTGCCACGATGCCAAAATCAGCCGGATAGAGGCGGTGCTTGCGCGCGGTGACAGACGCCTTTCAAAGGTTCTTTTGGAAGCGAGAAAGCTTGGTATGTGCTTTGATGCGTGGGACGAGTTCTTTGATTACGAGAAGTGGCTAAGGTGCTTCGACTCTGCAGGCGTTGATCCCGCATTCTACGCAAACCGAAGATTCGGGGATGCCGAAATTCTTCCCTGGGATATGATAGACTGCGGTGTAACGAAAAAATTCTTACTCAGTGAAAACAAAAAAGCACACGAAAATATTACAACACCCAATTGCTCACAAAACTGTGCAGCCTGCGGTGCAAACAAACTTGGAGGTGAGAGAACATGGTGCAAGCGCAAAGCGTAAGACTTGCTTTTACCAAAACAGGCAAACTTCAGTTTATATCTCACCTTGACCTGGCGCGTACTATGTCAAGAATAATGGTCCGCGCAGGTGTGCCGATATGGTACAGCGAGGGTTTTAATCCGAGACCGAAGCTCGTTTTCTCTCTGCCTTTGTCAATCGGAACTGAGAGTGTGTGCGAGTTTGTGGATTTTAAAATAACAGAGGAAATGCCGTTTGACGAAATCGCAAGACGGGTTCAGGCTGAATTTGCTCCCGAAATGAAAGTTATCGGAGTTTGGGCTCCCGAATATAAATTTTCGCAAATTGGATGGGCAGAGTATGATATAAAGCTTCATACCACCCTGGCTTCATATGAAGCGGCAAAAAAAGTGGAAAAACTTTTAAGTGAGCCTCTTGTTATTCTCAAAAAGAGTAAAAGCGGTGAAAAAGAGGTTGATATTCAGCCTCTTATCAGAAAAAGTGAAGTGGTTTTTGAAGAGGGCACCATACTTATTCGCGCAATGCTTTCCTGCACAAGTGCGGATTATTTGAATCCCGAATATGTTGTAAAGGAAGCAGGCCGTGTAATAGGAATAGACTTTGACAAGGTCGAAAGCGAATACTACAGCATTATGCGTAAAAGCGTAAAACTCGAAGACGGAATTACCGATTTCAGATAATCAGAATATTGTGTCCGGCGAAAGACTGCCCGAAAAGCTTATATGTTCAAGAGCTTGTCTGAGAGCCCTCTTTGATGCAATAAATTCGCTTTGGTTGTTGCTTTCGCAGTAGGAAAGGATCTGGTTTGCACAACGAGTCACATTTTCAAGCTCGGCGTGGGTAACAGACAGCGAAATGAATGCTTTGGATTTATTCCAGAGTTCAATCAGCTTATCTGCATTCGCACTTTCAATGGAAGCATTGTCGCTCATGTTTGAGACAAACAACATTAGTTCGCTTGTGTATTTGTCTATCATAAACGAACTTGTAATCAGAAACGATATTATAATAATAAGGATAATTGACGAAACAACAGCATCTTTCATAATATTATTGAATAATCAGGCGTTACTTCTGACGCTTGATTATTTTTTCTTCTCCTATGTCATTGATTGTGTATATAAAAATATCCTCGATGAGCAGTCCGTGAGCCTTGACTCTGTTGCTTAACCACGCCTCATTTTTGCCGACGATTTTCAGATTACTTTCGTTGATTTTGCCGTCCATAATAACCGCATGGGCAATTCCGCGTTCAGGGACACTGATGCTTAAGTCACTCGGACTTACGGGCTGACACATACTCTTTGTAATGACTGAAAGTTGACCGCTTTGTTCAAGTATGGCATATTCAATGTCATCAAGTGATAATATGCTCTTGATTCTGAGCTGCGAAAACAACTCGTCAATGGTTATTCTGTTTCGCATAAGCTCTTTCTGGTCGATTTTGCCTTTATATATAATAAATGTAGGTCTTCCTCCGAACAGCCGCTTGAATATATTGCTTTTGGTAATAATGTATGAACCGATTACTTCAACAGCAACAAGAGTCAGAATAGGTATGACAGAGAATAAGAGAGGGATGCCGTCGTCAGTAATGGGGAAGGACGCAAGCTCGGAAAGCAAAAATGTTGTAACCAGTTCGGATACCTCAAGCTGACCGACCTGACGCTTGCCCATTATACGCATAGCGAATATCAGTATCAGATAAATAATAATTGTTCTTACAAAGATAGTGGACATGGAAATTCTCCTGATAATCTAATTGTTTTTTGGACATAATGAAAGATATACGGGGGTGATAATTAGAGTATTTGCTCTTTTTAGACAAAGATACAAAAAAGCGTAAAAAAGTCTAAAAAAGTACTTGACAAAGAGAGAAGTGGGTGATATAATAAAAAGGCTCACCGCGAGTGGGCAGTATCACAGATTGGTCTGGTCAAGAAAACTTTTATGAAAAAAAGATAAAAAAGGTATTGACAAGGGGAAAAAGATGTGATATAATAATCGAGTCGCCGTCAGGAGACGGAGACGAAAGACGGTCCTTGAAAATTGAACAACAGACGAGGAAGTACAAAGTGAAGTACGGCATATAG
>JAZSET010000146.1:0-4225 GCA_045531795.1 Eubacteriales bacterium | reverse complement strand
AGGGGTGTAACCCCTGGACCCGTAACGCGTGTGAGGTCTGATAAAAATTATAATCTTCACTCGTACTCTGCTGTATGCAAAAAATGTAGGTGAAAAAGCAAAATGGAAAAACTGAAAATACCGTACCCTGTACTTGTAGAGGGTAAATATGACAAGATTAAACTGGATAGCATAATTGACGGCTTCGTTATCACAAGCGAGGGCTTTGGAATTTTCAAGAACGATGAAAAGCGTGCGCTTTTAAAAAAGCTTTCGGAAAAATCGCAGATAATAGTTCTGTCTGACAGCGACAGCGCAGGTATGCTTATAAGAAATGCGGTCAAAAACGCAGTGCCGAAAGACAGAATAATAAACCTGTACATACCTCAGATTGAGGGCAAGGAAAAACGCAAGACCCAGCCGTCAAAGGAAGGCTTTGTCGGAGTAGAGGGGGTTGATGCCAAAATCCTCAGAAGCCTGCTTTCTCCGTTCGCCTCAGAGACACTTCCCAAAAAGGGAAGAGCCCTCTCAAAAACCGATATGTACACAATGGGACTTTCGGGCACTGACAACAGCGCGGAAAAAAGAAAAAAGGTGTGCGAGCAGCTTAATCTTCCGCGTACACTTTCTGCAAATCAGCTCATTGAAGCGGTGAATCTGCTTATGGATTTTGAAGAATTTGACAACTTTTTGACAAATATCGTTTTTAATGTTGAATAAAATGTAAAATCGACTGTAAAAAGGCAAAAAACACTTGCAAAAAAATATATTATGTGATATACTGTACAATGGGTAGGGATTGGAAAACCCGATTGAATTTGTAATATTTTTAACACAGAACAGGAGATAAATTATGACACCTAACAAGCACGTTTTAAAGTGGGTTGACGAGATGGCTGCAATGACACAGCCTGACAGTATCGTCTGGATAGACGGTAGCGAAGCACAGGCTGAGGCTCTCCGCGCACAAGCGATGTCAACCGGCGAAATTATCAAGCTTAATGAGGATATTCTTCCTAACTGCTATCTTCACAGAACAGCAGTAAATGACGTTGCCCGTGTTGAAGGCAGAACATTCATCTGTACAAAGACAAAGGAAGACGCAGGTACAATCAATAACTGGATGGATCCTGCTGAAATGTACGCAAAGCTCACAAAGCTTTTCACAGGCGCTATGAAGGGAAGAACAATGTATGCTATCCCTTATTCAATGAGCGTTGTTGGTTCACCTTTTGCTAAGTATGGTATCGAGCTTACAGACTCTATCTACGTTGTACTCAATATGCTCATTATGACAAGAGTTGGTACAGACGTACTTGAAGCTCTTGGCGACGGTGATGACTTTATCAAGGGTCTCCACGCTAAGGCACAGCTTGATGAAGAAAACAGATATATCGTACATTTCCCCGAAGACAACACAATCTGGTCTGTTAACTCCGGTTACGGCGGAAACGTACTTCTCGGTAAGAAGTGCTTCGCACTCAGAATCGCATCCTTCCTCGGACGTAAAGAGGGCTGGATGGCAGAGCACATGCTCATTCTCGGTATTGAGAGTCCCGATGGAGAAATCAACTACATCACAGCTGCTTTCCCCTCAGCTTGCGGTAAGACAAACCTCGCAATGCTCATTCCGCCCGAAATTTATGCAAAGAAGGGCTACAAGGTATGGTGCGTAGGTGACGATATCGCATGGCTCAGAGTTGGCGAAGACGGAAGACTCTGGGCAGTTAACCCCGAAAACGGATTCTTCGGTGTTGCTCCCGGTACAAATAATAAGTCTAACCCCAACGCACTTGCAACAACAATGCGTGACACAATCTTCACAAACGTTGTACACAACACAGAAAACAACACAGTATGGTGGGAAGGTCTTGACAAGAATCCTCCCAAGAATGCTATCAACTGGAAGGGCGAACCCTGGGATGCTGCTTGCGGCGAAAAGGGTGCACACCCCAACTCAAGATTTACAGCACTTGCTAAGAACTGTCCTTGCATTTCATCCGAGTTTGACAACCCCAAGGGTGTACCGGTAACTGCAATAGTATTCGGTGGCAGACGTGCTAAGACTGCTCCCCTCGTATATCAGTCAAGAAACTGGAATCACGGTGTATTCGTAGGCTCAGTAATGGCTTCCGAAACAACAGCGGCTGCAACAGGAGCAGTTGGTGTTGTAAGACGTGACCCTATGGCTATGAGACCTTTCGTTGGTTACGATATGGGCGACTACTTCGCACACTGGATTGCAATGGGCAAGAAGATCCCCAATGCGCCTAAGATCTTCAACGTAAACTGGTTCAGAACAGACGACGAAGGCAACTTCATCTGGCCGGGATTTGGCGACAATATGCGTGTTCTTATGTGGATACTCGCTCGTTGCAAGGGTGAAGTTGGCGCAGTAGAAACACCTATCGGTTATGTACCTAATGCTGAGGACATCAACATCGAAGGACTTGATATTGATCTTGATACACTCAAGGGACTTCTCAATGTTGACAAGGCTCTCTGGACAGAAGAAGCAGCAGGTATCGACGAATTCTACAAGAGCATCGGTAATCGTGTACCCAAGGAACTCTGGGACGAATACGAAACTCTTAAGAACAACCTCAAGTAATTAGCACTCTATAAGGGCTCTCGGTAAAAAACGAGAGCTCTTTTCTTGTCGATTATGGAATACAAGGCGGGTTCGTCCTCCCGCTGGCAGGCGATACTATTTTTACCACCCCCTGCCGGTGTTGAAATATTTCCCCCACAGATGGTGGGGTACGGGTGAAAATTTCACCTGCCCACATACCCCACGCGCGTTATGGGTCAAGGGCTCACGCCTTTACAACCCTGGTGTCTTCTTCAAACCAGGCGAGAATAGTCCGATAGCAGTTGTTCTTCTTTCTGCCGCGCTTTTCGAGATAGTTGCCAAGCCTTGAAACATAGTCGTCAAACATCTCGACACTCATTCGCTCAAGCAAATCCTCCACCTGCAGTTTTGTCATAGTCACATAACCGCGGCCAAGTTCTCCTATGTCGCAGATGTCGTTGTCATACTTGTTGTACTCCTCCACATCTTCCGTGTCGTCAAGGACGGACGGCGGGAGTGCTTTCTTTTCCTTCTTTCCGTCAAAGGAAAGAAGGTATTCTTTTTCTTTGTCTTCTTCTGTCTCTCTGTCTATATAAGAGGATGTCCCGCAATTTTGCGGACAAATATCGTCACAGTTTTCACCTCTCAGCGTTTCCTCAAGCTTTGCCTTTGCCCTTGCCTTTTGCTTACGCTCACGCTCCTTGATTTTACGAAAAGCCGCTCCGTTCTGGTAGTAGTTCCAGTTGGGTATGTAGTAAGCGCCCGTGTCCTCTCGCTTTTTGAGAAGTGAGAGCTCGACAAGCTGTATAACCATCTTATATAATGTAGGATAATCGCATCTGGCAAAGGCTGCGACGGTTTTCAGATTCATTGCGCGTCCGTCCGAAAGTTCAAAAACACCGTCATTATTCATACTTGCGGCAAGGCACAAAAGCCGTATGTAAATTCTGAAAGCACGGTCGCCGTTCTTTCGGTCGAGCAGTGCAATTATCTTATCGTTATCAAAAATATCAATACTGATTTTTATCCATTTGTTCATTGAAAAAACCTCGCTAAGTGTAATCGATTCGATTACAGAAAATGTGTTCTAACTGTAATCGATTTGGAATTAAAGTGGAATTAAAGTGGAATTATTTTCGCATAAATCCGGAATTTTAGTGAAAGTTATTTTCATACCCGTTCACCGCAAAAAAAGATTTCAACAAGCTTTTCGCTTGAAAGTGAAAACATTTTTTTCATAACTGCAATTTCAGCGCGCGAAAAATCGCATACCCCCGAAAGCTTCCTGTAAATCGAGGATTTGCTTATACATAAAAGCTTTGCAAGCTGTGGCACACTGCAGTTGTTTTGTGTAAGTATTATCATTAAAGCACGCACATTCATTGATTTACCCCTCCTTTTTCACTTGTGGAAATAACTGTAAATTAAAGCATTAAACTTGCACATAACACAATTGTAGTATAAGACAATTTCATATATTTGTCAAGACAATTTGACAAATATTCTCAAAAAAGGGAATATTATGCCAAAAATGGGAATAATATACCAAATTTGGGAATCAATACAGAATCAGCACGGAATTAATTCCGGATTGATGCAGGCGGGGTGCGGTTAAAGCTGTTACTTTCTGTGCGTACAGAAAGTAACCAAAGATACGCAAAAGGGAAAACCTCG
>JAZSET010000149.1:0-2203 GCA_045531795.1 Eubacteriales bacterium | reverse complement strand
CCTTGCTGTACTTTTCAATAACAGTACCCGTAATAGGCGCCTTTATGGTGTAGTCGTCAAGTTTTTCTTTTGTATTATCAAAAGATAACTGTGCATCATCAAGAGATGCCTGTGCATCCTTGAAATTCTCTTCTAAATTTTCACTTTCAAGTCTGCAGACAAGTGTTTCGTCAGCTTTTACTCTGCTGCCTCTTGAAATAACCGAAGCAACAGTTCCGGAAACCTTTGCAGTAATAGTTTTCTCGCTCTTGTACTCAAAATTTGACATCTCCGTGCAAAGAGTGTCTCCAAAATTGACACTTGCGCGGGTAGACTTAAAAATACCGCCCTCTCTGTTGTCAACGCTTACCTTTACATATCTTACAGCTCTGCCGTCAAGCTCCGTATCGAAGGAATCTATCTCCTCAATAATACAGCCGCGGCTTTCAAAAGAGCCGTCTATCACTACGCTGCCCTGTTTGGATAAATACAGTGTTTTAGCATCTTCCGCTGCAAACGGCACTGTTATATAAACCGTATCGGAATCCCTGAGCTCTGCAATTTTTGTCCCGGCATTTATCTCGTCACCGGCGTCAACATAAACCTCGGTTATTATTCCGTCAGAATCGGAGTAAACACTCAAATCCTGAAGGGACTCTGCTATCTTGTTGTAGCTTCTCAAAGTTTTATCGTAGGATATCTGAGCACGGTCTATGGTGTTTTCCATATCCGAGGAATCTACGATATATAATACATCGTCTTCGTTTACAATGTCGCCCTCTTCAAAATTACACTCTAAAATATCTCCGCTCACAGAGCTTGTAACAGTGTAAGAATCAGCAGGCTGAAGTGTTCCGCTTGATGAAAGCGTTGTTTGTATTGTCCTGGTCTGCACCTGACTTTCCACATATGTTATTTCAGTCATCTGCTTTTTGGGGCTTCGCAAAAACACAAACAGAGAAACTGCAAGAACAACTGCAAGAACAATTACCGCAATAATAATTATTTTCTTCCTGCTTGATTTCTTTTTCACATTTTTCTGTTTTGTCCCAATTTGATTTTCCAAAATTATCCCTCCTAAATGTTTGCTGGGTTTATTTTACAACTAAAATATGACGGTTATTTGACGGTTATCAAAATTAAATAAGAATATTTCTGCCTTTATTTAAAAACAAATATGGCTTTGACAGTGAATTTTAGCAAAGAATTCTCTTTTTGTTGACAATTTCTGTTTGCCGTGATACAATAAGGTAATTGATACTATATTTTTGAGGTAAGAATATGCATATTCCCTCTACGGATACCATAAATATTTGTGTAAACTCGTTTGAAAAGGACCTTTGTGATTATAATAGCTATAACGGCGGGGGGTTTTCAGTCGAAGACTGGCTTTATGTGCCGCCGACATATGCTCCGTACAGATATATCCTCGGCACCAAGGGCAAAAAGCCTCTTATATGCATTGGTATAAATCCCTCAACAGCAGCACCGAATGACCTTGATAACACTTTGAAAAGTGTTGAGCGAATTGCTCTTCACAATGGTTTTGACAGTTTTATAATGTTTAATGTTTACGCCGAGCGTTCAACAGACCCTGACCATATGGACATAGAGTGCAACAAAATTATGCACAATGAAAATATGCAAGCCTTTAAGTATGTGCTGGAGTGTAGCAAATCTCCTGCACTGTGGGCGGCGTGGGGTACGATTATTGAAAAACGCAGCTATTTAAAAGACTGCGTAAATGATATGATAAATATCGCAAATAACTACGGTGCCTCCTGGTACACATCGGGAAAAATCTCAAAAAGCGGACACCCGCATCATCCTCTTTATCTCAAAAAGGATTCGCCGCTCGATTTGTTCGATGTGCGTACATACGTAGACACTGTTCTCTCAAAATAACCTACCTTCAGAAAGGATATTATATAAATGGACTTCAGAATACCTGAGGATTACAAATCCTTACTTGATTTAAGACAGACGCAGGTAGCAATAAAAAAGGTAAAAGACTTTTTCGAGCATGACCTTGCTATTCAGCTTAATCTTACCCGTGTATCGGCTCCTCTTTTCGTAAAAAAAGAGTCGGGACTTAACGATACCCTCAACGGTGTTGAACGCCCCGTCGGCTTTGATATAAAAAATGTATGCGAAAATGCCGAAATAGTACAGTCTCTGGCAAAATGGAAGAGATATGCTCTCAGCATTTACGACTTTAACCCCG
>JAZSET010000064.1:0-2807 GCA_045531795.1 Eubacteriales bacterium | reverse complement strand
CCATCTTATAGGTCTTACCTGTATAGAAAAGGGTACGCTCAGTGGTAGTTGTATTACCGGCGTGGATATGAGCCATGATACGAATATTCCTTGTGTTTTCAAGTGAATATTCTCTAGCCATTTGTTTCTCCTTGTTTTAACTTGTGGAAAATTAATATCTGTAGTGTGCGAAAGCCTTGTTAGCTTCAGCCATACGATGGGTTTCTTCTTTCTTCTTGAAAGCGCCACCTGTACTTCCTACAGCGTCAATGATTTCGGCTGCAAGTCTTTCAGCCATTGTCTTTTCGCTTCTTGTTCTTGAGAAATTAGTGATCCAACGAAGACCAAGAGTCTGACGTCTTTCAGGTCTAACTTCCATAGGAACCTGGTAAGTTGTACCGCCGATACGGCGAGCCTTTACCTCGAGAACGGGCATAATGTTTTCAAGAGCTTCATTGAATGCGTCAAGCGGATTCTTTGAAAGCTTTGCTTCTACGATTGCAAATGCATCATAAACAATCTTCTGGGCTACACCCTTCTTGCCGTCAAGCATAATGTTGTTGATAAGCTTTGTTACAAGCTTTGAATTATACATAGGATCCGGCAAAACATCTCTTTTGGAAATTTTTCCTCTTCTGGGCATTGTACTTCCCTCCTTCATAAATAATGAATTCATAGGTACTCGAAAGTTTTCTCCCGTTACTGCTCCATCAGAAGAACTTTGCGGTTGTGGATATAAACACGCGCATTATTTCTCTGAGGAAACATAACTATTCGATTTTTCTTAATACCTCGCGGCTTTATGCCACATTTTGCGAAGTGATTACTTTAGTTTCTTGAAATCCCTCAGTAATTACTTCTTCTTAGGACGCTTTGCGCCGTACTTTGAGCGTGACTGCATACGATTGTTCACGCCCTGTGCATCAAGAGTACCACGGATAATGTGATAACGTACACCAGGCAGGTCACGAACACGTCCGCCTCTGATAAGAACAACTGAGTGTTCCTGAAGGCTATGTCCGATACCGGGGATGTAGGTTGTCGCTTCCATACCATTTGTAAGTCTTACTCTGGCGATCTTACGGAGCGCTGAGTTAGGCTTCTTCGGGCTGGTTGTGGTAACCTTAGTGCATACGCCTCTCTTCTGAGGAGAAGGCTGGTCGACAGCTGTCTTTGTAAGGGTGTTGAAGCCCTTCTGAAGAGCAGGGGCCTTTGACTTAAAGGTCTTTTCCTGGCGGCCATACTTTACGAGCTGGTTAAAGGTTGGCATACTGCACCTCCTTAAAGAAATAATGTGATGTTTATATCTACAACCACTTTGGAGCGAAAAGCACCTTTGCGGATGTATTCAATATTAAGGCACATTTACTTGTGCCGAGCGCATTTTGACATAGTTACCCCTATCCCAAAAATACAATCTATTATACCATTTGAATTCACGGTTTGTCAAGAAAGTTTGCATTTTTTGCGCAAAGTTTAAAAAATTCTCCGTTATGCACAAAAAGTTACGCGCGTTTTCTATTATTTGTCACAAAAATCATAATTATTCGGCTCAGTCCACAGCCATAGCGATATAATCAGCACCATATTTAGCTATATAATCCTTACGAGCAGGCAGGTCATCGCCGAGAAGGGTGTCAAAAATACGTGCAGTTTCGAGCGCATCCGTCTCATTCACTCTTATCAGGCGTCTCGTCTGAGGATTCATTGTAGTATGCCACATCATCTCCGGCTCATTTTCGCCAAGTCCCTTTGAACGCTGGATTTTATACTTGGCATCTCCGAGTTTCTCGAGAATTTCTACCTTTTCCTGCTCATTATATGCAAAATAGGTATCATCCTTTGATGTGATTTCAAAAAGCGGTGACTCTGCGATATAAACTCTTCCCTCTTTAATCAGTGTGGGCAAGAGTCTGTAGAATAATGTTAAAATCAGAGTTCTAATCTGATAGCCGTCTTCATCGGCATCGGTACAGATGATAATTTTACTCCATCTCAAAGTATTGATATCAAATGCGGGAAGATCGCTTTTCACCTTTTCGGTAAACTCAACTCCGCATCCGATTACTTTAAGCAAGTCTGTTATAATCGGGCTCTTGAATATTTTATCATACGAGCTCTTCAGGCAGTTCAGTGTTTTTCCTCTGACAGGTATTATCGCCTGGAATTCAGAGTCACGGCCGAGTTTTACCGATGTAAGAGCCGAGTCTCCCTCAACTATATAAAGTTCTCTCACCTCGGGATCACGGCTTCTGCAGCTTACAAACTTTTCAACTCTGTTTGCAATATCAATATTGCCCGTGAGTTTTTTCTTAAGACTGAGTCTTGTAGTCTCCGCACTTTCGCGGCTACGCTTATTAAGAAGCACCTGTTCACCAATTTTTGCTGCTTCTTTCGGATTTTCAATAAAGTAAATCTCAAGATTCTTTTTAATAAATTCGGTCATAGCATCTGCTATGAATTTATTGGTTATAGCCTTTTTTGTCTGGTTCTCATACGAGGTCTGTGTTGAAAAACTGTTTGTTACAAGGACAAGCGATTCTCTTATATCATCAAAAGTAATTTTTGCCTCTTTTGCCTTATATGCGTTTGCGCTCTTTAAAAACTTATCAAGCGCATATACAAAAGCCGAACGCACCGCTTTATCGGGCGAGCCTCCGTGAACGAGAAAACTTGAGTTGTGATAATACTCAATACAGCTTACATTTCTTGAAAAAGCAAATACGATGTCTGCCTTGAGTTTGTAGTCTTTCTGGTCTTCTCTGTCCCTGCCCTTTGTTTCAAGAGTCCAGGATACAGGTGCAGTTAATGTATCCTCGCCCGAAAGC
>JAZSET010000060.1:0-3096 GCA_045531795.1 Eubacteriales bacterium | reverse complement strand
GTGCCGATACGCAGGATAGCAGAGGTTCTTGACTGTGAGGTTAAATGGAGTGGTGACACAAGCAAAATAATAATTACCCGAAATACTGACAAATTAGAACTTACTATAGGCAAAAATGAACTATATAAAAATGACCGTCTGCATTATGTAATGGATACTTGTCCCATCATAATTGAAGAGGCAGGAGAGTCCCGCACTCTTGTCCCACTCAGAGCACTTTCCGAGGCATTTGGCTGTACTGTTGACTGGGACTCTGAAAACAGACGCGCGCTCGTGCGTTTTATAAGTGAAGACACAATAGTTGGCGCAGGTGACCACAACATCACCCGTGATTTATTTGACTATTTTGCAACAAATATCACACTTAACTATCAAGGCACACCGAAAATTACAGAAAATGATGATGAAGTAAAGTTGCTTGAAGATTATGTGCTTAATTCACTATATCAGTTATGTGCTGTAAAAAAGATGGCGAGTAGTTTTGGTATAAGTATATACGACCCTGTTATTACCGAATCAATCGACAATGCGCTGAATGAATACAAAAACTACTACGGTGAAAACTTTGAAACTATTTTAAAGCAGAGCCATATGACCGAAAATGTTTTCAAAGAAATGCTTTATACCACTTTTTTTGAAAATACCATTTCGGAAATATCAGAAGCTAAGGCAATGACAGCATCAGCCGATGTCAAAACCTATGAGCTTTACAAATATGATGAATTTATAAGAGCTGCTCATATTCTTGTTGAAAGCGAAGATGTTGCAAACGTGCTTCTTGAAAAAGCGAAAATTGCAAATGAAGAAGAATTCTTCGCTTTAGCAAAAGAATATTCAATCGACACAGGACTAATTTCAAATCCCGAGGGCTACTACTTCCTGCCCGGTGAAATGGTAGTTGAGTTTGAAAACGCAGCTTTTGACCTGAGGGAAAATGAAACAAGTGGTATTGTCAAAACTGATTATGGCTACCACATTATAAGAAGACTTCCAAAGAATTACGACTACATACTAAAAAACATATTGGATTTCTTTTCAAAATACCTGAATTACCGCTATTTGTCTTCTATCGAAGACTATGCCCGCTCACTTGCTGCGACTGCCGAAAAATACGAGTCATATAACAAGATTGATTTCTTCAGAGAATATGTATTGCCTGCACAGAAAATGTTGTCTGAAACTTTAAAAAACAATCTTGAATCAGAAACAGCAATTGAAGAAAAAGATTACAGCAAGGTTATGTAAATTTAAAGCTCCGTGAAAAATCACGGAGCTTTATTTATTCAAAATTCTTTCTGATTTCTTCTATTGCTTTCTTTTCAATTCTGCTGACATAAGAGCGCGATATATCAAGTTTTTCTGCAACTTCCCTTTGGGTAAGAGGTTTGTTTCCGTTGAGCCCGTATCTGTACACAATAATTTCCTTTTCTCTGTTGTCAAGGACTCTGTTTATTATCTTTGCTACCTTTTCGGAACTCAATTTGATTTCAAGATCCTCTGCAATTGTATCGTCAACGCTTATTATATCAATGTATGTGAGAGGATTCCCGTCTTTATCAATATCTATTGTTTCATTGATTGAAACCTCTCCCGCAAGTTTTTTCTGTGCTCTGAAATACATAAGTATTTCATTTTGCAGACATTTTCCGGCATAGGTTGCAAATTTTGTTCCGCTGTCGTATTTATAGGAATCTATTGCCTTTATAAGCCCTATTGTGCCGATAGACACAAGGTCATCCTGCTCCTTTACACTTGAATAATACTTTCTTACTATGTGAGCAACAAGTCTGAGATTATGTTCTATCAGCTTGTTTCTCGCCTGAGTGTCTCCTGATGCCATTTTAACAAAGCATTCGTGCTCCTCTTTCTGTGACAGAGGCTTTGGAAATGAGTTAGTTCCGCGAACCTTGAGATAGATTAAAAAGTATCGGGTCATAAGTGAGAGTAAAAGACCTAAATCCATAATTCCCTCCAGAAATGTAGTACAATATTATATTCAAATGACCACTTGAAATTTCATAGAATTTATTGTATAATGAATTAAAGTTAAAACACGGAGATAATTATGCTTGAAAAAATAAAAAAACTATTTAAAAACAAGAATCCTGAGAGCCTTGCTTATAAAACGGAAAAGGCAAAAAGTCTAAACGGCAGGGCTATTAAATATGTAACCGAGCGGATAAACAATGTTGACGAGGTTGTCGGCAGATCGGGAGCTATCAACTTAAAGGATGATGAGCTTATTGTACTTTCAAGTTTTGATATTGAATTCAGGTGCAAAATCAGCGATTTATCTGCAAGCGATCTGATGTCACTTGACGGCGTTGTATTATCGGGTCATGACTTGGAGCATGAGGGCAGATTCAGAACAATTATTGCATATTATTCTTACTACAGATAAAACAAGCGGTGCTATCGCACCGCTTGTTATCTTATAGCTTGTCTATCTCCTCAAGCCAGATGTTTGATGATGCATCAGACGGCATACGGAGATCGCCTCTTGGTGATATTCCTATATCAAATACCTTTACGCCGTCAGGCTGACAGTTACGCTTGAACTGCTGAGTAAAGAAGCGTTTATAGAAGTTCTTGAGCCACTTTTTAATTGTTTCGCAGTCATATTCACCTGCAAAAGCAATCTTTGCAAGCTCATATATTTTCACGGGCTCATAGCCGTATCTTAAATTATAATAAATGAAGAAATCGTGAAGCTCATAAGGTCCGACAATATCTTCAGTTACCTGTGATATACTTCCCTTTTCATCGGGCGGTAAAAGCTCGGGACTTATAGGTGTATTTATTACATCATCCAAAATTTCACTGACTTTTTTGTAGTATTCGTCTTTTGATATTTCTTTAAGAATCTGTCTGATTACAGATTTCGGTACACCAGAGTTAACACCGTACATACTCATATGGTCAGCATTATATGTGCACCAACCGAGTGCAAGTTCTGATAAGTCACCCGTACCTACAACAAGTCCGCCTACCTTTCCCGCATAGTCCATAAGGACCTGGGTGCGCTCCCTCGCCTGCGCATTTTCGTAGGTTAGATCGTGATTGTCGGGTGAGTGTCCTATATCCTCAAAATGCTTA
>JAZSET010000156.1:0-3164 GCA_045531795.1 Eubacteriales bacterium | reverse complement strand
ACAAAGATACCGTAGTGAAGAACGTATTAGCTGGATGGCAGATTGCACTTTATGTAATTGCGGTAGTTATTTTAATTCTTGATGTATTTGCATTCAAGGCAGTTCGCAGACTTTGGACAGGCATGAACAAAGCACAGAGATTAGAAGCAAAAGCAGCAAAGAAAGCGGCAAAGGCAGGAAAATAAAAGATAACGAAATAGGAGAGGAGGCGACAGAAGTCGTCTCCTTTTTTACTTTATAGGAAATTTCTCAAAACGTCAGAAATAGTGTATAATAACATCGAAATAAAAATGAGCATGACAAAAGAGCGAATGTAGTGATTCGCCATGACGTTGATTATGCGGTTTTTGTTTTTGGGTTTGACTGCACTATCTGACTATAGAGAAAGAATTATTGTGAGAATGAATTTATCCGTATCCAAAAGCCTTTCGATATTGTTCAAATAGTGCAGTTTTTTTATGGTAGACTTCCAAAACCAACATAGAAGTACCACATTCGGAACAACACAGAGGGTCATAGCCGAAAGAAAGAAGTATGGAATTACGCCAGTCCTGAATGGATTTTAAAAAGGCACGCTTCTTCTCGGAGATACATCTTCTGAGAAGCTTCTCTTGTTTATGATGCTTGGCATAGATGCCATAATAACGGAGCATTTTAAAGTGTTTCTCAGGGATGTGTACGATAAGTCTCTGTATGAAATTCAAAGCAGGAACAGATTCAATAATCGTTTTATTATCTTCGTGACGAGTGTAGTGAAAGGTAACGTTTTCTCCATCGTAATTATCAATACGCGAGGTAGCAATAACAGGTCTGCCGAGATATCTGCTGATGTATTTAATGGTGATATCAGGAGTGCAAAGGTTGGGTTTAGCACGAACGTAAAAACCGTCTGCATGTTTGGTATACATTTCATTTTTAATTTTGCGAAAAGAAGGACCAATGCGGGCAGTCAGTTGTTCAAGCAAAACCTTACGAAAAGCATTGCGAAGAAAAGTGTAATCGAAGTGCTTTACAGGACGCCAAGGAGTGATGTTGCCAGCTCCACCTTCGGATATGAGAGCATGGATATGAGGATTCCACTTTAAATCACGTCCAAAGGTATGAAGAACGCAGATAAGTCCAGGGGTGAAGTTTTCAGTTTTATTTATTTTGGAAAACATACGAAAGACAACATCGCGGACAGAGTGAAAGAGACAATCAAGTAGAGTTCTGTCCTTTAAGAAAAATATGCGAAGTTCTTCAGGGATAGTGAAAACACAATGACGATGAACACAAGCAACAAGTTTGCATGACATGTGAAAAGAACGTTCTTGATTGTAGCGGTTACCACAGGAAGGACAGAAACGGCTCTTACAACGAAAAGGAACAAACTTTAAGTTACCACAGTGAGGACAACCGAACATGGCACCGCCATAAGAAGGGACACCACAATGAAGCATCTTGTCAACGTTTTCAATGACGGTTTGACGAGGATGCAAAGTATAAATCATTTCTTCATAATAATCACTAAAAATATCCTGAAGTATATTGCTCATGTAATTATTATCGAAGAATAAAAGACTAAAAATAACCCCACCCCTCAAGAATGAGGGGCAGGGGAGCTGAGAGTGTGCTCAGCACACTTTTTTACTTCATACGAGGAAATTCCTATGAAGTAAAAACGCTCCGCTGAGGATGCGCAGCTCGCGGAATAGAAAGTAGTTGCGTTGCAACACCGCTCGCGCGCGAAGAGTTCGCAAGCGAACTCTTTGTTCATGCTTAGAAATACATATGCCTCTATATCACAGACGCATTTTTGAACATTTATGAAAAGTGCTACATTTTCTTGAAATACGGTTTTTGCTTCTATTTTGTGTCTGGCATCGCTTTTACTATTTGCAGGAGTATGTCCGATGTGCAACAGACACCTGTATTCTAATTTCTTGTTTCTCTAATGTGGGCAGTCTTATAAATTTGATATTAACATGTGCCATGCAAAAACTCGATGCAAAAACGGCATCTCAAACATTTGCATGGCACATGACATTTTATAATCCTGCCCACATAAGAGAAACGTAGAAAACGTCGTAATGGTGTCTGTTTGTACACGGACATACTTTCGCAGATAGTAAAATTTTTGAAAGACATAAAAAATCACAAGAGACAGAAGTGTGTTTCTTAGAAAATTCAAGCTTTTCTTAACAACGGAGAAATGCAAGCGGATACAAAGCCTACGGCAAAATGAGGCTACTCAATATATCAAAAGGCTGCACGCAGAAACCTACGGCAGCCTTAATTTTGAGATAAAGAAAACCCACTAGATGACGGTCTAGTGGGTGTATTTTTAGGGTGATAAAATTGTTTTTGTGCTAATTAAGCAACACCGTTTACAAGTTTTGCTAAACGAGAAACTTTTCTAGCAGCATTGTTTTTGTGGTAAACACCTTTTGAAGCAGCAGCTTCAATAACAGAAGTAGCAGCTTTTAAAGCTTCTACAGCTGCAGCTTTATCGTTAGCAGCAACAGCAGCTTCTACTTTTTTAGTAGCTGTTTTAACTTCAGATCTGATAGATTTATTTTTTGCTGTTCTGATTTCAGCAACTAAGATTCTTTTCTTTGCAGATTTAATGTTAGCCAATTTGTACACCTCCGAATTATTGTAAGTTAAAGTTATCTGTGTTTGTGAGTCAGCTGACACGGACGCCTTGTCACAAACGTACTAAAACAATATAATCCAAGAAATACTGATTGTCAATACGTTTTTGCAAAAAAATGGATTTTCCTGCACCTTTTTTCATACACGGATAAAGTATAACATATATTCTTAAGAAGGTGGTGAAAAAATGCGAAAAATGAGTCTTATTTTGCTTTGTTGCAGCTTAATTTGTATAGGAGCTTATCGTTGGGGAGATATGAGATGGGAACAGGCAAAAAGGAAAGGAATGGAATATTTGTATTCAGAGGTGTCACAGCTTATGACACCCTATATTTATACCCATGAGATGAAAACAAATGAATTGGTGTATGCGGATGTAGAGAAGTTACTTGTGCCGTTGGTGTCAGAATTTCGTACAACGAAATATGAAGCAGTAGTAAAAGAAGAAAGTGAAAGTACTGAAACACAAATAGAAGAAGACACACAACAAGAACAGGAGGAAGTGCAGTCAGAAATCGTGTTGCCTGAGA
>JAZSET010000102.1:0-8701 GCA_045531795.1 Eubacteriales bacterium | reverse complement strand
AAGCGCAAAAGCCTTGGTGGCTGGCGGCGTGAAATACGTTGCGGAGGGTGCGAACATGCCCTCTACCTTGGAGGCAATTGCAACCTTCCAAGCGGTAAAAGGGGTTGTATTCCTGCCCGCAAAAGCGGCGAATGCAGGCGGCGTAGCTACGTCGGCGTTGGAAATGGCGCAATCCTCTGGCAGACTGTATTGGTCGGCGGAAGAGGTTGACGCAAAGCTGAAAAACATCATGATCAACATTTACCACAACATGGACAAAGCGGCGAAGAAGTACGGCTACGAAGGCAACTACGTTATGGGCGCGAACATTGCAGGCTTTGAAAAGGTTGCGGAAGCAATGCTCGCACAGGGAGTAGTCTGATAAATAAAAACTGTAAATCCGGCGGTTCTGATATGCAGAACCGCCGTTTTTTGTCTTAAATAAAAATGCAGATAAAAAGTATGAAATTCACTTGCAATTTAGAAAAAATCGTGATAGAATAACTGTATATGTTCAAAAAGTATAATATTTAATATATAAACTTGTTGGAGAGAGCAAATGTATAAAATCCTGAAAAAGAGAATACTGAACCCCACAGTAACACTTATGGAAATAGAAGCACCGCTTGTAGCAAAAAAGGCAGAGCCGGGGCAGTTTATAATACTTCGCACTGATGAAAACGGAGAGCGTATTCCGCTTACAATTGCCGATTTTGACAGAGAAAAGGGAAGCGTTACAATCATATTCCAGATCGTGGGAGCAACTACAGGAAAACTTAATAAACTTGACGAGGGTGACTGTATCTGCGATTTTGTCGGCCCTCTCGGCAAGCCCACGGATACCGAGGGCAAGAAAAAAGTAGCCGTTGTAGGCGGCGGTGTCGGGTGCGCAATAGCATACCCGGTGGCTAAAAAGTTACACCAAAGCGGGTGCGAGGTTCACTCGATTATTGGCTTCAGAAGCCGTGACCTTGTAATACTCGAAGACGAGTTTGAAAAATCAAGTACAAAGCTTGTGCTAATGACCGACGACGGCAGTGCGGGTGAAAAGGGACTTGTAACAGAGGCTCTTGAAAAGCTCATTCTTGATGGCGAAAAATATGACGAGGTTATAACTATCGGACCTCTTGTGATGATGAAATTTGTCTCACAGCTTACAAAAAAATATAACATAAAAACGGTCGCAAGTATGAACCCCTTTATGATAGACGGTACGGGAATGTGTGGCGGCTGCAGACTGACTGTCGGCGGCGAAACTAAGTTTGCCTGCGTTGACGGGCCTGAATTTGATGCTCACCTTATAGACTTTGACGAGGCAATGGCTCGCTCGTCAATGTACAAGGACTTTGAAAAGCACCGTTTTGAAAAAGAATGTAATCTCTTGAAAAATAAAGGAAATTAACAATGGCTGATATGTCGGTAAAAAGGCAGGAAATGCCTGCACAGGATCCAAAAATCAGGGCAAAAAACTTTGACGAGGTAGCACTCGGCTACAGCGTGGAAACGGCGGTAATTGAGGCGTCAAGATGCCTTAACTGCAAAAATCCTCTCTGCGTAAAGGGCTGCCCCGTAAACATAGATATCCCGGGCTTTATAGCACGAGTTGCCAAGGGCGATTTTGAGGGCGCATACTCGGTAATAAGCGAGCAAAGCTCACTTCCTGCAATCTGCGGAAGAGTCTGCCCGCAGGAAAATCAGTGCGAGGGCAAATGTATAAGAGGCATAAAAAGTGAGTCTGTCGCTATAGGCAGACTTGAAAGATTTGTTGCCGATTATCATAATAAAAACAGTAAAACAGCACCGGAAATGCCTGTAAAGAACGGTCATAAAGTGGCAGTTGTAGGCTCAGGCCCCGCAGGACTTACCTGCGCGGGAGACCTTGCGAAAATGGGCTATGATGTAACGGTTTTTGAGGCGCTTCATACTCCGGGAGGGGTGCTTGTTTACGGAATCCCCGAATTCAGACTCCCGAAAAGCATTGTTGCAAACGAAATTGAGGGACTTAAGGCTCTTGGCGTAAAAATCGAAACAAATACTGTTATCGGAAGAACCGTGTCCGTTGACGAGCTTATGGAAGAAATGGGATTTGAAGCGGTGTTTGTGGGCTCGGGAGCAGGACTTCCGAGATTTATGAATATAAAGGGCGAAAATCTCAAGGGAGTTTACTCGGCAAACGAGTACCTCACAAGAGTAAACCTGATGAGGGCATACCTTGACGACTCTGACACTCCTGTTATGAAAGGCGGGAATGTGGTAGTCGTGGGAGGCGGAAATGTGGCAATGGATGCCGCAAGAAGCGCACTCAGACTCGGAGCCCAAAAGGTAAGCATCGTTTACAGACGCTCTTTTGAAGAATTGCCTGCAAGAAAAGAAGAAGCAGAGCACGCAATGGAAGAGGGAGTGGAGTTTAAGCTCCTGACCAATCCTGTCGAAATACTTGGCGATGAGAACGGCTTTGTCAAAGGAATAAAGTGCGTGAAAATGGAGCTCGGTGAGCCTGATGAAAGAGGAAGACGCTCGCCTGTTGTTATTGAAAACAGTGAGTTCACATTTGACTGCGACACGGTTATTATGTCGATTGGAACTTCGCCCAATCCGCTTATAAAGCAGACAACAAAAGGACTTGAAACGACATCGCGCGGAACAATCGTTGCTGATGATAACACAGCAACAACAAAAAAAGGCGTGTTTGCAGGCGGAGATGCCGTAACAGGTGCGGCAACGGTAATTCTTGCAATGGGTGCAGGTAAAAATGCTGCCAAAGCAATTGATGCCTACATAAACCAGGGACACGCCCCTGGACCGTACCAGAGTTTGAGGTCTGATAAAATTTAAAGTCTCCACTCGTGCACCAATATTTGCAGAGACAATATTTTCTACCCGTAGGGGAGGCTGTCAGCCTCCCGTTTTTTTATTTCGTGAGGATAATATCCTCCCCTATAAACATATAATCGGGCACCGTAGGGGCGGCGCCCAAGACGACCCGCCAACGACATTTGAATTGTGCAATATGCACAAAAAATACAAATATTTTTATGATAAACGCACATTTTGCACAGAATCTATTGCAATTGGCGTAAGTGTATAGTATAATATACTATGTAATTCGGATTTTTCATAAAATATTTGTGCATTATTGCCTACAAATAAGCATTTGACGAAAAATTGTTTACTAAATTCATTACTTAAAGGAGCACCACGCACATGAGCACATTTAACACAAAAATCATTCGTAATGTATGCCTTCTCGGTCATAGCGGAGACGGCAAAACCTCTCTTGCAGAGGCAATGTTATACGTGGCAGGTTGTTCCGACCGTTTCGGTAAGGTTACCGACGGCAACACTGTCTGCGATTTCGATCCCGAGGAAATCAAGAGAGGATACTCAATATCCACAACACTTGCACCCCTCACATGGAACGATGTAAAAATAAATATTATCGACACTCCCGGCTACCTTGACTTCGTTGGTGAAGTTAAAGAAGCGGTAAGAGTAGCAGACAGCGCAATTATCGCAGTAAACGCAAAGGTTGGTATCGAAGTAGGTACAAACCTTGCGTGGGACTATGCAACAGAGGCGGGAATACCCAAATCATTCTTTATAAATAAATTTGACGATCCCGAAGCAAGCTTTGAAAGAGTATTTGATGAACTCAAATCCACATACGGCGTATGTATCTGTCCTATCATTATTCCTCAGCTTATCGAGGGCAAGGTAAAGGGCTTTATTAACCTTATCAATATGAAAGGCATCTGGTACGACGACGACGGAAACGCCGAGTACAGAGAAATTGATCCCTCATTCAGAGCAGCTGCTGACGAATATCACAATATGCTTCTTGAATCAATTGCACAGACAGACGATGTACTTCTTGACAAATTCTTCAACGAAGAAGAAATTACATACGAAGAAGCAGTAAACGCAATTCACGAGGGAATTATCCACGGTGATATCGTTCCCGTATTCTGCGGTTCTGCAACAAGACTCTGGGGTGTAAGAAGAATGCTTGACACAATCGTAGACTCATTCCCGAGATTTACAGCCCGCAAGGTTGAAAAGACAAGCGAGGGCGATCTTGAAATCAAGCCCGATGGCGACACAGCTATCTTCGTATTCAAGACAGTTGCCGACCCGTTTGTTGGTAAAATGTCATACTTCAAGGTAATGAGCGGTACACTCAAGCGCGATATGACTCTCAAAAACCTCACAAACGATACAACCGAAAAACTTGCTAAAATCTACACGATAAGAGGAAAGAAGCAGACGGAAGTTGACGAGCTTGCTTGTGGCGATATCGGTATGATAGCAAAACTCTCGGCAACAAATACAAACGATACCCTTGCGGCAACAGGAAACATAAAGTATGCTCCCGTAAGTGTACCCGAGCCTTTCTATTCAATGGCTATCAAGCCGACAGCAAAGGGCGACGAGGATAAGATTTCTTCTGGTATGACAAAGCTTCTTGAAGAAGATCTCACAATCAAGTATGAAAACAATGCAGAGACAAAACAGCTTGTAATCTCAGGTCTCGGTGATATTCACCTTGACGTTGTATCTGCTAAATTGAAACAGAGATTCGGAACATCAGTCACACTTGAAGAACCGATTATTCCTTACCGTGAAACAATCAAGAAAAAGGTTCAGGCAGAGGGTAAGCATAAGAAGCAGTCGGGCGGTCACGGACAGTACGGACACGTTCGTATTGAATTTGCTCCCGGTGAGGGCGACGGACTTACATTTACCGAATCTGTAGTCGGCGGAGCAGTACCAAAGGGCTTCTTCCCGGCGGTGGAAAAGGGACTTCTTGAGGCAATGGAGCACGGTGTTCTTGCGGGATATCCGGTAGTCGGACTTGCGGCTAACCTCTATGACGGCTCATACCACGATGTTGACTCATCTGAAATGGCGTTCAAGCTCGCGGCAAGCCTTGCGTACAAAGACGGTCTTGCAAAGGCAAATCCCGTAATCCTCGAGCCTGTCGGCGAACTTAAAGTTCTTATCCCCGACAGTATGATGGGTGATGTTCTCGGCGACCTTAACAAGCGTCGTGGCCGTATCCTCGGTATGGAAGCGGCAGAGGGCAAAAAGGGCTATCAGTTAGTATCTGCTGAAGTTCCAAAGGCGGAAATGGCAGATTACACAATAGCGCTCAGAGCACTTTCTCAGGGCTATGGCTCATTCACATTCTATTTTGTGAGATACGAAGAAGCGCCTGCGGCAGTTGCACAGAAGATAATCGAGTCCGCAACAAGGGCATAGGCAGGGACGCAGTACCTGCACCAATAGCGCGCGTGAAGTCTGATAAAATTTAAAATCTCCACTCGTCTTCAACATCGGAGTATGAGTGGAGATTTTGTTTATTTGTAAATAATATACGCTATTTGGGTGCAGGGCTTGCCCTGCCAAACGATACCGACAATTATGTCGCCGGAGCAAAATATAATCGGTAGGGCGCTAGATTGCTCTCGCCGCTTTGTCATTTCTGGAGGCTATCAGCTCCCGCCCGCCTTTTATATCTGCAAGTATATGCCAACACACAAACAATGACAGAAAAACATTTTATTTATTTTATATATGTTAATTTGTACAAAAAAGTTGAGCGGTTTCAACTTGTTTAACTTGCTTAAATGTTCACTTTGCACAAATTTTGAAAAAGGTTTAAAAACAAATTTTTCACACTTGACAACAATTTCAAACAATGTTACAATTATGTATAGTTACAGTGCTGGATTATGCAATTTTGCAAGAAACAGATTGGTTTTGGAACTGATCTGAGGCTTTGCGGAAGGTTAAATCAAGCACGGACTGAAAGGCTCGAAACGATAGCGTTTGTCCGAAAATGCCGGCGCAGATTTTTGCTCCTCGTGCTTTTCGGCATGAGGAAAGACTGTGGTTTCGGCAAAAAAAATTTCTATATAATATTATGGGAGGGAAAAAATATGATTTGCAAGAATTTTGTAAATCGTGCCATTGCAATGCTTCTTTGCGTTGTAATGATCGTTGGCATGATTCCTGTTTCTGTAAGTGCGGCAGTTGAACCTATCGTATTTACACCCGAAACAGCCAATGTCAATCAGAACACAGGCTCTCTTATGACAGAGTCTGTAACAAAGGACGGTTTTGTCAAGCTTACATTTACGACTCCCGCAGATCTCGCTTCTATGCCCACAGGCAATGCGAGAAAAACCGGCGTATATTATGACACCGACCTTTCCACCACAGGCAATCAGCTTGTTGTAGTGGAAAACAATCCTTACATAAAGATTTATTACAAGGCTCCCTGGTATAAGGATATCACAAAGGGAACTTCATGCGAACTTGGCCTTTCTGGTGTTGGCGAGGCGTACACAAACCCTGTAAGAGCATACGGCACAGAAGGTGAATGGAATTATGCCATTTACGCTCTTAATACAGCAGGCAATGGTACGGCTACAGAAGAAGGAACACCTTCAGCAAACTGGAATTCAGCTGCTTCGCCCAGACAAATTTCGTACACAACTCTCTTCCCGTTCACAGCGGCAAGATTTGATACCGATTCATCAACTGCAACAACAGCTGATGACTGGAAGGCAAACACAGCGTATGACTTCATCATCGGTAATGTTGTATTCTTCGATACAAAGGCAAATGCTGAAGCGTACACACTTGATGCCGAAATTACATTTATGAACGGCACGTCAGAATTTGCAACTGTAGACGCTGAAATCGGTCAGTACATTTCTGCATCATACCCTGCAAGTGCACCTGCAGAGGCAGGCAAGATATTCGCAGGCTGGTCATTAACTGATGGCGACGAAGCAATTGACGGCACAACAAGAATAGCAGGCGACACAACACTTTACGCTATATTCACAGAAGCAGGTCCCACACTCAGAATCGAACCTGCAGATATGGGCAGTGAAGCATCTGCGCTTGGTACAAGAACACTTGAAGCAGCAACTGCTGATAAGCCTGCTCGTGTTAAGCTTTCTTCAAGCACGCTTGTTAATCATGCAGAGTATTCTATCGCGATTGAAGTAAACGAAGTTGTAGCAGACACACCTTACGTTAAGTTCTTCTACGGCGATAACGGCTACTTTGCTGACAAGGCTTTTGCTACAAACATTAAGTTCAGTCCTTCGCCTAACGACGCATGGGGTGTTGCAGAACTCAGCCGTGGCGTAGCCGATGCTGATCTTGGTGTTAAGTATTCAACAAGACACCTCTTTAACGTTACCAACTCAAGTTCTTCTATGTGGGAATCCTGCAAGAATAATACTCTTGTATTGTTCTCGCCCAGAAGATTATTTAACAATGGTTCCACTAATGCGAATCATAAATATGTAGCAGATGATGCATGGACACCCAGCGCATCCAACCCTTACGAATTCTACTTCTACGGAATTGAATTCTTCGCGTCAGAAGCAGAAGCTAATCTGGCTACAATGGATACAACAGTAACATTTGTAATCGGAAACGGTGAAGCTGATGTTGTAGAAGATGAAATCGTTGGTACACTTATCAACGAAGCTAAGTTCCCTGCTGATCCTGAAGTAGCAAACAAGGCTTTCATTGGCTGGTATGATGCAGCCACAGGCGGTAACAAGGTTGATGCTACAACAGTAGTCGGCAGAAATATGACAGTATACGCTCAGTATGCTGACACATATACCGTTACATTTATGAACGGCGATACTGAATTTGCTAAACAGGAAAACATTGCTGCAGGTTCCGCACTTGTATATCCTGCAACATCTCCTGTATCAACTGACCCCTCAAAGGCATTCGCAGGCTGGTATGACGCAGCTGAGGGCGGTAATGTTGTTACAGCAGGTACTGCTGTTAACGAAAGCATGACACTTTATGCTCAGTTTGCTGACCTTATTGAAGTTATCTTCTATGACGAAGCAGGCGATCAGGTTGGCGAGCCCCTTTATGTAGGTGAAAATGCTCCCTTTGTAAACCCCGACATTGATGAAGAAGATCTCGGAATTGAACTTCCTTACTACCTCATCGGTTGGACAGTAGACGGTGAAAACCTCTTTGAAGAGGGAACACTCATCACAGAAGATCTTGAACTCATCCCGCTCGTTGGCGAGAAGATCACAGTTACATTTGATGTAGACGGTGATACAACAGAAGATTACTTCATCGAAGACGAAGAAATCGTATTCCCCGCAGAACCCGTAGTTGACGGATACAGATTCGCAGGCTGGGTAGATGCTGAGGGTACACCTGTTGAAGACGGCGTTGTTGCTACAGAAAATGTTACATATTATGCTAACCTCGTTGAACAGATTACCGTTACATTTATGAATGGTGATGTTGAGTTCGAGGAAGTTGATGTAGATATCAACTCAAAGCTTGTTTATCCCGTTGAAGAGCCCACAGCTCCTCAGGATAAGTACTTTGCAGGCTGGGATATAGAGGCAGGTACAGAACTTACAGAAGATACAATAGTAAATGCTGTATTTGCAGATATTCCTGCTCCTATCGAAGTATATCCTACAACAGCAACTGTAACTACTCCCGACGCAACAGTAGGCACAAGTGAAAACGGTTACTTTGAAGTATCTGTCACACCCGACGCAGTTGCTGACCTTACAGGTAAGGTAACATTCAGTATGGGCGATAAAGATGTTACAAATCATCCGTTCCTCAAGATTTACTATAAGACAAACTTCTTTGCTGACGGTAAGAATCCCGGTCTTGAAATTTATCTTCCCGGGGTAAGCGAACTCTG
>JAZSET010000171.1:0-18422 GCA_045531795.1 Eubacteriales bacterium | reverse complement strand
AAAATATCAACCGCAGAATATATGAGCTCGGCAAAAAATTAAACAAGCCCGTTTGTGCTACGTGTGACGCACACTTTTTAAACAAAGAAGACGAGATTGAAAGACAGATTCTTGTATCAAGTAAGTACAAGGATGCAGACCGTGAAACAGGTCTTTATCTTCGTACAACCGAAGAAATGCTTAAAGAATTTGAATATCTCGGCAAGGATGCGGCATATGAGGTCGTTGTAACCAACACAAACCTTATTGCTGATATGGTCGAAAAGGTACGCCCTATTCCTGAGGGCAACTACCCGCCAAGTCTCCCCGGAGTTAATGAAGAGCTTGAACAGATGTGCTGGGCCAAGGCTAAAGAGCTTTACGAATTTGAGGGAAAGCTTCCCGAAATCGTTGAGGAACGGCTCAACAGAGAGCTAAAATCGATTATAGGTAACGGCTTTGCAATTATGTATATGATTGCTCAAAAGCTTGTATACAACAGCGAAAAGGCCGGTTATCTTGTCGGTTCACGAGGCTCGGTTGGCTCGTCATTTGCGGCAACTATGTCGGGCATTACAGAGGTTAATCCTCTGCAGCCTCACTACAGATGTACAAAATGCAGGTATTCCGATTTTATTACAGACGGTTCTTACGGCTCGGGCTTTGACCTGCCTGACAAGAATTGTCCTCATTGTGGGACTCCTCTGTACAGAGACGGTCACGATATTCCTTTTGAAACTTTCCTCGGCTTCTATGGAGACAAGTCTCCCGATATCGACCTTAACTTCTCAGGTGATGTTCAGGGTGACGCTCACAAATACACAGAGGTACTTTTCGGCAAGGAAAACGTTTTCAGGGCAGGTACAATCGGTACTCTTGCTCCGAAAACTGCTTACGGTTATGTAAAGAAATACCTTGACGAACATAAAGTCGTGCTTCCGAAAGCTGAGGTTCAGCGTCTTGTAAACGGATGCGTTGATGTCAAGAAAACAACAGGTCAGCACCCCGGCGGTATTATTGTTGTGCCGAGAGAATATGATGTTTACGACTTCACCCCCGTACAGCACCCTGCCGATGACCCCAATGCCGATACAATTACAACTCACTTTACATACAAGTTCCTGCACGACACAATTTTAAAGCTTGATATACTCGGTCACGATGTGCCGACAAAGTATAAAATGCTTGAAAAATACACTAACACAAGTGTACTTGACGTGCCGATGAACGACAAAAAAGTATATGAGCTTTTCCTGTCCACAAAGCCCTTGGGTGTAACGCCTGAGGATATCGGAAGCCCGATAGGCACTTACGGACTGCCCGAAATGGGTACAAAATTTGTCCGTCAGATGCTTGTCGATACAAAGCCTAAAGGCTTTTCAGACCTTTTGCAGATTTCGGGACTTTCACACGGTACTGACGTTTGGCTTGGCAACGCAAAGGATCTAATAGATCAGGGCATTTGCACAATTTCAGATGTTATCGGTACGCGTGACAGCATTATGACGTATCTGCTTTACAAGGGTGTGCCGCCCAAGGATGCTTTCCAGATAATGGAGGACACCCGTAAGGGTAAAGCTCCGAAAACCTTTACTCCCGAACGTATACAGATGCTCAAGGACCACAATGTACCCGACTGGTATATTGAAAGCTGTCTTAAAATCAAATATATGTTCCCGAAAGCACACGCAGCGGCGTATGTAATGTCATCAATAAGACTTGCCTGGTACAAAATAAATTACCCGCTTGAGTTTTATGCTGCATTTCTGTCGGTTGCTCCGGGCGGATTTGATGCCGAAATTGTAGGTCAGGGTTTACCTGCCGTAAAGGCATATATGGCGGAAATAGAGAAAAAAGGAACGGCTGCTACCCAAAAGGAAAAGGATACCTTTGATATATTCCAGCTCGTTGTTGAATGTATGGCACGAGGTTTTAAATTCTTAAAGGTTGACTGCCGCAAGAGTGCGGCTACCGCCTTTTTGCCCGAAGACGGAAAAATCAGAATGCCGTTTTCGTCCCTGCCGGGACTCGGTGACACTGCTGCTGCAAACATAATAAAAGCCCGTGAAGAGGCTGAATTCTCCTCCATTGAGGAAATGGGCCACAGATGCGGACTTTCAAAGACGATTCTTGAGCTTTTGCGCAGAAACGGTGCAGTAGACGGTCTTTCTGAAACAGACCAGACATCATTTTTTGATATGAAGCCTGTTTCAAGTACCAAAAAAGAGACGAAAAAGGAAGAAATTCACGAAGAAGTCAACGAGGCATTCATTGACAACACCGAGACTGACCAGTTATCATTTTTCTAAAGAAAAAAGCCTGTTTCTGAAACAGGCTTTTTCATTTGGCAGATATTCATCTGCTTGACAAATTACTGTATTAGTTATATAATACTATATTATAGTCATTATAAAAGGTCGTTTATATTATGAACAAAAACAGTAAATTTATATCATTCAAAGCATTTATAGGTTATTTTACAGTTGTTTTTTTAGCGGCAACTGTTATAATTATGCTTATGCTCACCGCTTATCTTGATGAGTATGAAAAGTATCAGCCATCATCAATTACCGATTCTGTACTTGATGCATTTATCAAAGGAGATACAGACACTCTTTACAATATTGATGCCGATGAAAAAGTTGACAGGGAAATTTTTGATGAATACCTTGAAAAAATTGTAAGTCCCGATTCGCTTTTCTGCTACAAAGCATCTTCAGCTAACAATACACTTATTTATGACTTTATCTGCAACAACAAAAAAATTGCTTCTCTTGAGCTTGTGTCTACGGGTGAAAAAAGTCCCCGCGGCTTTGATGTTTATGAAATAAGTAAAATTATCTGGCACAGGTTGTTTAAATATACTATGACGACTTATGATGATTTGAATGTACTTGTAAACGGTAAAGTGATTGACAAATCTACTGCAAAGATCATCAGCACCATTGAAAACTACAAGGATTTTGACTCCTATGTTTCAAATGTCGTTATGTATGAGCCGGATGAAATTTATATTTCAACCGTTTCGGCAAGCTCTGATTCAAATGCGCTGGTTTCTGTTGAAGCAGAAAACGACGACAGTGGTTATAAGGTTAATTATAACATCAAAAAGGATTTCCCCGATAATATGCTTGAAGCAATTAAAGCGGCAGCAGCTGACGGCGTCAAGGCTTATGTTTATTACACTACCCTCCACACCTACAAAATCAGCGGATTGCTTCCTCATATTCACCCCGACTCCCAGCTTTATAAAAATGTACAGCGTTTTGACAACACCTGGAGTAACAGCAAGATTGCAGACCGCTTTATCAAATTTGATATGAGTGACGCTGTTTTCTATACAGACACCAAGGCATCACTTCGAATGGATGTTATTTATGAAATCACAAAGGGTACGGGTGTTATCCGTGAGTTTGATTTCAACTTTGATGTTTATCTCCAGAAGGACGGGGATAAATGGTACATAGTTTCTCTCGAAAGGATTATCAAGTAATGAAGAAATTTTTACTGGCAGTTACTATATTGATGTCACTTGCAATGAGTATAACCGTTTCGGCAAAGGATAGTGAAAAGCTTGCATATAGCAGTGTGCTTTTGTCTGACAAGCTTTACACTGTCGTATCCATAAAAGACGGCAAATATACCACAGCCCTCAATGTATATGACACTGAGGCTCTTCAGGTCAATCTGAATACGCCATCGTATACAAGCTATATGTATATTAAATTCCGCCAGACAGTGCCTGAGTCACTTGAGCTGTTAGTAGCTGACGAAGCTGGAAATCATACCACACGGACTGTTTATCCGAAATATCTGCACGAGCTTATTGAAATAGATTCAGAGCTTTCTCTTATTGAGATTACCTCTCCTGAGAAATTTGCTGTCTGTGAGCTTGAACTTTACGGTGAGGGTGAACTCCCCCCAAATGTACAGAAATGGGAGAAAAGCTTTGATGAATGTGACATTCTTGTAATTTCAACCCACGCGGACGATGACACTCTGTTTTTCGGTGCGCTTACTGCTGAAAATATAGCAAAGGGCAGACTTGTGCAGACTGCGTTTGTCTCAGGTCATCCGAACGAGCCTCACAGACTTAATGAACTTCTTGACGGACAATGGGCTCTCGGTGTTACCGCTTATCCTATTATCGGAAATTTCAGGGATCATTACTCAACAACCCTGCAAAAAGCATTAACGCAGTATAATTCTGATGAAATCTGCGAATTTTTAGTTGAGTGCATACGCCGTACAAAGCCTGGCGTAGTAGTAACTCACGATGAAAAAGGTGAATACGGTCACGGTGCTCATATGCTTGTGTCCTCTGTTTCAAAAAGTGCTTTTGAGTATGCAAAAGATATAAGCAAATATCCCGAGCTTGTAAAAGAGTACGGCACCCACGCAGCTCAAAGACTTATCATTCATTTATATAAAGAAAATCCTATAAAACTTGATGTACACAAAACTTACGATGAACTCGGCGGCAAATCCCCGTTTGATATTGCAAAAGAAGCATACAGCTGTCACATTTCCCAACAAGAGTGGGATTTCAAGGTAACCGACAAGGGTACTGACGACTGCTCTTCTTTCGGTGTTTTTGCAGGCAACACTGCCACTACCGACAACGACATTATGAGCACGCTTAAGACAATTGCTCCCGATATTATGAGCGAGGCTCTTACAAATCTTTCGGGTAAAACAGAACCGTCTCACGAAAGTACCCATATTGATACTACAGTATCATTGGATGATGACGGCAAAGCCTCAAATGATACTATTTTCAATTGTGTAATTATTGCCCTTTTGACTATCCTGATCTTTGCTTTTTCGGAAACGATCAAACGCATTCGTATTTATAAATAGGAGAAGTTATGGAACAGACAAAGCTTGACAGAATAAATGAGCTTGCAAGGCTCTCTCGTACCCGCACACTTACAGAAGATGAATCCCGTGAGCAGAAAGAACTCCGTGAAGAATATATAAGAGCTTTCAGGGCTTCTTTTACAGGAATACTTGACAACACTGTAATCAAACGCCCCGACGGCAGTGTCGAGCATCTTTCGGACAAGAATAAGGGAAGCAAAAAATGAAGCAGAAATTTGTTGCTACCTGTCTTTTCGGGCTTGAAAAGTTACTTGGTGCCGAGATAGACCTGCTCGGATGCAAAAGGCTTGAAACAATGGACGGCAGAATTACCTTTGAGGGTGATATGAGTGTCACGGCTCAGGCGAACATCAATCTGAGGTTTGCTGAGAGGGTGTTTCTGCTTATCGGCGAATTCCCTGCCCGTTCCTTTACTGAACTTTTTGACAATACTGCCTCTCTTGAGTGGGAAAACTATATCGGTAACTGCGATGCGTTCCCCGTTAAGGGACACGCCATTAAAAGCACTCTGTTTTCAGTTCCAGACTGTCAGAGTATCGTAAAAAAGGCTGTTGTTAAACGGCTTTCTGACAAATACGGCATAAGCTGGTTTGAGGAAAGCGGTGTTAAATATCAGATTGAGTTTTTCATATTCAAGGATATTGCAAGGCTTATGATTGACACCTCAGGTACTCCCCTTCACAAGCGGGGTTACCGGCCTGCATCAGGTGCGGCTCCGCTTCGTGAAACATTAGCGGCAGCTGTTGCCTCTCTGGCTCGTCCCCGTGAAGATGTGCTTTTGTGGGACCCTTTCTGTGGCTCGGGTACTATACTCATTGAGGCATCTATGATGATGAATAAAATTGCTCCCGGTATTAACCGCAGTTTTTCTGCCGAAGACTTCCCTTTCATAGACAAGTCTGTGTGGGATGATGCCAGAGAATCTGCAAGAGCAAGTATTATAAATTCAGGCTTTGAGGCGTGGGGCTCGGATATTGACAGTGAGGTACTTGAAAAGGCTCGTGAGAATGCGCACCGTGCGGGTGTTGGTGACTCAATTCGCTTTTTTAGTACGGACGCTACAAAAATCGAAAAGCCCGACAGAAGAGGTACTATCGTATGTAATCCCCCCTACGGTGAGAGACTTATGGAAATGAATGAGGTTGAAGCATTATACAGGGATATTGGCGAAAAATTCCGTTCTTTTGCTCCCTGGCAGGTTTATGTGCTTACTTCTCACGATGGATTTGAAAGGCTTTACGGAAAAAGGTGTGACAAAATACGAAAACTTTATAACGGTATGATTCCCTGCAATTTATACCAGTATTTTTTAAACAAAGACAGAAAATGATAGATAAAGCATTTGTTGAAATTACAAACATCTGCAATTTAAACTGTGATTTTTGCACAGGTCACACACGCAAAAATCAAGTTATGAGTCCCGATGAATTTTTAAAGATACTTAAAAAACTTGACGGCAAAATCAAATATTTATATCTGCACCTTATGGGAGAGCCACTGACTCATCCGTATCTTTCCGAGATTTTGAGGCTTGCAGATGGCTTTGATTTCCGTGTTATGCTCACGACAAACGGCACTCTTTTAGAAAAGGTCGGCGACACACTTCTTTCCTGCGAAAAATTATTCAAGGTCAGTATCAGTGTCCATTCCTTTGAGGGAAACAAAGGCAACAATGGTCTTGATGAGTATCTTGATAGTTGTATCGCCTTTGCAGACAAGGCAAAAGCCAAGGGTGTTATTACCGTTTTCAGGCTTTGGAACCGCGGTGGCAAGGACTCTTTCAATGAGGATATTGTCCGCAGGCTTCACACATACAGTACAATGTGCGAAAGTGTACCAGCACCGAACAGAAGCGGTGAAAGGCTTTCAGACAAGGTTTTCATTGAGTGGGGCGACAAGTTTGACTGGCCTGAGGATAGCTACAATGCTTACGACACAGCAGGCACTGACGAGTCAGCGTTCTGTTATGCTTTGCGCGATCAGTTTGGCATTTTGGTTGACGGAAGTGTTGTTCCCTGCTGTCTTGATTCAAATGGCCGTTTGGTGCTTGGAAACATCTTTGAGTCAGAGCTCGATGAAATATTAAACAGCAGTCGTGCAAGAGCCATATATGACGGTTTCACTGTTCACAGGGCAGTAGAAGAATTATGCAAAAGTTGCGAACGGGGAAAAATTTACAGAAAAAAACAGCAGAGATGATTATGAAGTCTTCTCTGCTGTTTTGTTATGGTGGAATTACACCTCTGGTATGCTTATTGTTGTCGGACTGCACAATGGCTTCATTGATGCTATGTCCTTGAGCCACATCAGTTTCACTTTGACTGCGTTTGTGCCGCTTAATGATACTGCAACACTTGCTGCGGCTGTGTAACTCTTTACATCAACAAGGCAGCCGTTTGCATCGTAGCTTGTTGCTACAAGCACTCCTGCAAAACTTGTTGTTCCCTCAAGCTTTGCTGTGAGCGATATTGTGTTTCCGGCACTTATGCTTGATGCGTATATCTGCAAGTCTGCACTGTCAACAAAGTACGGATATGCCCTTATATTATCGCTTCCAATATTTGTTGACGATGTTATCTTTATTCCGTTTCCGTTTGGCTCTGAGTACCAGCCGAGGAATGTTTTATTTTTAACTTCGGGATCGGTGTCAGGCATCGAAATTGCTATATTCTTTGCGTATGATACATACTCATCATAAATGCTTCCGTCTTCATTATAGAATGTTACGGTGATTTCGTTTGCTGTATTGAAGTTTTCATTAAGTGCATCTTCAAGTGTTGCATAGAATACTATCGCATAAAGATCAAATTCATATGGAGCGGCTGCACTTGATTTAACATAACCATAGTTGAACATTCTCTTCAAAGAGATTGTCGACAATGGCTTATCATATAAGTTATCCCAGCCATATGTGGAGCTGTTTGTCGTGCCTCTGTAGTCACAGATTTTATACTTGAGTCCCGAGGTAGTGTCTGTTCCTCTTTCTATGAAAGTTTGTCCCCAGGTGTCAACATTCGAATATGTTCCGATCTTAAAGCCTGAGTTCATTGCAAAGTCCATGCCGTCTGCAAGATAGTTATCCTTGAAATAGAGCTTTATATACGGGGTATCGGTAATATACTCATTTATTTTGAGTAACAGATGATTTTCGTAAACCTGTACATTTGATGAAGCATTACCGTGAATAGTGCTGCCGGAAATTCTGATATATCCGGGTGTGTTCTCGGTTGCAGTCACACGCGACACGGTTTCATTTGTAAATGTTTTGGTATACGAGAGATCATCAGCATAGAGTGCAAGTCTGTATCTTTCATACTCTGCGTTGATTACAAGATCCTCAGTTACTTCAAAGCCGTCATCAGTATCCCAGCCGACAAACTTGTAGTCTGTGGGAGCAACGGGATCATTTTCCGGATATTTGAGATATTCGCCCGTATAATAAGTCTGCTCAGCGAATACCTCGCCCGCTGACATATAAGTTACACTGTAACTTGCGGTGGTTTCAGTGTCTTCCTTTGCCGCCTTGAGTGTCGGGAAGAAGCCGACAGATACTATATCAAACTCATAGGTGGTATTGCTGTCGGGTGTCTGGGCAAACTTATCGGTATGGAAAGCCCTGGTCTTGAAGCCTGTAAGCTTTACGTTAAGAGGCAGAATCTTTGTATCCCAGATAGGAGATCCTATTTCTGTTAACTTTGCCTGTGTCATATCAATAATGATATACTTTATATTACCTCTTTCACCCTGTTCTACAACGGCATTTTTAGCGGGAATACCTGCGCTGTTGCTGAAATTAAGCAAAATATCGGGGTAAGCACCGTCTGCATAGAAAGCTTCTCTGTAATAAAGCTTCATATAAGGCGAGCCCGAAACATCTATATCCTCAAAATCGACAACAGCATATGTTATTTTCTGTGCGCCTTTGTTTGTATATTCGATTCCGCCGTTTGTGTTTACAGCATTAAAGTTTGAGCCCTCAATGTCCTTGCCCGTAAAACGGTAGGTATTACTGTAAATCGCATATACGGTGGTGTCGCCCGTGATTTCTGTGCCCTCTTTAAGCTTCCAGCCCATAAAGTATCTGCCGTCAAGCATTAAAGGAGCATCAATGTATTCAAGCTTTGCGCCAACATAGCTGTCAGCATATTCTTCGGTGTCTTCGTCTATTACATATGTAATCTGCGCGTATTCGGCAATTACAGCATACAGTGTCATTTTGCCGTTAACCGGAGTTCCCTCTTTTATGATGTTGCCGTCTTTGTCTGCCCAACCGGCAAATACCATTCCGGAATCAACTGCCGGCTCTTCCGGATAAACGAGTGCATCACCTGTAAAGAAGTTTATTTCTTCATAAAGCTCTCCGTCAAGCATAAACTCCACCATATTGTATGAGGAAACGTCAAGAGTTGCCTCTGCTGCTTCCTCAGGGGTTGCATAGAAAGCAACGCAGGCAATATCCATTGTAAAAGGATTGTTTTCATCAATAGGATTGCCGTCAAAATCATAGAATATGCCGTTTTCATCGGGATCAGCAATATTTCCTGTTACAGCACCCGTGTCTGAGCGCTCATAGCAGAAGAAGTTTCTTGAAATATTGTCAATTGTGGATTCTTTGAGGATATCCCAGGTTACGCCGTTGCCCGTTACACTGTCAAGAGCATACGTAAAGAAGCTCCATTTGCCCTCTGTACCTGTTACCATATCGTGGTTTACGCCTGTCCAGCAGTCAGATGTTGAGCCGTCGGGCTTGGTTATTGTAAGGTTGAAGCCGAAGCTGTCAGACATATAGAAGTTTGACTTGTAATAAATCTTTACATACGGTGTTTCCCCAATATCGGTGGCACCTACATTGATAAAAGCTCTTGTGTTCCAGTTCGATACAGTTTCAGAAGATGAAAATCTTACATAGTCAATAGAGGAGTCCGTAAATTCGGGGGAGAAGTTAGTGTTTGAAGATAAAAGCTCTTCTCCGCTGATTACATTTAAGCGTTCAAAGACTGCGTGTATACTCAAATCTGAGTCAACCTCAATTCCGTCTTCGGTATCCCAGCCCGCAAATCTGTAGCCGGGTACATATACGCTGAGATTATCGGGATGTTCAAGCACACCGCCGTCTTTCCAGAAATATACTGATTTTACGATTTTTCCGTTTACTCTGTAGTGTACTGTATAGGGTGCTTCGAGCTCTGCATCAAGTGCAGAGTCAATACTGTCAAAGAAGCCTATGTAGCAGATGTCGAGGAAATCGTTTTCGTCGTTAGTATTTGCAAAGGAGTCTACTGCACTAAAGGTACGCAGATATTCGCTGTCTGCGAACTCGCCTGTGAGGGCGGCTATGATGTAGCCCCAATCGTCTTCAGTCTCGGGATAAGCCGAATAATCTGTGGGTACAAGGTCTGCTTCAGTCCAGGCAGAGCCTGTTACAGTGAATTCAGGTACTGAAAGATTATACGCGTCATAACGGATATTTGTGCGGTAATATATTTTTACAAACGGATTGTTTGCCGGTATTACCTTAGCAGAAGATTCTGTAAATGAGAAGCCGGGAACATTGTACATTCCATCTGAGTCTTCATTCTCAGGAACAGCATCAAAATCACCTGTGAAATGGTACATTCTCGGACTGTCAATTGTTTTTTCTATAACAGGAGCATACTGAATCATTGACTCTGACGAATCTATAAGTGTGTCGCCAAAAAATATGCCCGTATGGCTTGTTACTTCAATAACAGAAGCGGCGTCTGTGTTCGCGCAGTCTGTGATATTATTGTGATATGTATCGGTTATTTCAAGGGGTTCAAATGAGATATGGTATACTTCGTCAAGTGAATCGGCAGGCACTCTGAATGTGAAATTTATAAGATTGCCGAGTTCTGTTACATCAGAATCTGCCTGAGTGGCGATAAGCGCAATTATATAGGGATTCTCTTCAAGGTCCTCTTTTTCCACGGAGGAGAAATTTTCAAAATCGGATATAACTCCGTAACTTGTATAAAGAAGCTCTATTGCCTCAGAATAGTGGAGATTGCCTCTTATTGCCACGCAGCCGTCGTTACGGGTTAAATTAAGAGAAATTTCAACCTCATAGTAGTCTCCGTTGTCGTCTGTATAAACAGTTTCGTTATTTGCGTCAATATAAGCTGACGACAGACTGAATCTGATGTCACAGTCAGCACCGGACACCGATACGGGGATTATTCCTACAAGTAATACGGCGGTTAACAATACCGCCAATACCCGATTTTTCATATTTTTGATTACCATTCGCGTTATTTCCTCCTGTGTATACCAAGACATAGTAATTATACATTATATCACAGTAATTGTCAACAGAAATCGGTCTCATTTTACAGAGATATTGGCAGGGCGTGTCTGCACCCAAGCAGCATATGAGGTTTACCAAAAACAAAGTCTCCACTCATACTCCGTCATTGGTGTACGAGTGGAGATTCTAATTTATATCAGACATCAATCGCTTTTCGGGTCAAGGGCTCATGCCCTTGAAAAACGGCGGGATTTCTCCCGCCGTTCTTTTTAATTCAGCTTAGTTAGCTGTGCAAACCATTGTGTCTGCGTAAATGGTCTGTGTCTGACCGTTCATTGTGTATGTGAGGTAAGGTCTGCCGTACCAAGTTGCGCCAGCTGCTACTTTACCCTTTGTGATGATAAAGTTTGTATTCTGAGGCTTCTTGATAGCACCAACGATAACACCTGCTGTATTATGGTTGATGTTTTCAGGCTGTACTGTTACCTTGCTTGCGTCTGCAAGAAGTACACCTACACCTACAAGTGTTGCTCCTTCAGGAAGATCATATGATCCTGAGAAGTGAATCTTTGCAGCACCTGCATCATATACTACGCTCTGGCCTACGATAAGTGCCTTTGCTTCGCCTGTGATTTCACGCTCGATAAGTGTTGCATCACCCTGGAGCATAATTGCAAATGCACAGTTATCCTTGTTGGAGATAACCTTTTCTGTGCCTTCACCGTCAACAAGTACCCACTCAACGTTGCCGTCTGCTGTCTTTGTTGCTGTGATTGCGTCGTATACCTGGAACTGTCTTTCTTCATTTTCTGCATTTACATAGTCAATTGTAAGTGTGTAGTAGGTTTCAGCCTTTACATACTTAGCCTTGTACAATGTTACAATGCCGTTTACTTCTGTGATTTCTACCCATTCATCAAAGTCGAAACCGAACTGTGTAGGTTCAGCAGGCACTTCTGCAGGGTTGATTGCGATAATGTCTTCGGAACGGCCAAGGTAAACAACTATATTTGTTTCATCCTTAGATACGAAGTGAGGCATATATGTTACGCCTGCGCCTGCCGGAGGAACTGTGATGGATTCACCTGCACCGAGGTAAATCTGTGTTCCGTCGGTTGTTTCTCTGTACCAGAATGCTACCTGCTTTTCTTCGTCGCTTACTTCAACCTTAATTTCTACCTTACCGTCTTCTGCGGGTGTTGTTGTGATTGTACCTTCTTCAATTTCAGGTACTACTACGTCAACTTCAGGAGCGCCGATAACTTCTTCAACAAATCTTGCTTCAAGTGTTGCATCTGCAAGGTCTACTGTGTAGGTTGCAGTTGTTTCCTTGGAGAGAAGTTCGCTGTAACCGCCGGTTACATTGTACCAGCCGTCGAAGATATAGCCTGTTGCTGCTTCAGCGATAAGTGTAAGTTCTCTTCCGTTAACTACCTTTGCATCGCCGTCGAAGCCGTCGATAACTGCTGTGCTATCGCCTGCGCCTGCTGCTACCTGAACCTTAACTGTGTAAAGAACATCCTCGAAGAGTGCGTTTACATCAAGGTCGCCTGTGATGTTGTCAAATTCAACATCCCAGCCTGTGAATGTCTTTCCTGCAATTTCAGGATCTGCGGGAGCTTCTGCTGCTTCGCCATATGCTACTGTCTGTTCGTCATAAACTTCACCGTTTACATAGAATGTAACTGTGTATTCGTTTACTGTCTTATCGAATGTAGCTGTGTATGTAGCTTCGCCTGTTACAGGAGCAATTTCAGGTGTCCAGCCTGCAAATGTGTATGTATACTGTGCATCTGCTGCCTTTGTGGGAGTTTCGCCTGTGTATTCAGGTGTTGCACCGTATCCTACCTTGCCGGACTGAAGTTCTGTTCCGTCTTCGTCAACGAATGTGATTGTGTATTCGATTTCATCTACAAGAGAGTGAGCAAGTGCCTGATCCTTGTTGTAGCAAAGAACAAGTGCAGGAACTTCAAAGATCATTTCACTTCCTGCGAAGTTAGCATCAATAACGCTTGAATGGTAAGCCAAGGTGTTGATAACTGCAATCTTATGTGCGGGAGCGCTTGCCCAGTTTAAAGTGCCGGCAGATGCTTTGGTCAAATCATAAAGAGCATAGGTATAGCCGCTTGCATCTGTACCTATTTCAACTACGGGGTTATTCCAGAGTTCGGCGGGAGCAAGATAGCGCCCTACCGGTATAATAAAAATCAAACCTTCCCAACAAGGGGAAGGCTTGATTTTATGATATTACATCTCTCACCACTTTTGCGGCGATTATGAGGCCGCCCACTGACGGGACAAAGGATATACTTCCCGGTGCGTTTCTGCTGTTTTCTTTTATTACCGGGGCATTTCCGTTTTCGCTTTTTACCGGAATTTCGTCGCTGCAGAGGACTGACAGCTTCTTTATCCCTCTTTCTTTCAGCTCTTTTCTCATTACTCTTGCCAGGGGACAGGTTGTTGTTTTATATATATCAACAATTCTGAGTCTTTCGGGATCAAGTTTATTCCCTGTTCCCATTGACGACACTATTCTTATTCCTTTTTTATCTGCGTATTCGATTATGGCGATTTTGGCGCTGACTGTATCTATTGCATCTACTATATAATCGGGGTTATATTTTTCTATGATTTCGCCCGCATTTTCTTTTGTTACAAAGGTTTTTTCAATGCTTATTTCTATTCCGGGATTTATTCTTTTTGCCCTTTGTTTTGCCACTTCCACCTTGGCTCTTCCCACCGTTTCGGTATCTGCTATTATCTGCCGGTTTATATTGGTGATGCTGACATCATCATTATCCACGAGGACTATTTTCCCCACGCCCGCGCGGACAAGTCCCTCAAGTGTATAGCCTCCGACTCCGCCGACGCCGAATATCATTACTTTTGTTTCATTTAGTTTCTCTACGCCTTTTTCGCCAATCAGAAGTGCTTCTCTTTCAAACATTTCAGGTATCATTTTTTGCCTCTTTTTCAAAACGCAGTGACAGAAATGTCACTGCGTTTTTTTATTTTATATTCTGTCCTTTTTGAAAAGTTTCTTAAGTAATGCCCAGATATTACCTGACAGGCAGACCGATGAGAAGAGGCCAGCTACAACGCCTATAATAATCGGAAGTGCAAACTGCTTTATTGAGTCTACGCCAAAGATATATATCATTCCGATTGTAAAGAGTGTTGTCAGTGTTGTATTGAGTGAACGGGTAAGCGTCTGGTTTATCGAAAGGTTTACGTTATTTTCAAACTTTTCCTTATTATAAAGCTTTACATTTTCTCTGATTCTATCAAACACGATGATTGTTGCGTTAATTGAATAACCGAGAATTGTGAGCATTGCCGCTATCATTGTGCTGTTAAGAGGTATCTGCAGGAGTGAATATGCTGCAAACATTACGAATATATCGTGTGCAAGACAGATAATCGCTGTGATACCTGAGAGAATCTCAAATCTTATTGTGATGTACACGAGCATAAGGATTATTACCACGATTATTGCAATTATTGCCGCATTTCTGAGGTCTGAGGACACTGATGCGCCTACATTTGTGACGCCCATAAGGTCTTCTGTTAAGTCAAGGTCATATTTGCCTGCGAGGATATTACATACGGCGTCACGGGTAACTGAGTCGATTTCCTTGAGCTTGATGATTACATTCGTTCCGTCGCCTGCTCTCTGTACTGTTGATACTTCGGGCTTTACGACGATTGCGGGAAGCTCTTCGGCTACTGTTTCTGCTGTTTCTTCTGTTGCTTCTTCAATTGCTTCTGTTTCCTCTGCTGTTTCCCCGCTTTCCTCTACGGGCTCAGAATAGTAGAGTTTATCGGGAGCATCTCCGACATTCATTGCGTCTACTGTCGATTTGATATCGTTAAGATCCGCGGGAGTGAGTTCTCTGTTCATATCAAGCTGAATCATTGTTCCGCCTACAAAGTCTATATCAACATTGAAGCCACGGAAGATAAATGATGCTATTGCTATTACAAATACAACTGCTACGATACCAAAGAAAACTTTTCTGTTTTTAATAAAATCAAAATTCTTCATTTTCAAGTCCTCCTCTTACGCACCGTAGAATTTTTTGTTGACGATCTTCATGCCGATAAGTCTCTTCATAAGGAATCGTGTTACAAATATTGCTGTGAACAGTGAAAGTACAACACCGATAAACAGTGTGATCGCGAAGCCCTTGATTGTACCTGTTCCGAAGTACCAGAGCACTGCCGCTGCGATAAGTGTTGTGATGTTTGAGTCAAGGACTGCTGTATATGCGCGCTTGAAGCCACCCGCAAATGCTGCGCCCACGCTTCTGCCGAGTCTGAGTTCTTCCTTGATTCTTTCAAATATGACTACGTTTGCGTCAACTGCCATACCGATTGAAAGAACTATACCTGCAATACCGGGAAGCGAAAGGTTGATAAATCTGTTTCCTACTACAAGAATTATTCCCATTATGGAAATGTATGCTACCAGTGCAATTGTTGCAACAAGTCCGGGAAGCTTATAGAAGATTATCATAAAGAGCATTACAAGCAAAATTCCGATTGCGCCTGCAACAAGGCTTGTTTCAAGTGCCTTTTCACCGAGTGTCGGACCAACGGACTCAAGCTGTACTTCTTTGAGTGCAAAAGGAAGCTGTCCTGCAGAAATAAGCTCTGCAAGCCACTTTGCATCGTCCGCTGTGAAGTCTCCGTTAATGACTACGTCTGATGATGTGATTTCTTCTTCAACCGAAGGATATGAGATTATCTGGTCATCAAGAACGATAAGAAGGAGGTTTTCGCCATTTGCTCTCTGTGACACAGTTCTTGTCGCTTCTGCAAACTTTGATACCGCTTCACTCTTGAGCTTCAGCGCTACATAGTATGACTGTATACCTGTATAGTCTGTGGGGCCGTATGCTGCTGTGGCGGACTCTACGTCACTGCCTTCAATCCATACTTTGCCGTCTACATCTGCAAATAAAAGTTTTGCTGTTGAGCCGAGTTTCTGTACCGCCTCTTCGGGGTTTGTGATACTCGGAATTTCGATTGCGATACGGTTATCGCCCGAAAGTGCCACGGTTGCTTCTGTATAACCGAGGGAGTCGAGTCTGTTTCTCATCATTGCTTTTACTATCGCCATATCCTCGGCTGCGGGAGTTCCCTCTACATCTGCTTCATACACTATGTACGAGCCGCCTACAAGGTCAAGTCCCTTTGTTACGCCACCCTCTTCAAATACGCCCGGCATATTGCCTACACCACATATTGCTACGTAAGCAAGTCCTGCTATTATGACAAGGGCAACAATAAATGCAATTACATTTGTTGATTGCTTTTTCATTTTTGAAAATTCCTTTCCTTATTATTGTAGAACGCCAGCTAGTGGTCTCTGTGGCGTCCGTATTCATACTGTATTATTCTACTACATATAGAGCTTTTTGTCAAGTATCTGACAGAAAAACGAAAGCAGTCGGCTCATATATGCGTTAATATCATAAGCTTGATACCCCATATATGTGCTGACTGCCAAATAACCCTATCATACATCCCGCAAAACGAACATAGTGAACATATGTAGGCTATTCTTTTTGCCGTATCACGGTAATACGGCAGTCTCTATTATACTGCATAATTTCTGATTTGTAAATTATCACTTTTGACAATTTTTCGGTCGAATTTTTGGTATATTTGCGACTTGACAAGTTTATTCCTTATAACTACAAGGATTTTTGGATTTGTAAATTTTGTTTTTTGATGAAAAAAATTTTTTTCGACAAAATTTATTCCTTTGCATAGACTGTTAAAGAGGTGTTTTAGTGGTGATTTTACCTGTTTATGGTAATTTTTGTCCCCGAGGTCAATTTTCTTTTGTAAAAAATGACTATAAATTTTCGTTTGCCGTTAAAATGCCGACTCGATGTTTATGAAAGGATAATTGAATATGGATTTTTGCAAAAATAATCAGTGCTCCACTCGTCGCTGTCCCTGCGAAAACGCGCTCGATATGAGCCAGATTATGCCCGAAAGCTGTTCTAACTGCTCTGAGTCATGCGAGGCTCCGACTCTCAGAAATGTTGCTCTTGCTATGGTTTACTCTCCCGATCACGATTTCGATTGTATGTACTCTCCCGAAGACGGTCTTGCTGCAGGTACTCTTTTCAGAGGTCTCGACAAGCCCTTTTACGGAAAAACTGTTTGCGGAGGTGCCAGATGATGAACGACAAAAGGCTCCACGCCCTCTCCTTTGCCCTTGTGGAAACTGCTCTCTATCTTGATACTCACCCGAATTGCAAGCGCGCCATCGCCTACTACGACAAGGTAAAGGCTGAGTATGAAAGAGAACTTGAAAAATTTGAGGATAAGTACGGTCCCGTAACTGCAATGTCCGACTCTGCGACTCAAAACGGGTCCTGGCAGTGGATAAATCATCCCTGGCCCTGGCAAAACGATAAATCTCACGAGTGTATGAAAGGATAACCATTATGTGGCAGTACGAAAAAAAATTACAGTATCCCGTTAATATTAAAAATCCCAATCCCCAGCTCGCAAGTCTTATAATTTCACAACTTGGTGGTCGTAATTGTAATTTATTATAATTAAACAGCAGCCCGAAAATTCGGACTGCTGTTTTTTCTCAAGTTATTTTTCGCTCTTGGCCGAATTCTCATTCGTTTGCGAATTTGTCTCGTTTTCCGCCTTTTTCTTCTCTTTGTTCAGTTCATCAAGTCCTGCATATGCCTTACGAAGCTTATCCCTTGCTACCGCTATTGCATCAACGGCATCTCCTGATACAGGGATACTTGATATAACCTTAAAAGCTGTCCCGATCTCGTCTAAAATTTTTTCCATAAATTTAATTCCTTTCTTATTCAATATCGTTAAGTACTTGTGCAAGTTCATTGAAATACGCCGCTTTCATTTTGTCATCGGCTGACATATCCCACCGTCCTGTCTCGGTATAGTGCTTATAAATAGCAGTGTCAGGGTAATTACTAAATCCATTCATAGCACCGATGCAAAATCTAATTCCATTGAATTGAGTTGCTGTTAAATTGTCTCCTTCGTCAAGTTTTGCATTATCAATATAAGCTTGGTATGTATCTGCATCCGGACCATTATAACATCCTGTGTATTCGAGGAATTCGGAAACCCGTTCAACGAAAGCATTCCACTTTGTTCTATGGTTAAATGAAACGGTTATTTTGCCGACCTGCTTGTTTATTGTTACAGCAGGTTCGCCGGAAACAAAAGGGTTGACGCCGTCTTCATCTTCCCAATTAAAGTTTTGAGGGCGATTAGCTTCAATTGTGATTTT
>JAZSET010000147.1:0-8113 GCA_045531795.1 Eubacteriales bacterium | reverse complement strand
TCTGTCACGTGTTACCTTTGCAAGAATGGATGCCGCCGCTATCGACGGTGATTTTGAGTCTCCCTTTACTACGGCAAAGGCGGGAATTTCAAAGCCCCGTGTACAGTTGCCGTCAACAAGCACCGCATCGGGAGATACTTCCATCGCATTTATTGCTCTCTGCATTGCAAGCATTGAAGCATTGAGGATATTGATGTCGTCAATTTCATCGGGAGTTGCAATTCCGACTCCCCAGGAAACGGCTCTTTCTGTGATTACATCATAAAGCTCTTCGCGCTTTTTCTCCGACAGTTTTTTGGAGTCTGTGAGCCCATCAATTACCTCATCATATTTCAGTATGCAGGCACCCGCCACAACAGGGCCTACAAGAGGGCCTCTTCCTGCTTCGTCCGTGCCGCATACTATTTTGTAGCCCTTATCCATAAGCTCTTTTTCAAGCTCAAAGCCAAGCGGCTCTATAACCTTTTTAGGCATAACTTTTATTCCTTTATTTTGTCAAAGTCAGATACCCTCTCGAGGGTGATTCTGCCGATTGTACCGGCTCTGAATTCATCAAGAAGCATAACGGCACATCTTTCGGTATTGACCTCACCGCCTGAAATTATGCAGCCTCTTTTTCTTCCGATTTCTTCAAAAAGCTCCCAATCGGTAAAGTCCTCATATTTTTCCATATCACCGAGCTTATATCTCTGTGAAAGCTCGTCGGGATACATTTTCCTGAGTCTTGAACACAGTCTCATTGCAATAAGCTCATAATCAAGTATCTGGTCTTTGATAGCACCTGTCATTGCAAGGCTTTCTCCAACGCTTTCGTCCTCGAATTTCGGCCACAGCACGCCCGGCATATCAAGAAGATCTATTCCGATTGTAGTTGTTACCCACTGCTTATCTACAGTGACACCCGGTCTGTCCTCGACCTTTGCCTTTTTATTTCCCGAAAGTTTATTTATCAGTGATGATTTTCCCACATTAGGTATGCCGACTATCATTGCCTTGACTTTTCTGCCAAGCATACCTTTCTGTTCGTATCTTTCAAGCTTTTCACCGAGTATTTCCCTGACTGCAGGCATTATCTCATTTATTCCCTGTCCCTTATTGACATCGGTTATAATACAGCCCTTGGTTGTGCCCGTATAATACTTTTTCCATTCGTCAAAGTATCCGGGGTCAGCGAGGGATGCCTTATTCATAAGGGTAAGCATCGGTTTATTCCCTACTATTCTTGTGATTTCGGGATTTTTTGAGCTGTACGGAATCCGGGCGTCTATGAGTTCTATTACTATGTCAACAAGTTTAAGTGACTCTGATATGAGTCTCCTTGTTTTCGCCATATGCCCCGGAAACCATTGTATCTGATCTGATGGCATTTCTTATATTTCCTTATTCTCCGTCATCAAGTCCCGCACCGCAGCACTTCTTATATTTCTTGCCGCTTCCGCACGGACAGGGGTCATTTCTTCCCACCTTGACGGTATTTTTTATTGTCTGGGGTGTCGGTGCCTTCGGGGGTGTTGTCTGTCCTCTGTTAAATGCAACATTTGCTCTGCCGCCGCTTGCCTCTTTCATAACCTGTACCCGTTCTGTCGGCTTTTGTCTTGGCATTACCGAAAGAATCCGGCGTGTTACTCCCTGCTTGATTGAATATATCATTTCATCAAACATATTTGAGCCTAAAATCTTATATTCATTGAGAGGATTTCTCTGTGCATATCCCTGGAGGAATACGCCCGCTCTCATCTGATCCATTGCGTCAAGATGCTCTACCCAGTTTTCGTCAACGCTGCGAAGAAGTACAACTCTCTCAACCTCACGCATATCCTCGCCGAAAAGAAGTTCTTTTTCTGCATAGATCTTATCAGCGCGCGCTTTAAGTTCGTTTACTATATCGTCAGCATTTATTCTGTCAAAGTCATCTGTAGTATATCTGAAATCATTTTCGGTTGTAAGATATCCGAAGAAGTGAGTTCTGATCGCATCAAAGTTCCAGTCGTCGTGAATTTCATCAGCGGTATTTTCTGCAACGACAGTATCAATAACATCGTATATCATATGCTTTACGGTACTGCTGATGTCCTCTCCGTCCATTACCTCACGGCGCTGAGAGTATATTATCTTTCTCTGCTGATTCATTACATCATCATATTCGATAACCGATTTACGATGCTGGAATTCTCTGTCTTCTATCTTCTTCTGTGCAGATTCTATACTGCCCGAAAGTATTTTCTGGTCGATGATTGTATCCTCGTCAATACCAAGGCTCTTAACCATGCCGAGTATTCTGTCGCCGCCAAAGAGTCGCATAAGATCGTCTTCAAGTGACAGGAAGAATCGTGACATACCGGGGTCGCCCTGACGGCCTGCACGGCCTCTGAGCTGATTGTCGATACGGCGGCTCTTGTGTCTTTCCGTACCGAGAATATAAAGACCGCCCGCCTCTTTTACCTTTTCGGCTTCGGGTGCAATTTCTTCTTTATACTTTGCAACGAGTTCTTTAAAGAGGTCTCTTGCTTTTACTACTTCTTCGTTATCCGACTCGCTTGTATCAACTGCAAGTCTGATTATTTTGTCGTCAATTTCAAGGCGGCGCATTTCGTTCTTTGCAAGGAATTCTGCATTACCGCCAAGCATAATATCCGTACCACGGCCTGCCATATTTGTTGAAATTGTAACCGCGCCGAGTTTACCTGCCTGAGCGACAATTTCTGCTTCTTTTTCGTGGAACTTTGCATTAAGCACGGTATGCTTTATGCCGTTCTTTTTAAGGATAGCGGAAAGCTCCTCGGACTTTTCGATTGAAACTGTACCTACAAGCACGGGCTGTCCCTTTTCGTGACATTCCTTAATCTGGTTTACTATTGCTCTGTACTTGCCCGCTACTGTTGTATATACTGCGTCATTGAAGTCTTTTCTTATCATCGGCTTGTTTGTAGGAACTTCAACAACATCAAGTGCGTATATTTCTCTGAATTCTGTTTCCTCTGTAAGTGCCGTACCCGTCATACCCGAGAGCTTTTTATAAAGTCTGAAGTAATTCTGGAAGCTTATTGTGGCAAGAGTTCTGTTTTCTCTCTTGATTTCAACTCTTTCCTTTGCTTCAATTGCCTGATGCAGGCTGTCAGAATATCGTCTGCCGTACATAATACGGCCGGTAAAAGAGTCAATAATAAGGACTTCACCGTCTTTTACGATGTAGTCAACGTCTCTCTTCATAACTCCGTGAGCTCTCATCGCCTGATTGATGTGATGTGCAATTGTGGAGTTTTCGGGATCAGATAGATTTTCAATACCGAAATGCTTTTCAGCCTTTTCAATACCATATTTTGTAAGGCTTACGGTGTGAGCCTTTTCGTCAACGATATAGTCGGCATCGACATCATCCATAAGTTCTTTTTTGTCTGCTTCCTTTATAAGGTGCTTCCTGAAAGTGCGTACAAGGTCATTTGCCTTGCCGTAAAGCTCGCTGACTTCATCTCCAAGCCCGGAAATAATAAGCGGGGTACGGGCTTCGTCTATGAGAATTGAGTCAACCTCGTCTACAATCGCAAATGCGTGTCCGCGCTGGAAGAGCTGTGTGTTATATATCGCCATATTGTCTCTGAGGTAGTCAAAGCCAAATTCGTTATTTGTACCGTAGGTAATATCGGCTCTGTATGCCGCCTGCTTTTCAAGCGGATCCTGATCGTGATGAACAAGTCCTGTCGAAAGTCCCAGGAAAGAGTAAACTCTGCCCATTTCATCACTGTCTCGTTTTGCAAGGTATTCATTGACCGTTACAATGTGAACGCCGTTTCCTGCAAGTGCGTTAAGGTATGCAGGCAGGGTTGCAACAAGGGTTTTACCCTCACCTGTTTTCATTTCTGCTATTCTTCCCTGATGAAGAATAATGCCGCCTATAAGCTGTACTCTGAACGGCCGTTTGCCGAGTACTCTGTCATCAGCCTCTCTTACAAGAGCAAATGCGTCGGGTAGAATATCATCAAGAGTTTCACCGTCTGAAAGCCTTGCCTTTAAGATATCTGTAGTTGCACGAAGCTCACTGTCACTCATTTCACTGTACTTCGGAGCAAGTGCTTCAATTTTATCAACTATAGGATAGATTTTCTTAAGTTGTCTGTCACTATAGGTTCCGAAAACCTTTTCAATAATTCCCATTTATTCGGATATTCCTTTCTCTTCGGATAATAACAGTATTAGCATTTTAGCATAATCATATTTATTATATAATAAAATATAAGAAATTGCAAGTATTTTTTGTTAATATATTGTCACATTGACTATCAAAAAAACAGGTGCAGATTATTTTGCACCTGTTCTCATTTATTTTTTGTTTTTGAACACCACAAATCTCTGACCAAGATAATTAAATCCGACAAACAGGCACATACCTGCAAGCATTGCTGCATTTTCCTGCACTGTTTTTGAAAAAGGTCTCAATATATATGCTATAATCGGCTTTGCCATACCGTAAGCAAGGAAATAGCAAAGTGCGATATTAAGTGCAAATACAAGCACCTGCTTAAATGATTTTTCATTGTTCCTGAAGGTAAAATACTTGTTAAGAAAATAGCTCACAATACTGCCAATCACATAATTTGCCGCAGAAGAAATCCAGTAGCTCAAATGCAGTAGATTATACGAAAGAAACATCACAGTTGTACCAACAAGTGTATTTATCACACCTACAAGTATAAATTTAATAGTGGTTTTGTCTATTATTTTTGCCATTGTTATCTTTAAAGTTCTCTGAAATCAAATATGTACTTGTCAGAGATTTTTTTCATTTCTTCTATCATATCATCTGACGATTTGTCATAAACACCGACAACCTTCATTCCGGCTTTCTTCGCCGTTTCAAGTGAGTGTATATTATCGTCCAAAAATGTGCAGCTATCTACTGTTGTGCCAAGCTTTTCGGCCGCACGCCTATATATATCGGGGTCAGATTTTGATGTGTTGAAATCATCACAACTCCAGACATTATCAAAAAGCTCAAAGATTTCAAGTCTTTTGAGACACGCGTCAAGTACCGCGTGCGGACTTGCTGTGAGGACATTCAGACTATGGTTATTATTTTTGAGTTCCCTGAGCTTTTCTGTTACAAAATCCTTTGCGGGAATATTATAAAAATACTCCTTCTTTATTCTTTCAACAAGCATAGGTACAAGCTCTTCCGGCTTATAATCAAGTCCTAATTCAATGCAGTATTTTGCAGCTCCCAAATATCCGAGAGGGGTTATAATCTTTACAATGTCATCAGGATACTTAACTCCTTTTTCTTTAAGCGCATTTATAAACAAATTACTGAAATATGGCATGGAATCAACGAGGGTCCCGTCAAAATCAAAAATATATGTCATTTTTACACCTCGGTTATATTACTCTGCTATATTATACCTCTGAAGAACAAAAAAGTCAATGGAATTTCCATTGACTTTTTATTAAAACACTTATTCGCCTGCGTATCTCTTTACATTTTCAAGTGAAATTTCAAGAGCATCAAGGCAAGGTGCCATACCCTCGTATTCGATGGTTACAAAGTCGTTGTATCCTGCACCCTTTAGTACGTCAAGGCACTGCTTTACAGGTACGTCGCCATGACCGATTACGATACCTCTTATATAATTTCCGCCACGTGTTCTTGCAAATCCGCGACCGGGATCAGCAGCGTTTCCGTCCTTTAAAAGTATGTCCTTTACGTGTACATAGCCTGCATAATTCTTTACTCTGCCAACTGCTGTTACCGGATCCTCATCAATACAGGTGAAGTTTCCGATATCAACAAGAAGCTTAAAATTTTCGTGATTTACCGCATTGTAGAGCTTCTCCATACGGATACTGTCCTGAGCTATATGGCCGTGGTTTTCAACCATTGTCATAATGCCCTTTTTCTGTGCGTATTCGGTAATTTCACGGCAACAGTCTGCAATAAACGGAAGCGCATCGTCAAAGGATTTGAATCTGCCGAGGTTAAACATTGTATCGTGACGCATACGCTTAAAGCCTGCAACAGCACAGAAGTCAACAATCTTTTTAATTCTTGCGATTTCATCATCAATGTTTGCACAGGTTGTAAAGTCTGCACTGCTTGCAAAGTTTGCAAGTTCGATGCCGAATCTCTTGGCCTCTGCCTTTATCTTTTCTGCGTATTCCATAAGTTCGCCTGCTTCAAGAACCGCTTCAGGAATATCAAAAATCTCAATTCCGTCAAAGCCGAGTTCCTTAGCCTTTGCGATACATTCAAATTGTGTTATCAGCTTTTTGCTTAAAAGCTGTGCAAAGCTATATGTAGTTACTGCAAATTTCATAGGTTGTTCCCTCCTTAGCAATCAAGAGTAACTTCTTTTCCTGCTTTTGCGGAATCATATATACCCTGGATCATACTCTGAAGCTGAATTGCGTGCGCAGGTGTAAGCTTAAGGTCCTTTACGTCAATTTCGCCTCTTACATACTGTCCGAAATAGCGAAGCTCATTTTCAAAATGGTCGCCCTTTGCAAACAATACCTTATCATCAGAAAGGTATCCGTTTCTTTCACCGTAAATCATCGGCTCAGGTACTACAACTGCACCTGCCTTGGAGCCGTAAATCTGTGTCTGTGAAAATTCGGGTCCGTTGATTGCCCAGCTTGCTTCAAAGAGCATCATCGCACCGTTTTCAAATCTGATGCATCCTGCACCGGAATCTTCTGTATCAAACCGGTTGTCTTCAGCAGAGTAGCCCTGCCAGCTGAAACATCCCTTTGTCTGATAATTACCAAGGCGGTATGATGTTGCCGCTGAAACTGTTACAGGCTTCGGACATCCCATAAGATACCAACAAGCGTCAATTCCGTGAATAGCAATATCAATAACAGGTCCGCCACCCGAATGACGGGTATCTGTAAACCAGCCGGTAGGTGTACCGCGGCGTCTTACATACTGTGCTCTCGAAAGATATACTTCACCGAAATCACCATTGTCATACATTTCTCTGAGTGCCATATTGGCAGGATTCCAGCGGTTCGGTACTGCAAGCATAAACTTTACGCCTGCTTTTTCTACCTCTTCAAGCATCATCTTTGCTTCAGAAAGGCTTGTTGCCATAGGCTTTTCACAAATTACGTGTTTGCCCGCACGAGCCGCCGCTATTGTACATGGTGCGTGACCATCATTCCACGTACAAACGTCTACGAAGTCTAGCTCAACCTTTTCAAGCATTTCTTCAACAGATGCAAAATAACCCGGAATATTATACTTTTCCGCTGCTGCCTTTGCTCTGTCAATAACAATGTCGCAAATTGCTACAACTTCTATCTCTTCAATCTTCTGATAACCGGGAAGATGTGCGTTTGTTGCAATATTACCTGCACCGCAGATACCAACCCTTAATTTTTTCATAATTGTTACCTCCGCATGGATGAAATTAATCTTGTGATACATAGTTTTAGCGATAATTTCTCTGTCAAAATAATTATGTCACCATTACATTTATTTGTCAACAGAAATACAAAAAGTCAGCAAAACTTTACCAAAAATCAGCAAGATTTTACCAAAATCAACATTTTGAACCTTTCTTATGTGTGACGACAACAAAAAAGTTCTCCGCCCGACTTATTTTCGGGAGGAGAACTTTGTTTCAATTATTTAAATCCTTATGAATTAAACTCCTTCTTTTGCACGGCGGATAGCTTCAGCTTCTGTTACGCCGTTTTCGGATACATGACCCGGGAGGGGTACTATCTTATCATTGATTGCATCAAGAATCCAACCAGCCTGCGGGAAGAAGTATTCATCAAATTCAAAGGGAGGTGTGATCCAGTTGCGCGCACCAACAACTGCGGGAGGTGCATCAAGATCGTCAAAGCAGAGATTTGTAATGTTTGCCGCAACATCATTAAGGAATGAGCCACGGGCACAAGCATCTGATACAAGCACTACTCTGCCTGTCTTCTTAACAGATTCGATAATCTTTGTATAATCAAGGGGTACGAGTGAGTGGAGGTTGATTATATCTGCTTCCATTCCGTACTTTTCGCTGAGTGTCTTAGCAGCGTCAACTGCACGGTAAAGAGCTGCACCTATTGTAAGAATTGTTACATCCTTACCGTCGCGAACCTTATTAACATCACCAAATTC
>JAZSET010000133.1:0-4847 GCA_045531795.1 Eubacteriales bacterium | reverse complement strand
AATGTTTCAGGAGATAATCGTTATGTTCGGAAACTCCGACACCTGCGGCGTTGGCTCGGAAAACTGGGATACTGCTGTAAAGCTGCTGGACGAATATATGCGTGATTTTGAAAAACGCAATCCTAATCTGAAAGTGTTCAATGCGGTTATGCACCTTGACGAGGCTACACCTCATCTGCACATAGATTTTGTTCCTGTATGCTACGGACAAAAACAAGGGCTTTCTACTCGTGTGTCGATGAAACGTGCAATTCAGCAGATGGGATTTATGGCAAAGGGCAAGAAGGAAACAGAGGCTATTTTATGGGGAAGCTCGGAACGTGAAAGACTTACCGAAATTCTAAACGGCAGAGGAATTTCACGACAAGTAGTAGGTGCATATCACGACCACAAATCCGTTGAGGAATACAAGCGTTATGCTCAAATTCTCGGCAATACGCAGGCGCACATAAATGCTCTGAAAAAGAAAAATCCCGTTGACCTTTCAAGTACCGAAGTCGGAGAAATATTAAATCAGAACGATATATTGCGTGAAAAGATAACAGGACAGAAAGCGGAGCTTGCAAAACTGAAAGCAATGGCATCGGCAAAGTTTGTGCCTATCGAAGTATTCAGCGACGAAAAGCGGCAGTACATTATTGAGAAATTAACACAGGCTGACTGTCCGTTCGTGGATGAGAGAAATACTATTTATGTCCCCGAATATTATGAGCAGTCGGTTAAGAAAATCGCCAACGCTTACAAAGAAACTGATATGCCGAATATACGGGAACGGCTGAAATTTTTCATCGACCGTATTTTGTATTCGGCACAGGATTTTGAGCATTTCATAAAGCTGCTGGAGACAAACAAATATGAGATACGGCGAGGAACGTATATAGCGGTAAAGCCGCCTTATGGGAAACGATTTATGCGGCTGAAATCTCTTGGAGAGGACTATTCGGAATATTCCCTTAAAAAGAGAATTGATGGTAGAAACGATATTCCGAATGAATTTGCGGAATGTGAAAACCGAGCTAATGAATTACAAAAGCCGTTCTACTATGCAATAAATACAAGCATTACGCTGATACGAAAATTCAATATCACTCCCACAAAGCATAATCCAGATGAGCCGTATAGCTTTCTTAACGACCACAGTATTGAAAATATAGTGAGCTGTCTTAACATACTGTCGGAATTCGGGATTGATACTCGTGAACAGCTTTACAAAATATCATCGGATTTGCAGAAACGGCTTGACAGCAGCAACAGTGAGGCGCTGAAATCACAGCTTTCCAAAATAGAGAGTGTAATACGCACCTATGAAGATATTGTTGAGGGCAACTACATCGACAACCTCATTCGTGCGGAGCGTGAAAGAAAAACGGCTGCAAAGAAAAACTCCCAGCAGCCGAAATATATGCAGACGAGCAATAGAAAGAACAAGAGATAGTTACTGATTGACGGTTAGAAGTGACGGCGGTCTGCGGCACTTCTTCAGATTGAAAATTTGTTTACAGACTTATTCTGAAAACGGCATATTTCTGTATCTTGACAATTACACTTTAAAGTGATAAAATAAGATTGCAGAAATATGCCAATGGTTTGACCGACAAGGAGGTAAACTAATGGCATCAATCGAAAAAAGAGGCAACTCTTACAGAATTAAAGTATCCTGCGGCTACAAGGCGGACGGAACACAGGTCTTTCAGAGAATGACGTGGACGCCTGACGAAAAGATGACCGCAAAGCAAATCGAAAAGGAGGTACAGCGACAGGCGATTCTCTTTGAAGAGGAATGCAAGCGTGGACAGATAGTGTCTGCGGTAAAATTTGAGCCTTTTGCAGAGGAATGGTTTGAAGAATATGCAAAGCTCAATCTTAAAAGCACGACATACACAAGACAAAGACAACTCACCAAACGGGTTTATGCTGCCATAGGGCATATTCGGCTGGACAAGATAACAACCCGTGTTATCCAGAAATTCATAAACTCTCTTGCACAGGACGGAACGAACGAGATTACAAAGCAACCACTTTCCCACAAGACAATGGTGCATTATCTTTCATTCATTTCAACTGTGATTGACTATGCAATAAAGATGGATATGCTGACTGATAACCCCTGCCGCAGAGTGACGATTCCGAAGGGCAGCAAGAAAGAGCGTAAAATCCTCTCCATTAAGGAAACAGAGGAGTTTCTAAAGCTGCTGGAGAAAGCTCCCTTGAAATGGCGTACATTCTTCACGCTGGATATTTACAGTGGTATGCGCAGAGGTGAAATGCTTGGTCTTGAATGGAAAGACATTGACTTTGAAACGGGAGTAGTACACATTCAGCGTACGTCCAACTACACAAAGGCGAAAGGCATTTATACCGACACAACAAAAACCGAAACCTCGGTACGTTTCATAAAGCTGCCGCCTGAAGTGCTTGAAATTCTTGAACAGTTCAAAGCAGAACAGGAAAAAGAAAAGGACAGGCTCGGTAGCAAGTGGATAGAGAATGACCGCTTGTTCACAAAATGGAACGGTATGCCTATGAATCCGCAAACGCCTTACGGCTGGCTGAAAGAGTTTTGTGAGGAACACGATTTCCCGTTTTATGGGATTCATCAATTCCGGCATCTCCACGCAAGTTTATTGATAGGAGCAGGAATTGACCCGACAACCGTTTCGGGCATACTCGGACACTCGCAGGTAAGCACAAGTCTGAATATCTACGGGCATATGTTCAGAGAGAATCAGATTAAGGCTTGCAACGCTGTTGCAGAGGCTCTCGATTTCAGCAAAAGAGGGGCGTGAGGGAAACAAGACCCAAATAAGACCCATAGACTTTTTCGCACAAAAAGAAAAACTCTCAAACGGCTTTACAAAGCCATTTGAGAGTAGTGTTGATGGTGACCCGTACGGGAATCGAAAATCCCCCACGACTTTTTGTGTGTTTCTAAACTATCCGAGAAAACCGCATAATAAAGCCGTTTACGGCATATTTCAAAAAGCGGTTATTTCGTAACTTTTGAACTTTTTTGCAACTTTAAAGAACAAATAAAGAACAATTTACGGCGTATCTTTTACAAATTATAATCATCGGAGCAGCGGATAATTTCGCTGTTTTTATTTTATAGCCTCATTCGTTCGATGATGAAACAATGTAATCGCGCACTTCACCATAAGGATTAGCATATATTTTGTCAAACAGCACTATATTCTTGGCAGATGGACATACTGTGCTTGAATAAACAATTCCGTCAAATCCCTCTTTTTGGAAATATGTTGCAAGAGTTTGAAATGGAGCATATTCTAATTTTTTATCATCTGTTTCAATAGGTACAAATAAATTTTCAGACATCATTTTAGCATACATATACAATAACCATTTTGTAAATTCTTCTTTCGTATCCTCATCCCCACAGATTTGTTTGCATTGATAGCGACCATATAATGTATATCCGTATCTACTGACGGCTTTCGCTGCTTTGCTATATTTTTTATCGTAAAGAGTGCGCAACATATTATTTATATCCTCATATGACATATTATTGGCGATAGTAAGGTCTACAATTCTTAAATTATTGTAGGTATCATTTAGTTTAAAATTACAAAAACCAAAACGTTCTCCTGTTTTTACTCGACATTCTTTTTCAGCACATTTTATAATTAAGTCCTCTGATTTTCCAACCGCTAAATATAACCACTCCACGCCCGAAGGACTGAAACGGTTATCGTCTTTTATAAACTCTGATTTTGGCATAAATCGGTCATATAATGGTTTAGTAGCTGGTTCGCTCGATTTGATAATCGTTCCACGTCCCGCAACTATATTCTTGAAATAGTTTTGAAAAGAAATACTCATTTCTTTTTTTCCTATATTTTGAAACCAATCATTAAACTGCTTTAAAAAAGTTACTTTTAGTGCAGAATCAGTATCGTTATATTTGAACTTCTTTTGAGCAATTTCAGTACGTAGTTCATTCCAAGTGCTATGCATTATTTGCATAGAATGTTCTATGCTTTTCTCATTAATTAAAAAACTATAATTGTGATTGTTAGGTATCCTTGCTTTCATACATCTAATTTTCCTTTCTGTTTTATAATATCAACACACCTATCCAAATGCACACCCGAATAATTATTCTCCCTCTCCACCATAGCAACAGCCTTGTCCAAATCAACCCACATAAGACCGTCAACCTCGTTGGAGCTACCGAACTCGCTCGCCTTGACATAAGCAATAAAGCCCGTCATAATCAGATTTTTAGGTGCAAAATAATAGCTTTGAACATATTCGCAGGATATCACACACTGTCCCGTTTCCTCAAGTACCTCACGAGCAACTGTTTCTTCGAGAGTATCGCCCTTTTTCAGATATCCAGAGCAGAGCGTGTAATTCTTCGTTGAAATATAATTCTGTTTCAGCAGTAGTACCTGATTTTTTTCGTTGATGATAGCCACAAGCACGCAGCTTGCAGGATTATCAAAATAGAATTTGTTGCAGCATTCGCAATATTTCTGTTCGCCCTCATCACCGATTACCTTGTATGTAAGCGGTTTGCCGCATTGTGTGCAAAAGTTAATATCCATTATAATACCTCTTTATATCATATCTTGAACTTATGTCCTAAAACATCAACCGTTTCTTCTCTGCGATTTTCACCAAGCTCCTTACGAACTGTAATCAGGCTTAATGTGTCATATCCCAACTTATGATAGGTTGCTAAAGCATTTTTGTTCCGAGGAACAACATCCATACATACGGCGGTATAGCCTGATTTCTGCTTAACGATGTCCTCGGCTGAATTTATCGCCTCACTGCCAATACCTTGACCTCTGTGTGATTCATCAACAAAAACATCCTCTATCCAC
>JAZSET010000137.1:0-10114 GCA_045531795.1 Eubacteriales bacterium | reverse complement strand
GGATGTGCACAAGTCGGGCAGATTTCTGGTGCCTTTGTTCCAACTACGATATGTCCGCAGTTACGGCATTCCCATACCTTAACCTCGCTCTTTTCAAATACCTGTGCTGTTTCAACATTCTTTAAAAGTGCACGGTATCTTTCCTCGTGCTGCTTTTCGATAGCCGCTACAAGACGGAATTTTGCCGCAAGCTCCTTAAAGCCTTCCTTTTCAGCTGTTTCCGCAAAGCCTGCGTACATATCTGTCCACTCATAGTTTTCGCCGTTTGCAGCTTCTACAAGGTTATGTGCTGTATCGCTGATTCCCTCGAGCTCCTTAAACCACATCTTTGCGTGTTCCTTTTCGTTATCTGCGGTCTTGAGGAAAAGAGCTGAAATCTGCTCATAGCCCTCTTTCTTTGCTACAGATGCGAAATAAGTGTACTTATTTCTCGCCTGTGATTCGCCTGCGAAAGCAGCCTCTAAATTTTTTTCTGTCTGTGTTCCTGCGTACTTGTTTGCCATTGTTTTTTCCTCCCTGAATGTATTATTCTAAAATTATTCTTCTGAAAACTGGTCTTTGCCTACACCACAAAGCGGGCACTCGAAGTCATCGGGCAAATCCTCAAATTTTGTGCCGGGTGCTATGCCGTTATCGGGATCTCCCGCTGCCTCATCATAAACCCATCCGCACAAATCGCATACATACTTTTTCATAAGATTTCTCCTTTGTTTGTTATATTTACTGTTTTATCGGCTCAAAATCAGCCGCACCGTGCTTACAAAGCGGGCATATTATATCCTCGGGAAGCTCATCGCCCTCATATACATATCCGCAGATTTTGCACACATATCCCTTTTTGCCGTCTGTTTCGGGCTTCGGCTTAACGTTTTTGTGATAATATGCATATGTCATACTCTCACAGTCGGAAATTACTCTCGCTTCATTTACTGAGCAGATAAACATTCCGTGAGTTCCAAGGTCTACATATTCTTCTACCTTAAGTGACATAAAGGAATTTATGAATCTCGGCAGAAATACGAGTCCGTTATCAGAGCGAAGCACCTCTTCGCCTGCAAATTTATCCACGTTTCTTCCGCTTACAAAGCCGAATTTTTCAAACACGGAGAACGGTGCGTCCTCGCTCAGACAGTTTATATTCATTTTTCCTGTCTGCTTTATTATGTGGTGAGAGTAGTTTTCTTTATTTATTGTAACTGCTATCCTGTTGGGGGTATTTGTAACCTGTGTTACTGTATTGACAATAAGTCCGTTGTCCTTTTTACCGTCATTTGATGTTACAACATAAAGTCCGTATCCGATATTAAACAGCGCTGTCATATCGTTTTTATTTGCAGTTGAATCCTGCATTGCAAGATACTCTTTGCAAAGCTCATCAGCAAGATTTTCAAGCTGTGTCTGACTTTCCTCATTAAGCGCAGACATAATTCTCACGCCTGCCTCTGTAAATGTAATATTCTTTGAATTTTCAAGCTTTGACTTCATCACCCTTGTTGCCATAGGTGCCCAGCTTCCGTTTTCAATAAATGCTACTGTACGGTTCTGGAAATTACGCTCGGTCAGGTGATTTATAAATTCGTTCATAAAGGGGAAAATCTCTGCATTATAGGTAGTTGTAGCAAGTACAAGTTTACTGTATCTGAATGCGTCCTCTACCGCCTCTGCCATGTCGCTCCTTGCTAGGTCTGTTACAACAACCTTGGGACATCCCTTTGCTTCAAGCATTTCTGCAAGTTTCAAAACCGCTTTTTTCGTATTTCCGTAAACTGATGTATATGCAATAAAGATTCCATCATCTTCCGCCTGATAGCTTGACCAGATGTTATAAAGGTTAATATAATATCCCAGATTCTCCGTAAGCACGGGGCCGTGAAGCGGACATATTATTTCTATGTCAAGAGTGCTTGCCTTTTTAAGCAGGCTCTGCACCTGCACTCCGTATTTGCCGACAATACCGATATAGTATCTTCTTGCCTCGCATGCCCAGTCCTCTTCCACATCAAGCGCACCGAATTTACCAAATCCGTCTGCTGAAAACAGAACCTTATCTGTACTGTCATAAGTAACGATAACCTCGGGCCAATGTACCATTGGTGCGCATACGAAGTTAAGTACGTGCTTGCCGAGAACAAGCTGATCACCCTCGGAAACTACTATCTGTCTGTCCTCAAAATCTGTGCCGAAGAAATTTTTCATCATTGCAAACGCCTTTGCTGATGACACAATCATAGCATCAGGGTATGCTTTTGTGAAATTTACAATGTTCGCGGAATGATCGGGCTCCATATGCTGAACTACAAGGTAGTCCGGGCGTCTCGAACCAAGTGCATTCTGTATATTATCAAGCCATTCGTGGGTGAATGCCCCGTCCACTGTATCCATTATTGCAACTTTTTCATCAATTATTGCGTATGAATTATATGACATACCGTTCGGAACTATGTACTGTCCCTCAAACAAGTCTACTTTATGGTCATTTACACCTATATATTTTATATCATTTGTAATTTTCATAAATTGTCCTCTCCGCTGATTATAGTATCCTTACATTCGTTAGTATAACATAGTTCTTTTTGTTTTTCAATACACAAATTAAATTATTTATGTAAATTTTGTGCATTATATAGTAATATTGTATGCAAAAAGCCCACTGCCATAAAGGAAGAGGGCTTTAAGTATGTCTGTTTTTTACTTCAAAAAGTATTCGTAAACCCTATGTGCAAGTTCTGCTTCTCTTTCGTCTATTTCGCCGATGTTTTTGTTTGCATCAAGAAAAGTTTTTTTCACAGATGCCTTGTCATAGAATATCGAGTCAAAAAGTTTGCGAATCCAGAATACAGGAAGTAATACAGGAACACGTTTCAGACTTTTATATTCCTCGCACATTTCTTTATACGGCGGAAAGAATCGGTGCAGTACATACTTTCTTTTCGCGCCGGGGATTGTTACTCCCGCGTCAAGCATTTTTTGCGTCAGATTGATTCGTAAATTTGCACTGCTTCCGTGAGGCTCGCAGGCAAGGAAAAAGCTTTCAATTTCCTCATTTACATATTCCGAGTCTATTCCCGCAAACCATTTGTCACCAAGCGCCGACAGCCTCTTTTCAAAGCCTGTAAGTTTTGCTCTGCCAAGTATTTTTCTGACATACTTCATATCAAGGCGGTCTGCGTATGCCCTTTTATAGAGATAGCAATCAATTACAGGTCTGACACCAAGTCCGCTTTCAAAAAAGTGCTTTGCGCTGTGGGCAATAAGATACAAATATTCGTCCTCGGGAGTCATTCTGTATATCCCGTTTTCGTATACACGCGCTCTCTTGAAAACCTGCTCAAAATATCCGTGCAAACGCTCGCTTTTTGAAAGCAGTGATCGGTGAAGCTCGATACTGATACGCCCGTCTTTTATATAAGTGTCGTGATAGTTTGCCGTACTGTGAGACTTTACCTCATACCCCGCTGAAAGCAGTTTCTTATGAATCTGTTGTCTTCTGCCGTGGCGGTACAAGATATCTACATCTGTCATACTTCTCATTGCAGATTCGGGGTAATAGTTTTTCATAACAATACCCTTTATGGGGATTATCTGTGCTGAGCAATCTTTAAGCAGGTTGCAGACATTTTTGTATTCCTCTATCTGCTCCGTATCGGTAATAACAGCCTTGTAAAACTTCTGTGTCCAATAAGTAAAGAGCTTTTCGCCCGGCTTTTCTTCAAGTCTTTCAAGTGAAAGATATGTAAGTGCCTCAAGCGAATGCTTTTGTGCCAGATTATACACATCAATAAAGCTTACTTCCTCGGGCTTTGCAGGCACTATTGTCCCGTGTATTGCCGCATCAACAAGCTCTAAAAAATATTTTTCTGTATCAGTTATCATCTTTTCCCTCCTTTTTCAAAAAGGGAAAAACCGCATATACCGCTTTTCTGATAATTTCCTTTGTTTTTCTTTTTTTATATATACCGTCAAGCGAGTCTACATATTTCAGATACTCACTGTCGCTCGTTTCAACCCGCTTTCCGTCTTTTACAAAAGCCGTTATTACTGCAATAACATTATTTTCACGGATACCGTATTCGTTTGTTACCTGATTATCTCCACGCATCACATACCCGTCCCGGCGTATTTTTACAAGCCGGTGCATTACATATTCTCCGTTATCCCTCTTATAAAAAACGACATCGCCAATCTCGGGCAACTTCTTTTTAAGTATAACAGTATCTCCGCCGTCAGAGAGCATCGGCAGCATACTTGTACCGTGAGGCCTCAGACTGAATTCTCCGCCCGACTCTATTACCTCTCTGATTACAGGCTCATAATCTGCTATTTTTATACTATCATTCATCGACTATTCCCGCTCCCTTTAGCTTGGTCACGAACATTGATACATCGTTTTGTGCCGTTGTCTCATCCACCTCGTATTCTCTGACCAGGGCCGCTACAAGTTCTTCCTCACTTGCCGAGGCTTCGAGCATTTTCCAGAGCATAGTTGCCGATTCGTTAAGCTTTATTATTCCATTGAAATTTTTTGCAGCGTCACCTGTGGCAATTACCACATTTTTTCCTGCGACCTGCCGCATCAAAAAACCTCTTCTTACCTTCATCGGTTCCACCTCTGTTATAATTTATGCCATATCAAGCATTTTCTTCGCAACTTGTGCCGACTCCTTGTCCTGTGTGCAGTAAAGCTCATATACAGGCACATTTTCAAGTAACCTTGATGCAAGTTCAAGTGTCTTAAGTGCAGCTTCTTCTGTTTTCGGGAGAAGTATCTGACCAAAAGCGAAGTTTATTGCCATTGTCTTGTCAATTTTTTGAATTCTATTCTCGTTTCCGCGCTTCAAAAGACATATTGCATTAAGCCCGACTTTAGAGTTGATGTTAAAGCCCTCTTTGCCACACCAGGGGGTACCGTATGCTATAACCTTTTTTTCGTCAAATGCAAGTATGGGCTTATCTCCGTTTATGATTTCAACCATATCCGGGAAGCTCTTTTTCCAGTTAAGTATATGCGTTGTCTTTCCGACTCCGCTTTTCGCCATAAAAGCGTATCCTCTTTCCCCTGCCTTAATTACCGCACCGTGCATTATCATTCTGTCAAAAAACGGCATTTCAAGACATATTTTTCTGTATGCGCAAACAAATTCATAGTAATCGTCGGGATAATTCGGTACTAAGCTTTTTTCTCTTTCAATCTCTGACTTTTCCACCCGTACAGTTATATCTGCCACTTCAAAATCGCAGGCATAGTCACTGCATTTTGACTTTATGTAATTGCTTTGTGTATCTATCTGTACATTCAGATCAGCTATTCTGATTTTTACCGTTTTTCTCACCACTTTCAACAAAAAAGACAGACGCAGACTCGTCTGTCCGATACTTATATAGGCGTCAGCCGAGTCAGCATATACCGCCTGTTATATTATTTTTCCTCTTGTTCTGTTTCTTCTTCTGCTACGGGCTTATATTTATCAAATTCGCCCGATACCATTATTATATCTTCTGCTTCAAAAATGAGTGCTTCTACTTCAGGTGATGTGTATTTTTTTCTCACTTTATACCTCCGACGCTCATCTTTAATTCAATGACTGTTATCTACGATAATATTATAACATTTCACCCTATACTTGTCAATAGAATTTTATTTTTTTATGCTTTTTGAATAAATATTATCACAGTAAAAAGCGACGGATGTTTACCGTCGCTTCACTTTTAAATGTTACCCCGCCGGGCCGTGTAGCTCTTTGTTGAACCCTGCTTTAGCAAGGGCGGTGTCCTCTCTGTGACTTTGTGCTCCCAGCATCCGGTTAGTGTCGTGACATAAGCAGGACACACCGGGAGGTCTGCATACCCATACACGGAATACGGACTCCTTTTTTTAAATGTAGGTTCCAAGTGAAACTATCACGCACCAAGCAGGCAATTTCTGCTTACTTGTTTTCTTCTGAGTCGTAGTCAATTTCATTGAAGAGTTCGTCCTCAAAAAGATCTGCAACTCTGTCAAATTCATCGTCATCCTCAATTGTTACAAGCAAATCTTCGCCGTTTTCGTCTTTGTCCTGCCTGAGTATTACAAATTCGGCATCCTCGTTATCCACCTGGTCTGCAGGTATGAGTGCGAGGTAGATTTTATCTTCAATTTCAGCACTTCCGAGAAGCATAAACTCCTCTTCGTTGCCGTCTTCGTCTGTGAGTGTATATATGCTTTCGTCAAAAATTTCTTCTGCCATTATACTGACCGTCCTTTCAAGTATTTCGTTAAATACATTATATTCGAAATAAGTCCGTTTGTCAATATAATATGCACTGAAACTTGTTTTTTTGCCTGTTTTTTCAAAAACTGTGAATTATAAGTTAAGTTTTTGTGTTTATGCTCTCTGCTGCTCTTGACTTTTTCCTCTGAAAATTATATACTATTTATATTATGGCGCTTATTACATTGTATATTACTTGAAATTTCTGGCGGCATATTTTCTACCGGTTTTAAAAGGAGATGTTTTTTATGACAAAAATTGATATTATTTCGGGCTTTCTGGGCGCGGGTAAAACCACACTTATCAAAAAGCTTATAAAGGAAGCCTATGCGGGCGAAAAGCTCGTACTTATTGAAAATGAGTTCGGTGAGATAGGTATTGACGGCGGCTTTTTGCAGGATGCAGGAATCGAAATTACAGAAATGAACTCAGGATGCATTTGCTGCAGCCTTGTCGGCGATTTTACAAAGGCTCTCGGCAAGGTGCTTGAAGAGTACCACCCCGACAGAATCATTATTGAACCGTCGGGTGTCGGCAAGCTTTCTGATGTTATAAGAGCTGTTCAGGCTGTTGGCAGAGACGATATGATTCTTAACAGCTTCACAACCGTTTCAGATGCTAACAAGTGCAAGATGTATATGAAGAATTTCGGCGAATTTTACAACGACCAGATTGAGCACGCAGGTGCTATTATATTAAGCCATACTGCAAATATGCCCGAAGAAAAGCTTTCTCAATGTGTTGCGCTTCTCCGCGAGCACAACAAAGATTGTGTAATTGTTACCTCCGACTGGGACAAGCTTGACGGCAAAGCACTTATTGCTGCCATTGAGGGTACTGACACTTTGAATTCTGTGCTTGAGGAGCTTGAGCACGAGCATCATCACCATAAGCATCATCACGAACACGATGAGCACTGTTCCTGTCACGACCACGAACACGAACATCATCACGAACACGATGAGCACTGTTCCTGTCACGACCACGAACACGAACATCATCACGAGCACGGTGAGCATTGCTCCTGCCACGACCACGAACATCATCACGAGCACGGTGAGCATTGCTCCTGCCACGAACACGAGCACGGACATCACCACGCGGATGATGTATTTACAAGCTGCGGCTACGAAACTGTTGTAAAATACACAAAGGAAGAAATCGGAAATGCCCTCACAGAGCTTGAAAACGAGTCCGAATACGGAATGGTTCTCCGTGCCAAGGGTATTGTCGCTGCTGATGATGGAAGTTTCATCCACTTTGACTATGTGCCCGGTGAGGCTGATGTAAGAGACGGCAGTGCTGCAATTATCGGCAGACTCTGCGTTATCGGTTCAAACCTTAACAAGGAAGCTATTGAAAAGCTTTTCAGAATCAATTAAGTGAGGAATATAATGGAAAATCAGGTACCTGTTTATTTATTTACGGGATTTTTAGAATCAGGAAAAACAAGATTCATTCAGGAAACCCTTGAAGATGAACGCTTCGCTATAAAGGAAAATACTCTTTTGCTTGTATGCGAAGAGGGTGTTGAAGAATATGATACTTCCCGTTTTGCCTGCGATGTATCAATCGAGGTGATTGATACTGCAGACGAGTTAAATCCGAAGCACCTTGCAGAGCTTTTAAAGAAGCACAACAGCGTGAGAGTTATAGTCGAAGCAAACGGTATGTGGATGCTCACAGACCTTTATGAGGCTATGCCCGAGGGATGGATGATATATCAGGAAATTATGCTTGCAGACGCAAACACATTCGGAGTATACAACGCAAATATGCGTACTCATACGGTTGACAAGCTTAATTCCTGCGAAGTTGTTATCCTTAACAGAACGCCAAAGGATGTTGACAAAGAGGGATATCACAAAATTGTCCGTGGAGTCAGCAGAAGCTGTGCCATTTCGTATGTATACCCCGACGGTCACATTGAATATGACGAGATTGAAGATCCGCTTCCCTTTGATGTTGAAAGCAACAACATTGTAATCGAGGACAAGGACTATGCTCTCTGGTACAGAGATATGACCGAAGAGGTACAGAAATATATCGGCAAGAATATCACATTCAAGGGTGTTGTTGCCGTTGACAGGCGTTTTCCGAAAAACACATTTGCGATTGGCCGCCACGTAATGGTTTGCTGCGAGGCTGACATTACCTACCGTCCTGTTGTAGCTATCTACCCTGAGGCTGACAAGCTTAAAAGCCGTGACTGGGTTATAATTACCGCAAAGCTTGAAATGAAGCGTCACGAGCTTTATGAGGATATGGGACCTGTTCTTAATGTAACTGCACTTGTAAAGGCTGACCCGCCCGAGCAGGAAGTCGCAACATTCTAGCAGGGGCTAACCCCTGCACCCATACCGCGTGTGGGGTTTGAGCGGAAATGAAATCTCCACTCGTACACCATTGTATCTAAAAAATCGTCAAATAATGGAATATAAAAAGAAGTTGCAGGAGACATAGTCCCTGTACCCATACCACGTGTGGGGTTTGAGTGAAAGTGAATCTACACTCGTCTCCGACATCTGTGAAAAATTGCGGGAGGATGCTATCCTCCCCTACGATACATAATTTTATAGTTGTAGGGGAGGCGTTTCGCCTCCCGTTTCTTATAACTTTATATAGTTAAACTCGTTATATACGTAAAAAGGGGCTGATACCAGCCCCTTGCTTTTTGCTCTTTAGCAGCAGCCTGACTTCTTTTCAAAAGATTCGCAGTCTGTGCACTTATTTTCGGTGGGATTTGCTTCGTGTGTACCTACCTTGATTGCATTAAGTGAGCAATAGTTTTCATTCTGACAGTGATTCTTGCACTGTACAACTGTACATTCAATAGACTTGTTTGCTTTTTCGTTCATTTTATTATCTGCCTTTCAGTAATTATTGTGCCCTGCACATAAGTATTTTTACCGAAAGACGGCGTTTTTATTCAGTTCAGTGCATATTCTTCACGAGCCTTGAATGCAGCGCCCATAATAACAAGCTTTTTTTCATTTTTTGAATCTAAAAAGTTTATGTTTTTGTCGTTTTCTGTACCTTTCACATTGGAATAAACCTCATGTGGCACCAGATAATCACATAAAACAGGTATTTGTTCCTTGTTTTTTATTATCCCTTTATGTACTGTTTCGAGGTTCTTTATATACCTGCCTGTAACAGACATTTTTTCACCTGTTATCAATAGAATACTCTTGTCGCTTTTGTTTACGGCACACCCCAAAGACAGCGCCGAATAGTAATCGGTAATCAAGCCTGCTTTTATTGAAAACGCATTCTTAAGCTCAGATAATATTTTTTCGCAAAGCTCATTATTTTCATCGCTTACCACCGTTACTCCAACAACTGCACCGACTGCAGAAGCTTCAACTATAAGTCCCATTGACTCTGTAAGTACATTTGAAGCAATTTCATCTTCTGTCATATCAGCACATTTTATAGCTGTGCTTTTTTTAGTGTTCAGCAAAAAGTCGCAAAGTATTATTTCTGCCTTTTTGCCCGATAAAATCAGGACAAGTTCAAAGAGCTTATTCTGAAGTCTTACAATTTCTGCCTTTCTGCCTATTTTTGTCTGCTCAGATTTTTCATATATGAGTATGTTTTTTTCATACAGAATATCTGTAATCTTACCCACGGTCATCAGGCTGAAATCCGCTTTTTCGGCTATTTCCTGGCGTGTCATACTCTCGTTTTCAGTTATGATGTGAAATATTCTTTTCGTCGTATCCTGCCTTATTGCAGAAAGGATAAAGTCCGCCATAGTGATTCTCCTGCTTTTTATTTCATATATTCAATGACACCGTCGCATATTGCCTGTGCTATTGTGTCTATTCCCTCATCAGACCGGGTTTTCTCATATTCTTCAACAT
>JAZSET010000018.1:0-44350 GCA_045531795.1 Eubacteriales bacterium | reverse complement strand
TTGTAACGCCGTCATTGGTTATAAGGGGGGTGCCGTACTTTTTGTCAAGTACAACATTTCTGCCCTTAGGGCCAAGTGTGATTTTTACTGTATCTGCAAGCTTATCAACGCCTGCCTGAAGCGCATTTCTTGCGTCAATTCCAAATGCAATATCTTTTGCCATAATAATTCTCCTTATACTAAATTATTCAACAATTGCGAGAATGTCGCTCTGACGAACGATAATATACTCAACACCGTCGCACTTTACTTCAGTGCCTGAATACTTGCTTGTGATTACCTTGTCGCCAACCTTGACAGTCATTACGACTTCCTTACCGTCAACAAGTCCGCCGGGGCCTACTGCTACAATTTCGGCTACCTGGGGCTTTTCCTTTGCTGTACCTGCAAGAATGATACCGCTTTTTGTTGTTTCTTCTGCTTCAACCATTTTTACAACAACACGGTCACTAAGAGGCATAAGTTTCATAATAAATACCATTCCTTTCGTCTGCCGGCAAATTCCGACAGAATTTTGAAAATAATCGTTGTTAGCACTCAGGGACTCCGAGTGCTAACTGCAAGATTTATTGTAGCCCAACCAATTAAAAAATGCAAGGGTTTTTTCAATAGTTTACATTGTTTTAACATTTTATAGCATAGGGTGTAATATTTGAAAATTTGTTCATTATCTGGTGGATTTTTTCATAGATTTTACAGAGGTGAAAAAGTTGCTTACATTCTTAAATACATATATATTCGGTCCGATATTGCCGCCGCTTATTTTAGGTGCGGGACTTTTCTTGTCACTAAAGCTCGGATTTTTTCATTTACGGCACCCGCTTCTTGTAATTAAAAGTCTTGGCGGTGAAAACAAGAGCCGTGCCTCGTCAATAAGGGCACTGTGTCTTGCCCTTGCAGGAACACTCGGAGTCGGCAATATTGCAGGCGTTGCTTCAGCTATCGCTATGGGTGGTGCGGGTGCTGTTTTCTGGATGTGGGTTTCGGCACTTTTTTCAATGATTCTGAAGTACGGCGAGTCAATGCTCGGTGTAAAATACCGTCAGAGAATAAGTGAGGGCTCACGAGAGTATACGGGTGGCGCATTTGTTTATATGAAAAGTCACGGAAATTCTGTACTTGCTCTGATTTTTGCCATACTTTGCGTGGTGACTTCAATAAGTATGGGAAGTGTTGTTCAGTCCAATGCAATTGCCGTGTCGCTTGAAGCAAGTTTTAATGTCCCCTCTGCGATATGCGGAGCAGTACTGTCGGTACTTACTATTTTTGTAATATCATCGGGAAGAGGGAGGATCGCCGGCTTTACTGTTCTTGCAGTCCCTGTGTTTTGTCTGATTTATATACTTGTGTCATTATATGTTATCTTCACCAATATCGGCCAGTTGCCGGGTGTTATGTACAGAATACTGTCCGAGGCTTTTTCTTTTGAGTCGGCAGCAGGCGGAGTTATGGGATATTCAATAGTGCGCGCAATGCGCTTTGGCGTGGCGAGAGGGATTTTATCAAATGAGGCAGGAAGCGGTACATCCGTTACTGCACACGCAACATCAGACACAAACAGTCCCTGCAGGCAGGGGCTGTTTGGAATTGCCGAGGTCTTTATAGATACAATTGTGCTTTGTTCGATGACGGCATTTGTGATTCTTATTGCCGACAACTCTGTTTCGGGAGAGCCGGCTATGGTTACGGCAATAAGGGCATACAGTAAATATATCGGCGAAATAGCCCCCGGCTTTATGAGCGTGTCTGTTGTGTTTTTTGCGTTTGCAACAATTATCTGCTGGTCATTTTACGGCGTTGAGGCAGTGAGATTCATTGTAAGCAGTTATAATTTTAAATTCGGATTTGAAAAAACAAAACAGCTTTACTTTTTTGTCTACAGTATCTCGGTGCTTTTGGGGTGCGTTGTGCCGGGAGGTCTGATGTGGGAGCTTTCTGACCTTTCAACGGCGGTAATGACAATCATAAACACATCATATATCATAAAATGCACGGGTGAGATAAAATGTGAAACAAATAAATTTTTTGAAGTCATAAACACAAAGTCAGAATAATATAATTTACTACATATTAACTGCATTAAGGAGAACGTTATGTTTATCTATTCGCTCAGAGCAAATACGCTGAAGTTCTTTGGCGTAGTAGGTGTGGCACTGGTGGCTCTTGTCACACTTATTGCTTTTATACCAAGCTATGAGCCCGTGGTGGTGTATAATGATGCCACTGTAAATGCCCCTGAAGAAATCACATTTGACAAAATAAAAACCAACGAGGACAGAGTTGCATTTTTGTCTCAGTTCGGCTATACCGTAGAGTCAACACCCCTTGAAGAGGTTGAAGTTACAATCCCCGAGGAATTTGACAAGGTTTTTGCCGGATATAACGAGCTTCAGAAAAAGCAAGGCCTTGACCTTTCAAAATACAAGAAGAAAAAGCTTATGAGATACACCTATCAGGTGACAAATTATGAAAACTATAACGGTGTCGTGTACGCAAATATTCTTGTTAAGGGCAAGAAAATTGTCGGCGGTGACATCTGCTCTGCGGATACAGGAGGATTTATTCACGGCTTTTCCAAGGATACGGTACTTTAAAGCAAAGCGGAAAGTTCACAAAAAGCCTTCTCCTGCGGGAGAAGGCTTTTTTGTCGGCATAGCCTTGCGGGAGGGGAGACCCCTCCCCTACGGTGATATAATCAAGTCATCTGTAGGGGAGGCGTTCCGCCTCCCGTGAATTTCCACAGACATTGGTGTACGGGTGGAGATTTCAAATTTGCACAACCCCCACGCGCTACTCGCCCTGCCGGCGACCCGTTTGCATAGGATTTTATCCATAACAAAACGGGCCGGACTTTTGTCCGACCCGTAATTTTTTTGATTAAAGAGTGCTTTCCTCTTCACAGCTTTCGCATTTGTTTTCGCATTCTTCGTCGTCAATCATAGAAAAATCGCACTCATCTATAGCCCAGTCGTCTGCATCGTCAAAGTCGATAAACTTCTTTTTGGGCTTTCTTTCTATAATGCTGTACTTGTCGCAAAGCTTTTTGAATGCAAAAATCACACCTGCGGCAACAACAATAGCACTTGCAATAATAATTATGGTGGTTATTACACTGCTTCTTTCGTTACTTTTTTTCATAGCTACCTCCGTTTGTGAATAAAAAACTGTTTCTCTATTACAATAATACCACAAATCCTTAACTTTGACAACAATTTTTTTATGAAGTATTTGTAAAATTAAATTTGCAGACAGATTAAGAAATAAGGGAATAAGCACATGGTGACTCTATTGCAATTTATTGGATGTTGTGGTATAATCAGTAAGTAAAGTATTGGTGTTGTATTAAAACATATGTATTAAAAGCACCTGAATTTTTTGCTTGGTCTAATGGTTATTATCAAAGGCGGTGATGCAATGAGATATACAAAAGAGCAAATCGTTAATAAAATCAATGTTGCAAAAGTAAATATGCCATTATTCTATAAATCCGATTTTATAAATTACAGAGGGAAAACATCTGATACCAACGAATATTATACCGAAGTCGTTTGCGAGTGGTTACTTGATAATTTGGAACTGTTAAATAATATACCAACTATAACTAGGGAAAAAGGCTATTTTTCAAAAACTCATAATGGTGTAATAAAAAATACCAAAAGCAACCGTGATGAAGAAATAATTGCAATGAAGATGTTTAATCAGTCAATTATAAAAGGCCTCGGTAAAGTATTAGACTATCAGACTCCTCTAAAAAACAAAGCCTCTGACAAAGTAGGAAAAATCGATTTGCTCTCTTACGATGCCACTATATTAAGAATTCTGGAACTAAAAAAACCTGACAGCGAAGAAACAATGCTTCGATGTGTAATTGAAGGATATACATACTTAAAAACAGTTGACATAAAAAAGTTGATCCAAGATTTTAATTTGCCACAAGAAACAAGAATCGAAGCAAATCCTTTTGTTTTTACGGGAAGTGTTCCTTATTATGAAATGTTTGAAGATAGACCGAAGTTGAAGAAGTTAATAAAAGTTTTAAATTGCAAACCATTGTTTATTAAAATGGAAAACAAAAAATATGTTGTGGAGGAGTAGTCTATGTTAAAAAAAATAGATAATGAAACGTTATGGGGCGGTGTTTTTGGTATTATATCTGTTATTGCCGCAGTTATTGAAGTGTTTGTAAATGGTGTTAATACTGCAAATGTTATTTCAGCTATTAAAGATATCTCAGGAACAATAGCAGTTGTATTTGTTTTGTTTATTGCCATAAAGCATCTTGTGGTCAAAGAACCCCAAAATTTTGATGAAGTATTTGATAAAGGTATGGAAGCATTAGCATTAAAATACACTCCATTAATTCAAAAACAAAATGATGGAAAACATAAATATTTCATTGCTTCTAAACTTAGTGCAATCAATGACAATTCACCCGGTGCATATCATAAGTTTTTCGATTATGTTAGTAATTCGGAACTTGAAGTTTCATTTTCAAAAACCGTTTTTGTAGGCTTGGGTGGTTCGGATGATGTGTTCAAGGAAAAGAAAAGCAAGATGGTTCTTTGCGTTAGCAATAGAATCTCTATTTATGAGATTGTTGATAAATGTGAAGTTAGTGCCAACGGCATAAAAATCAAGTTTAAAGAAACTCCTAACACCGCAAATCATGCTAATCAGTTGGTTGAAATTATAGATTGTGTATTACTTTCTTTTGTGACAGAGTATAACAGATGATGATTAAGATATGGTTATTTTTGATTGGAATTTTTGAAATCATCAAAATGATAGTTTCTGTCGTGTTAAGGCTTTTTTCATCACCCCGAAAAAAATATATTTCAGAATCTTTGTCAAGCACTTGGTATGGTTTTTGTGATAAATGTGGTAAAAAAGGTGGCCTACACAGTTTTGAAGGAAAAGAATACTGTGCAACGTGTCATGCTTGGCTATCGGCAGAAAAGAAGTACGATATAAAGCAGGAAGACGAATGAGAATAAATATTTTACGTGGTCAAAATCAAATCGGAGGTTCAATTATTGAAATCTCTGACGACAAAACAAGACTATTTTTTGATATTGGGATAAATCTTATAGAAAACGAAAAGGTTGAAATCCCACAGATAGATGGTCTTTTTTGTGGTGTTACTAATTGTGATGCAGTCTTCATTTCACATTATCACGCTGACCATATAGGTTTGACTGAAAATTTACTTGATGGTATTCCTGTATATATGGGCGAAAAAGCATATGGAATAATCTCCGCAGCAGCAGACTACCGTGAAAAAAAGTTGTCTTTTCAACCACAGTATATATACCACAAAGAAAAAATAGTTATCGGCGATTTTGCAATAACACCTTTCTTGTGTGACCATTCAGCATTTGACAGTTATATGTTCCTTATTGAAAATGCGGGTAAAAAAGTTCTTTACACAGGAGATTTTCGAGCCAACGGAAGACTTGATTTTGACAGCCTCTTAACTGATATACCTATGGTAGATGCTTTAATCATAGAAGGGACAACTCTTGCTCGTAATAATCGAGCAAACATTGAGGAAGAATTGCTCGAACAAATTGCCGTTGATTATATCAAAGATAAAAGCAGTCCTGCTTTTATAATGATGTCTGCACAAAATATCGACAGACTAATAACAGCCCAAAATATAGCAGATAAAACCGACAGAGTTTTATTGCAAGATACTTATACAGCCCAAATTGCAAAATCTTGTGGGGTTCTTTCAGAAAAGGCAAGAGTTTTTATGACGGGCGGAGACAAACAATATAAACGATTACAGGCGTTTAATAATGTAAAAATCGGTAAATATGAAATTTCCAAAAAGCCGTTTTTGATGTGTATAAGGCAATCGATGAAGAACTATCTTTCAAAACTTAATGACCTTGTCAGTTTTGAAAATGGTGTTCTGTTTTATGGTATGTGGAAAGGCTATATGGAGCAGCCTGAGATGCAGGAGTTCCTTGACTTTATGATATCAAGAGGGGTTAAAGTTCATATTCTTCACACAAGTGGCCATGCCGATGTAGTGGCACTGGATAATCTTATTAAAGGAGTATTACCAAAAGCAATAATACCGATTCATACAGAAAATCCTGAGTGGTTTTCAAAATATGACAATATTGAAATAATATATGATTGTAAAAATCGTAGTATATGATTTTGCGATTATATCATGAAATAACCTACAAAAAGGAGAATGGTAGATGAAAAAAGGCAGGCTAATAATTGCTTGTGTAATAATTATGACGATATTGGTTTCGTGTGCTAATAAAAGTAACGATGTTAGTATCTATGATGATAACGAAATTGCTTTTGAAGGAAAATACATATCAAATGACGAAAGCACAGTGATAATAACTCAAATTGATGAAAAATTTGATATAGCAATTGATATTGTAAGATTAACTGGAATTGATGACGGAGTTGGAAAACCTTTATCCAAAGATAAAATAGAATTTTATGCAACTGATGCTCAAGAGAATCCGATTAGTGGAGAAATTTTTTGGAAAAATCAAGATGCAATAAAAGTGGAATTTACAAATTCCACGTGGCGTTATTTGCCTAATGGAACCGTCTTTAATTTTTCAAGAGTTGACTCTCAAACACCATAAAAAGGAGAAAAATGTTTGAGGTATGTTATATGCACACAACAAACCAAAATTAGTTTGTGTGGAATCAGCATACCCAATAAAAGGCAATAATATAACCCGGATAATATTTTACTTACAAGGAAAAATACTATGGCTAAAATTATAAAACTTGCAGTGGGCGATTTGCTTGAAATGAAAAAGCCTCACCCTTGTGGTGCTAATACTATGAAAGTGTTGCGTGTTGGCTCGGATATCCGCATAAAATGCGAAAAATGTGAGCGCGACGTTACTGTTGCACGAATCAAGCTTGAAAAAAATATTAAGCGAGTTATTTCTGCAGAAGAGGAGACCTTATGAACGAGAAAGAACTTGAAGAATTAACGCCTGAGAAAACTTTAGTCCCCTCTTTCGGACTTTTGTCATTTATTGTCCCTGCATTTTTACTTGCTCTGATGTATGTGGCAATGCTTATATATCCGTTTGGCAACGGAACGGTACTTGTACTTGACCTTAACGGTCAGTATGTCTACTTCTTCGAAGCACTCCGTGATGCCATAGTCGGAGACTCAAGCATTTTTTACTCTTTTGAGAGGGCGCTTTCGGGGGAATTTCTCGGAATATTTGCATATTATCTCGCAAGTCCCCTCTCGTTTCTTGTGGCGCTGTTCCCGAAAACGGCAATACAGGAAGCACTTTTTACAATGCTCATATTAAAGTGCGGACTCTGCGGTCTTACTGCCAACTATTATATCAGGCGCACAAGGAAAATAAGCGACATTGGTGCACTTATCTTTTCAAGCTGTTATGCTCTTTCGTCTTATGCGATAATCAACGCATCAAACACGATGTGGATTGACTGTATGTATATGCTCCCTCTCGTTATGCTCGGTGTTGAGGAGCTTATCAGCCATAAAAAATATCTTTTATACACCATAAGTCTTGGTGTGTCGCTTATAACAAGCTATTATATCGGTTATATGATTTGCATTTTCTCGGTGCTTTATTTCTTCGCTTATTACTTCGGAAGCGAGAGTGAAGAACGTGGGGAACTTCTTGAAAGCAACCATTTTGTAAAGTCGGGACTTCGCTTTGCGCTGTACTCGGTAGTGTCGGCGCTTTTAGCTTCTCCCATACTTTTACCTGCCGCTTATGCGCTTGGATTTGGAAAGAGTGAATTTTCAAATCCTAAATTTGCGTTCACTCAGAAGACAGATTTCATTGACATTTTTACAAAAATGCTTCCCGCATCCTACGACACGGTGCGCCCTGCGGGAATGCCCTTTATTTACTGCTCCGTGCTTTGTCTTATACTCGGGGTGCTTTATTTTATAATCCCCTCGGTAAAAACGAGAAAAAAGGTTTCAAACGGAATACTTTTATCAGTTTTTGCAGTAAGCTTTGCAGGCTCCACGATAGATCTTGCGTGGCACGGCTTTCAGTTCCCGAACTGGCTTAATTTCAGATACAGTTTTATATTCATCTTTTTAATCGTGCTTATAGCTGCAGACGCCTTTGTCCGGATTCAGGATATAAGCGGTGAAAAAATCAGGGGTGTTGTTATTGCCTTTATGATTCTGTGCGCCCTTATTCAGAAGTTTGAGTATGAGTATTTAAACCTCATGGCGGTAGTGTGGTCGTCTCTCGGTTGCGCTCTGCTTGTACTTGTCGGAATTCAGGTATATAAGAAAAAAAGAGAGGCAGGAGCGATGTTACTCTTGTGCCTGACTCTTTTGGAGCTTTACGGTAATGGTATTGCAACAGAATATATGATGAAAGCCGATGTAGGCTTTGCAAAGCACAATTCTTACACGGGCTTTATGGAAAAGTACCGACCCACCGCCGAATATATGGAGGAAAACGATCCCACTCTTTACAGAAGCGAAAACTACAATATGCGAAAGGTCAACGACAATTATGCAGTAGGACTCAAGGGTATTTCAGGTTCGACCTCTACACTTAATAAAAAGGTTATTGACTTTTTAAGCGATATGGGATATTCCTCCCGTTCACATCACTCAAATTACACGGGCGGTACACCTGTAAGCGACTCGCTTATCGGTATAAAATATCTTCTCGGTGACTCTGATGTTACTGCTGACCCGTATTACAACAATATTTACACGGATGAGGAAAATGAGGTTCATCTGTATGAAAATCCTTATGCCTTGTCACTTGCATATACGGCAGCACCTGATTTTGAACTTTTCGACACTACGGCTGCAAGCTCACCGTTTGAACTTTACAACAGAATTTGTGGTGAGATTCTCGGTGAAACGAGAGTTGAGTTGTTTACCCCCAACAAATATGATGTAAACCTTGAAAATGTCACCTCCAAGGGTTCGGGCAGTATGAAAAAGTATGTCCGTGACAAGAAAACGGGTGCAAGGTTAAGCTTTGTAATCACCGCTGAAAATGACGGCGTGATGTATGCGTATTTCCCTGTGACAAACGGTTACAGGCGTGATATTACGGTAAAGTACGGCGAGACTAAGCTTGACAAGTATTTTACAAGCAACAATCACGGAGTAATGTGTCTCGGTAGTTTCAAAAAGGGTGAAGTTGCATACCTCACAGTGACTCTTGACGAGGATGATGTATATTTTGACTCTGCAAACTATTTCTACACCTTAAATGATGAGATGCTTGATGATACAATGCAGAGGCTTCACACCGGCGACTCACAGATAGACGAGGACTATACGGCAACTCACTTCAGGGGTACTTTCGTGGCGGATGCAGGTCGTAATCTATTTATGATTACTATGCCGTATGACAAAAATATCCGTGTATATGTAGACGGCACGCGGCTTGATACTTTTGAGGTTGCAGGAATCTTCACAGGGGTTATGGTCGACGACGGCGCTCACAGTTTTGAGGTTAAGTATGTACCGATAGAGTTTTATCTCGGACTTATCGGACTCTTTACGGGCATAATCATTATTGTTGCACCGGTGTTTATAAAGAGACGCAAGGCACAAGTCTGCGTGGAAGAGAAAAGCGATGACTAAAAGTAAGGCGCTATAATGCTTGCGAGGATTATGACAGCAAGCATTGATATTAAGCCAACTATCGTGGCGTATCTTGTGTTTTTTACCCCGACTGCCGAAAAATAGACGGCGAAAATATAAAGCATAGTATCTGACGAGCCTGCTATTATCGAGGCAACAAAGCCGTCTGTACTGTCAGTTCCGACATTTTTGAAAAGCTCGGAAAGCACAGAATTTGAGGCACTTCCCGAAATCGGTCTTACGGCTAAAAAGGGAAGAATAGTGTCGGGAATTCTGAAAATACCCGTAACGGGAGATAAAATATCAGCAAGTATTTTTCCGCCGCCCGATGCGCTAAACATCGAGGCGGCGGTACACATAAGTACGAGTGTGGGTAAAAGTGAGACTGCCGTTTTGATTCCCGACCCAGCTCCCTCGATAAACGAGTCAAAGAGATTTTTCTTTGAAAATAGAATAAAAATGCCGCAGACTACCAAAATTAGCGGTATAATAAGGCTTGATATGATATTCATACTAACGGCGTTTTTCCCACCTTTTTGATATTTTTGCAAAGGCTTTTGAAAGTACTACCGACAAAATCCAGCCTGAGGTCGAGCATATCCAGATGGGAAGAAGTACGCGTGTCGGATTTGTGCTTTTCATTGAAGCGCGGAGTGCAATAAGCGTGGTCGGCAAAAGGCTTATGGGAGAGGCATTCATAACGGCAAGCGTTATCATATCGTCGCTTGCTGTGGTTTTATCCTTGTTGTCGAGCTGCATTTTCTCAAGAGCCGAAATGGCAAAGGGGGTTGCGGCGTTTCCTATTCCAAGGAGATTTGCCGAAAGGTTTAAGGCACACTCGTCTATGCCGTTTCCCGTTTTGTATGCAGTCGGAAAGAGAAATTTCAAGAGTGGCGAAATAAGCTTTGAGAGCTTTTCAATAGCACCTGCACTTTTTAAAACATTCATCACACCGCACCACAGACACATCATACCAAGAAGCGAAAGAGTCAGCTCTACCGCACGGGCGGCACCTGTAAGTATTGCAGTGCTGAGGTTTGTTATGTTTCCCGTGATAAATGCTGATACTACCGAAAAAATACAGATTACAGAAAAGGTTTTTCCAAGCATAAAAAGGTTCTCCCGGGGTAAAGATACAGAAAGTACATAATGAGTTAACAAATTGTTAATTGACAATTATTGGAAATTATTGTAAAATGATGTCGAAAACCGGCGCAGGTCTGTTTACGGTAAATAAATTGGTGTGAAAGGAAGCAAAAAATGAAAAATGAAGCAATTGATATAAGACAGCTCGATTCTCTGGGCAGAGTAGTAATTCCGAAAAAGATGAGAACAGCACTTCATATGAGCGAAAACGATAATCTGAAAATATCCCTTGAGGGAAACGCAGTTGTAATAAGACGTGATGATCCCGTTTGCGTTATATGCAAACGTGACAGAGAACTTATTGACATCGCCGATGCTTACATTTGTGCATCCTGCGCAAGAGAGATAAGCTCAAAACTTTAAAAAACTCAGGCAAGAGCAGTATCTGACTGCTCTTGTTTTTTATTATATGGGGATCTGAATAAAATAGCACGGAATGTCAATAATATCCTTGAAAATAACAATTTGGGAGATAAATGTGGATTTGTTAAAGGGATGTCAGCGAAGAATGATAAAAATAGCCGGGCTCGGTGATACTGTTTTTGAGGAAGCATATTTTGTGCTTAAGCCGAGAATTGACAAGTCGGGTATGAGCGAAAAGGACATTATTGCCGAGGCAAACAGAATTATAAGAAACAGCTCCTTTTTTAATGAAAAAAGCACCCGTTATGTAAAAGTAAAGACTCCTCTGTTTTTTCTTCTTATTTCAACAAGCATCACGGGTATAATAGGTGCCGTGGTGACGCTTGCACTGGCTTTCTAAATTTAACATAAATTTCATAAAAGTATATTGCAAAAAGGTTCTGCATATTGTATAATATATGTATACTCAATGTTCGTTTGTACACGTGCAAGAATAAATACACAGATTGAGCGCCCGTTCTGTGTCATAATTTAGCTTAATTTATGATTAAGCCTATTTTTCTGTGCGAAAAATTACATATACAGATATTTAAAATCAGACTGAAAGGAATAAATATGGCAAAAAACAAACTAAAGGTAATGTTTCTTGGCGGACTTATGGAAATCGGCAAGAATATGTGCCTTCTTGAATATGAAGACGATATTCTTATCGTTGACTGCGGTCTCGGTTTCCCCGACGACGATATGCTCGGAATTGACCTTGTTATCCCCGACATTACCTACCTTGAAAAGAACAAGGAAAGAGTGCGTGGCTTTGTAATTACGCACGGTCACGAGGACCACATAGGTGCTCTGCCTTATGTCCTAAAAACCATAAAGGCGCCTGTTTACGGTGCGCGCCTTACTATGGGTATAATTGAAAATAAATTGACAGAGCATCAGCTCGACTATACGCCCGAGCTCAACACAGTAAAAGATGGAGACGTAGTAAAGCTCGGATGGTTCAAGGTGGAGTTTATCCACGTAAACCACTCGATTGTAGATGCCTGCGCTCTGGCGATAACAACACCTGTTGGTGTAGTGTTCCATTCGGGTGACTTCAAGCTTGATCTCACTCCTATTGAGGGCAAGATGATGGATATTGCCCGAATCGGCGAAATCGGCAAAAAGGGAGTCCTTTTGCTCCTTGCAGAGTCCACAAACGCAGAGAGAGCGGGTTACACTCCGAGTGAAAAGACTGTGGGAAAATCTCTTGACGATATTTTTATCAGAAACCGTGACAAGAGAATAGTAATTGCAACATTCTCGTCAAATGTCCACAGAGTTCAGCAGATTATAAATGCAAGTGCCGCACACGGGCGCAAAGTGGCGGTAACGGGCAGGAGTATGGTCAATATTGTAAGCACCGCGGTAAAGCTTGACTGTATGCACGACCCCGAAAAGGTGCTTATTGATATAAACGACATAAAAAGATATCCCCCTGAAAAACTTACAATTATAACAACGGGAAGTCAGGGCGAGCCTATGAGTGCCCTTTACAGAATGGCGTTTTCTGACCACGATAAGGTAGAGCTCGGTCCAAAGGACCTTGTTGTAATCAGTGCGACGGCGATACCCGGTAATGAAAAGCTTGTCGGCAATATAATAAACGAGCTTTACAGAAAGGGTGTAACCGTACTTAACGACGCAGTTGCGGACGTACACGTTTCGGGACACGCCTGTCAGGAGGAACTTAAGCTTCTCCACGCTCTTATAAAGCCCAAATTCTTTATGCCGATTCACGGCGAATGCAAGCATTTACTCAAGCATAAGGAGCTTGCAGTTGAAATGGGTATGGAGAGCGACAGGATATTTATATCGGAAATCGGAAAGGTGCTTGAACTTACAAAGAACAGCGCGAAGTGGGGGACAGGTGTACCTTGCGGAAGAGTTCTTGTTGACGGACTTGGTGTTGGTGACGTCGGAAACATTGTGCTTCGCGACAGACGGCATCTTTCACAGGACGGTATTATTATTGTTGTTGCAACGGTTGATGTTCAAATGGGTGAGGTTGTATCGGGGCCCGATATCGTATCGCGCGGATTTGTTTATGTCAGGGAAGCGGAGGAGCTTATGGAGCAGCTCCGTGAGGTGGCAAAATATGCCATTGACTCCTGTATAGACGAGGGATATGCGGACTGGAATGAAATTAAGAATACTGTCAGGGACAGTTTGTCAAAGTTCATTTTTAACCGAACAAAACGCAGACCTATGATTTTACCGATAATAATGAATATTTAATCACGAAAGCCGTATCAGGTAAATATCCGGTACGGCTTTTTTGTATAAATATCAAGAAAGTATTGTGAAATCAAATATAGAATTTTAATAAATCGTAAAATGCCTTCCCCTCAAGGGGAAGCCTACATAAATATAACAGGTAGGGGAGGGGCTTGCTCCTCCCGCCGGGGATCACGCTACGATATCGTTAAATGACATAACGAAAAGGCTCGCCCTTTGGGAGAGCTCCCCGCGATAGCGGGTGAGAGGGGATAATAACAAACGCCCTCTCCGTCACGCCGTTCGGCGCGCCACCTCTCCCGTGAGGAGAGGCTTATCAGTAGCTTTATAAGATACTGAAGTGGCGATCTTTTGTGACAAAAAAGTTTTATGGCAAAAAAATGTCTTTTGGATTGACTTTTATCGACAGATAGTATATAATTAGTGCAGTAAACCCAACAATTACATAGGAGGACATTAAAATGTTCAAGGAATTTAAAAAATTCATTATGCGTGGAAACGTTATGGATCTTGCTGTCGGCGTTATCATCGGCGGTGCGTTCCAGAAAATCGTTACAAGTCTTGTAAATGACCTTATCATGCCCCTTGTCGGTCTTGTTACAGGCGGTGTAAACTTCAATGACCGTTTTGCTATTCTCAGAGCTCCCGAAGGCGTTGATACTGCGCTTATCACAACACTCGACCTTGCAAAGGAAAATGGTGTTACAACATTCAATTACGGTGCATTTATTACAACAGTTCTTGACTTTATCATAATGGCATTTGTAATTTTCCTTTTTGTTAAGGGAATCAACAAGCTTTCCGATATGACAAAGAAGAAGGAAGAAGAAGCACCTGCAGCTCCCACAACAAAGAAGTGCCCATACTGCCTCTCTGAAGTGCCGATTGAGGCTACAAAGTGCGCTCACTGCACAAGCGAAATCAAGTAATCGTCAAAACCCGAAGCAGTGCATCATTGATGCACTGCTTTTTGCATTAAACCCTTGACAAAAGTAAAATACTGTATTATAATTGTTTGTAGCGTAAAAGGAGTAGTAGATGCTAAGCTTTCTTCAGAGAGCGCCCGCTTTGGTGAAAGGGCGTGTCAGCAAAGCACCGAAGTAGCCTTCCAGCTCCCGAAAGAAAGCGTTTGCAAGTAGAATCGGGCGTTTCCCGCGTTAAGGGTGAGAGTGCACGGCTTTGCCGTGAACACGGGTGGTACCGCGCAGAAATGCGTCCCGTAGACGGTGCCTTTTTTTATTTTGTAAAAAAACAATTTAAAGGATTGGAGAAAAATATGAAACACGAGCTTTCAAAGGCCTTTGCTCCCCGTGAAATTGAGGACAGAATCTATAATAACTGGAACGACAAGGGTTATTTCAAGCCGAAGGCGGACAAAAATGCTCCCGCGTATACTATCGTTATTCCGCCTCCGAATGTTACAGGTCAGCTTCATATGGGCCACGCACTTGACGAAACACTGCAGGATATCCTTATAAGATACAAGCGTATGCAGGGTTATTCTGCGCTCTGGGTTCCCGGTACTGACCACGCGGGTATTGCAACACAGATTAAGGTTGAAGAAAACCTCCGAGTAAACGAGGGACTTACCCGTTATGACCTTGGCCGTGAAAAGTTCCTTGAAAGAGTATGGGACTGGAAGAATCAGTACGGCAACAGAATTATAAATCAGCTTAAGAAGCTTGGCTCATCATGTGACTGGGAACACGAGCGCTTTACAATGGACGAGGGTTGCTCAAAGGCTGTAAGAGAAGTGTTTGTAAACCTTTATAACAAGGGACTTATTTACAGAGGTAACAGAATTATCAACTGGTGTCCTCACTGTACTACTGCTTTGTCGGATGCCGAGGTAGAATACAGCGAGCAGGCAAGTAACTTCTGGCATATCAGATATCCTATCAAGGGTACAGACGAGTATGTAACAGTGGCAACAACCCGTCCCGAAACAATGCTCGGTGACACTGCCGTTGCGGTAAATCCTGCTGACGAAAGATATAAGGATCTTGTCGGAAAAATGCTTATTCTTCCCCTTGTAAACAAGGAAATTCCCGTAATCGCCGACGATTATGTTGATCTTGAGTTCGGAACAGGCTGCGTTAAAATTACACCTGCTCACGACCCCAACGACTTTATGGTTGGTCAGAGACACAATCTTCCTATGCCGAGAATTTTGAATGACGATGCTACAATCTGTATGCCCGGCTCAAAATATGACGGTATGGACAGATATGCTGCCCGAAAGGAAATTGTAAAGGATCTTGAAGAGGGCGGATATCTTGTAAAGGTTGAGCCTCACAGCCACAATGTCGGCACTTGCTACAGATGTAAGACTACAGTTGAACCTCTTACATCAAATCAGTGGTTTGTAAAAATGGAGCCTCTTGCAAAGCCTGCTCTTGAAGTTATCAAGACGGGTGAAGTAAAGTTTGTTCCCGAAAGATTTACAAAGACATATACAAACTGGATGGAGAATGTACACGACTGGTGTATTTCCCGTCAGCTCTGGTGGGGCCACAGAATCCCTGCCTTTTACTCCGATGCCTGCGGTGCTATGGAGGTATCCAAGGAAGACCTTGACAAGTGCCCGAAGTGCGGAGCAAGTATGCGCCGTGAAGAGGATGTACTTGACACATGGTTCTCATCTGCGCTCTGGCCATTCTCGACTCTCGGCTGGCCCGAAGACACAGAGGATTTAAAGCGTTATTTCCCGACAAGTGTACTTGTAACGGGCTATGACATTATCTTCTTCTGGGTTGCAAGAATGATATTCTCGTCTCTTGAGCATACAGGAAAGGCACCCTTTGAACACGTGTTCATTCACGGCCTTGTCCGTGATGCGCAGGGAAGAAAGATGTCAAAGTCTTTGGGTAACGGTATTGACCCTCTCGAAATCATAGAAAAGTACGGTGCCGATGCTCTGAGATTTGCTCTTACAACAGGTAACTCACCCGGAAACGATATGCGTTTCTCTGACGAAAAAATCGAATCCTCCCGTAACTTTACAAACAAGATATGGAATGCGGCAAGATTTGTTCTTATGAATCTTGATATAGAAGAAATCAAGCTTCCCGAAGCAGACAAGCTTGAGCTTGAAGACAAGTGGATACTTTCACTCTTTAACAAGCTTGCCCGTGAGGTAAGTGCAAACCTTGACAAGTTTGAACTTGGCGTTGCGCTTTCAAAGCTTTACGACTTTATCTGGGACATTTACTGCGACTGGTATATCGAGCTTACAAAGCCGCGTCTTGCAGACAAGGAAAGCGAGGGCAACAAGGTAGCACAGAATGTACTTGCATATGTACTTCGTGAAACTCTCAAGCTCTTACATCCCTTTATGCCGTTTATTACAGAGGAAATTTATCAGGCACTTCCTCATATTGAGGAAAGCATTATGATTTCATCTTTCCCGAAGTGTGATGAGGCTATGATTTTCGAAGATGACGAAAAGAGAATGAGCGCACTCATTGATGCAGTATGCGCACTCAGAAACCGCCGTGCAGAGATGAATGTTCCTCCGTCAAAGAAAGCTGCAGTTTACATTGTAAGCGAAAGAGGAGATATTTACAACGATAAGACCGCCCGTTTCTTTGAAAAACTTGCAGGAGCATCAAAGGTTGAATATACTCCTTGCGATGATCCCAATGCGGTACAGGTTGTAACCGACAGTGCAACACTCTTTGTTCCTCTTGCGGACATTGTTGACTTTGAAAAGGAAAAGGAAAGACTTAATAAGGAAAAAGAAAAGACGCTTGAAGAAATTGCGCGTCTTGACAAGAAGCTTTCAAATGAGGGCTTTGTTGCAAAGGCTCCTGCCCAGGTAATTGAGGGAGAGAGAGCAAAACTTGCAAAATACAAGGAACAGCTCGAAAACATCGAAGCAGCTCTTGCAAAGCTATAATTACACAGAAATAAAAAAGGCTACAGTATTGTGACATACTGTAGCCTTTTTTGCGGGGAAATAATTTGCAGGGGTCGATGTCCCCGGAGAGTCACCTGATGAGGGAAATAATCAGTTAAGCTCTGAAATGTTTGTAAGCATAACGGCGGCTTCGGCACGGCTGAGACCGCTGTAGGGTGAAATATTACCCGAAGTATCTCCCGAAATGACACCTACACTGCTCAGTACGGCAAGACTCTGCGCTGCCCAGGCGGGTATCGTGTCGGAGTCATTGAAGGAAGACACAGCCAGAGCACCTGCTTCGATATCCCTTGAAAAGCCGTAAAGGCGGTTGATCATAACGGCGGCTTCGGCACGGGTGATCTGATTGTTGGGGTAAAAACAGACCGCTTCATTGTCGTTTATTCCGTTTGTAATGCCAAGTATACTTGCAGCGGCTATATAACCCTTGTATTCTTCGGGAATTTCATCATCATCGGCATATCCTGTGGAGCTTACAGAGGTAAAGCCGTTATATCCTGCGCTTTTCATAAGAGACACACAGAATTCTGCTCTTGAAACGGGTGCATCTGGCATAAAAGTATAAACGCCGTTATCGGAGTAAAAGTCCATAATTCCGCCTGAAACGGCTTTTATCGCGCCGTAATGAGCCCAATGACCAATAAGGTCGGAGAAAACGATGTTGGTCTCGGGTTTAAGCACATTAACGCAGATTTTTGCTGACTCTGAAACATTTCCGTATTTGTCGCGGGCAATATATTCAAAATAATCACTGCCAATGTAGTCGTTTGCAGGAGTATAAGTGAAGCTTCCCACCTGTTTGTCTGTGATAGTGACGCTGCCTGAAACAGGCTTTGTGACTATTTCAAAGCAAAGCGGATCATTTTCATTGTCGTATGCACGCAGTTTCCCGGATATTGGCATATTTTCATAGGTGGAAGCGGTTGTTTTTACTCCGTTTTGAATAACAGGGGAGGAGTTTTCTCTCTCAAGAAGATATACGGTGCACGGATAAGCACCGCTTCTGTGAGTGTCGGGCGAAAAATAGAAGGTCGCTTCGCATTCGTTTGAGTTTCTCGGCACAAATCTCAGATTTGAAAGATTCTTTTTGCTGATACGCTGATTTTCGCTTATGGCGATATTGCCGAGCATAAGAGTACCGTCTTTTGAGTCAGGCAGACTTATAACGGTAATGCCGTCAATTTCTTCAAGACCTGTAGCAGATGTGAAGTCCGATTCTTCAAAATAAACATCACGGCTGACAAGGCTTGTTTTTGCAAGTGTGCAGCCGGCAGCTATAATGTCAAGGGCGGGGGATATGCTTACTGCAGAAGCTGTTACCGATAAAAACAGGGTTGCTGCACAGATTAAGATGCAAAGTAGCTTTTTGTTGTTTTTTCTGTTCATTGTTGTTGCCTTTCTTTTGATTTGATGTACTTTTTTACACAAATAATGTTTGGCAAACAAAGCCTGTTTATTCTCAGACTTGTTAAAAGTAACAATTATTTCACAAAATCTGTTTCTTTTTAGCTATGTGCAAAAAATACAGAAAAAAGTCAGTGAAAAAGGCAGGTCGGGTGTAAAAAAACGCAAAATAATATTATTTTTGGTTTTACAGGGGTGAAAAAGTTGGAATTTTGGTCAAAATGCTAAAAATATGGTATACCTTTTTTGGTGATAATATGTATTGTAATTTATACTATAATATAGTAAAATTATATTGTCGTTACAGACACGAAAAATATTTTAGCCAAGAGGCAAGGAGAAACAAAATGAAAAAGATTCTTTCTATCGTTCTCGCACTTGTTATGGTGTTTGCTTCATGCACAATGTTCAGCGCATGTAACAATACCACAGTTGATGACACAGTAGAAGATACTGTTGTTGACACAGAAGAAGTAGTAGCTGACGATTTCAAGGTTGGCTTTATCTTCTTACACGACGAAAACTCCACTTACGACAAGAACTTTATGGACGCAGCTAAGGCAGCTCAGGCAGAGCTCGGTCTTACAGACGAACAGGTTCTCTTCAAGGTAGGCGTTGACGAATCAAACGCATGCTACGAAGCAGCTGCTGAGCTTGTTGATGCTGGTTGCGACCTCGTATTTGCAGACTCTTTCGGCCACGAAACATATATGATTCAGGCTGCACAGGAATTCCCGGAAGTACAGTTCGCTCACGCAACAGGTACAAAGTCAAAGACAGCAGGTCTTGCTAACTACCACAACGCATTTGCTTCTATCTACGAAGGTAGATACCTCGCAGGTGTTGCAGCTGGTATGAAGCTCAACGAAATGATTGCAGCAGGCAAGATCACAGCTGAAGAAGCTAAGATCGGTTACGTTGGTGCGTTCAACTATTCTGAAGTTGTATCAGGTCTTACATCATTCTTCCTCGGCGCTCGTTCAATCTGCGAGTCCGCTACAATGGAAGTTATCTACACAAACTCCTGGTTTGATATCGCTCTTGAAAAGGAAGCAGCTATCAAGCTTATGGATTCAGGCTGCGTTCTCGTAAGCCAGCACGCTGACTCTGAAGGTGCTCCTAAGGCATGTGAAGAAAGAGGCGTTCCGAATGTTGCTTACAACATCAGCACAATCTCAATCGCTCCCACAACAGCTCTTATCTCTTCAAAGATTGTCTGGACACCTTACTTCAAGATGATCATCGAAGCAGTTAAGAACGGTGAAAACTTTGAAACTGACTGGTGCGGTTCACTTGAAACAGGCTCTGTAATCCTCACAGAACTCAACGCTGCAGTTGCAGCTGAAGGCACAGCTGAAAAGCTTGCTGAAGTTGAAGCAGGTCTCAGAGACGGTTCAATCAAGGTATTTGACACAGCAAGCTTCACTGTTAACGGTGAAACACTTACAGAATACCTCGCAGACGTTATCGACGAAGGCGACTTTGTTTCTGAAACAAATGTAATCGCTGACGGTGCATTCAATGAGTCCGCTCTCAGAAGTGCTCCTTACTTCGATATCAAGTACATCGACGGTATCACAACCAAGTAATTAAAAAAGAGATTTTAGGCGGAGTGCCTGATGGTACTCCGCCACTACTCTTTATAGCTTTAGTAGTGAAAAGAGGGCAGAAGAATATTTGTCTGCTTTCTTTTCAAAATTAAACGGAGGTAAAAACAAGTGAGTGCAGCAATAGAACTCAAAAATATTACCAAACGCTTTGGCGCAAAGGTTATTGCCAATAAGAATGTGTCGCTCTCTGTAAATAAGGGTGAAATACTCTCATTGCTCGGCGAAAACGGCAGCGGCAAGACAACGCTTATGAATATGATTTCAGGTATCTATTATCCCGATGAGGGAGAGATATTCATAAACGGAGAGCCTGTTGTAATCAATTCACCCGAGGAGGCATTTGACTATAAAATAGGTATGATTCACCAGCACTTCAAGCTTGTTGACCTGTTTACAGCGGCACAGAATGTGGTGCTTGGACTCAAGGACAAATATGATATCAAAGGTGTTTCGCGAAGTGTAAAGGAAATAAGCGAAAAGTACGGATTTGATATAGACCCCGACAAGAAGATATATGAAATGTCGGTATCCGAAAAGCAGACCGTTGAAATTATTAAGGTTTTGTACAGAGGAGCTGATATCCTTATACTTGACGAGCCGACAGCGGTGCTTACTCCTCAGGAAACAAAAAAACTTTTTGCAGTGCTTCGCAAAATGCGTGACAGCGGAAAAGCGATTATAATTATTACACATAAGCTTCATGAGGTGCTTTCAATTTCCGACAGAGTTTCGGTTCTCAGAAAGGGCGAATATGTCGGCACGGTAAATACAGCCGAGACAAATGAGGCTGAGCTTACCGAGATGATGGTCGGCAAGAAAATCGACCTCGATATCGAAAGAGATGAGCCTGTGGACTGTGAAGACAGACTTGTTGTAAAGGGTGTTGACTGCGTAAACCGCGAGGGTGTAAAGGTGCTTGATAATGTTTCTTTTACTGCGCGTTCAGGAGAAATACTCGGTATTGCGGGTATTGCGGGAAGCGGTCAGAGAGAACTTCTCGAGGCAATAGCGGGACTTCAGCATCTTGAAGAGGGTGAGATTTTATATCACAATCCCAAGACAGGAAGTACAGATAATTTAAGAGATAAAACTCCCTTGCAGATAAGAGAGCTTGGTGTAAGACTTTCGTTTGTGCCCGAGGACAGACTCGGAATGGGACTTGTAGGCAATATGGACATCATCGACAATATGATGCTCAGAAGCTACAGACGCGGAAAGTCGGTATTCCTGCAGAGAAGCGGCCCGCGTGATCTTGCAGAAGAAATAATAAAGAACCTTGAGGTAGTAACTCCGGGTGCGACAACTCCTGTAAGAAGACTTTCGGGAGGTAATGTTCAGAAGATACTTGTAGGCAGAGAAATAGCGGCAGCGCCTACAGTTCTAATGGCGGCTTACCCTGTAAGAGGACTTGACATCAACTCCTCTTATGCAATATACAATCTTCTGAATGAGCAGAAGAAAAAAGGTGTTGCGGTAATATTCGTCGGTGAAGACCTTGACGTTCTTATTGAGCTTTGTGACCGTATTATGGTAATCGGCGGTGGCCGTGTGACAGGTATTGTTGACGGCAGAAGCGCGACCAAGGAAGAAATCGGACTTTTAATGACTAAAACCGGGGGAGGGGATACAGATGAAGAATAATGTGAAAAAACACAGAGAATCCCTCGTCCACATTACAAAACGGGATGCAATGGATTGGTGGAAGGCATGGCTTGTGAGGGCTGTGGCAATTGTATTTGCTCTTGTTGTGTGTGCGGTCGTTGTATATGCGCTGACGGGATATAATCCTATCAGGGTATATAAGTCAATGTTTGAAGGCACATTCGGCACCTCAAGAAAAATCTGGAATACAGTACAGAATACAGCAATGCTTTTGTGTATATCACTTGCGGTAACGCCGGCATTCAAAATGCGATTCTGGAATATAGGAGCAGAGGGCCAGGTGCTTATGGGCGGTCTTGCTTGTACTGCATGTATGTTCTATATCGGAGACAAACTTCATCCGGCACTCCTTATGCTGATAATGATAGCAGCGAGTGTGCTTGCAGGTATGATTTGGGGACTTGTTCCGGCATACTTCAAGGCTAAATGGAATACAAACGAGACATTGTTTACCCTTATGATGAACTATGTTGCCACACAGCTTGTATCCTTTGCTATTATGGTCTGGGTGCCAAACGGCTCCAGTGTAATGGGTGTTATCAATCAGCAGACAAAGGCAGGCTGGCTCCCGTCACTTTTCGGACAGAAGTATCTTATAAATGTGCTTATAGTTCTTGTAATTACAGTATTTATGTATATCTACCTTAAATACAGTAAGCAGGGCTATGAAATAGCCGTTGTCGGAGAAAGTGAAAACACGGCAAAATATATCGGTATCAATGTAAAAAAGGTAATACTTCGTACAATGGCGATTTCGGGCGCGCTTTGCGGCGTTGCAGGACTTTTGCTTGTTGCGGGTACTGACCACACAATAACAAAGAATACCGCAGGCGGTAACGGCTTTACCGCAATTATGGTATCATGGCTTGCAAAATTCAATCCTATCGTTATGATGCTTACTTCATTCCTCATTGTATTTTTGCAGAGAGGTTCAAGTCAGATTGCCACAAGTCTCAGACTTAACGAAAGTATTTCCGATATTCTGACAGGTATTATTTTGTTCTTTATAATAGGATGCGAATTCTTTGTAAACTACAAGATAAACTTCCACAAGTCACACAAGGCAAAGTAAGGAGGGAAGAGTATGAATATAATTTTTGTAATAGCATCATTCATCAAGGCTGCGATTATTCAGAGTATTCCTCTTCTTTACGGTGCAACGGGTGAAATTATCACCGAAAAAAGCGGAAACCTCAATCTCGGTATTCCGGGTATAATGTATGTCGGCGGAATTTCGGGCATTATCGGTGGCTTCATTTACGAACAGTCAACCGATACACCTATAGCTGCACTTTGCATTATAATCCCGTTTATTTCAACTCTTATAGGCTCGGGTCTTATGGCACTTATATACAGTTTCCTTACCATAACGCTCAGAGCAAATCAGAATGTAACCGGTCTTGCACTCACCACATTCGGTACGGGTATCGGTAACTTCTTCGGAGGTTCACTACTGAGCTTCTTTGACAAGGGCGGTTCAATTTCGCTTCTTACAACGGGAAGATATTACAAGGCTACACTTCCTTTTGCAAAGGATCTCGGACTTTTCGGCGAAACATTTTTATCCTTTGGATTCCTTGCGTATCTTGCAGTAATTATTGCGATTATTGCGGCGTTTATTTTAAAGAGAACACGCGTGGGACTCAGTCTGTGTGCAGTCGGTGAAAATCCTGCAACTGCTGATGCGGCGGGAATAAATGTTACAAGATACAAGTATCTTGCAACCTGCATCGGCGGTATGATAGCGGGTCTCGGCGGACTTTACTTCGTTATGGACTACACCTCGGGCGCATGGACAAATGACGGCTTCGGTGACCGTGGCTGGCTTGCGATAGCGATAGTTATATTTGCTCTCTGGAAGCCGAAATCGGCGATATTCAGTTCAATCATTTTCGGTGGACTTTATATCATCTGCACATATATTCCGAATCTTTCGAGCAGCGCAAAAGAGATTATCAAGATGCTCCCGTATGTTGTAACTATCATTGTACTTGTATTCACGAGTGCAAGAAAGAAGCCCGAGCACCAGCCACCGGCAAGTCTCGGACTCCCATACTTCAGAGAAGAAAGATAACGATATAATACAAAACTGAAAATTCCCACAGACCGAAATTAAACGGTTTGTGGGAGCTTTTATTTTATCAAAAAAGGAAATGGTGCAAAAAAAGCCTTCTCCCGCAGGAGAAGGCTTTTTTTGACTTAATGTATTGATTTATTATTTTGGTTTGTTTCTTTTTGCACAAGCCGGATTATTGAGAGTATAAGCATTATAAGCAGTAGTGCGCTGACACTTGTGTAAATGAGTGCCATACGGCTGAAAACGTGTCTGAAAAGCGCGTCAGCGTACACTTTTGCAAGCCCTGCATTTATATTCAGTTTGGTTGCAATGTCAAGTGTGGAAAAATATACAAATGGAACTGAAAATACAGCACTTACACCAAAAAGTGCCAGGGAAACGCCATATGCGGTTTTGCGTCTCTTTTGAAATATAATCAGCGTGCAAGTGACTACCAAAAGCAAAGCAGTTATTATCGTTGCCGGCATAAAGTATTTTCCAAGTGACGCGACTTTTATGTACAAGCCTTTATAGTGCGTAATAATTTCAAGCACTTTGTCTATGGAAAGAGCGTTTATTGCCGAGTTTATTTTTGATACACACTTGTCTGCAAGAAGTCTTACATTTTCCTCGTTTTCAAACAGCTCGGGACGGCTTGACAGATGCTTGTTTTCATTTATGGCGTTATATATACTACCATCATCTTTATAGACGACAATCGGAGTCTCGGTGGCACCTGTTATAAATGCATTGAAGTACAGGCCTATATATTCACCGCAAACTCTTTTTGCTTCTTTTGTGTTGACTTTATTTGCGATTTCGGACGCGTCAAAGCCATAGGTTTTGACTGTTGTGGACAATATACCCGAAAGCTCTGCTGAAAGCTTGTTTTCGTCTATAAAACTTGCAATTGACGTGGGGGCGGTATCAGTATCAAGTGTGCAGTATATGAGGTTGAGCGCAAGAGTCACGCACAATGACACTGTCAGAAGCAGCGAGAGGATAATTGTAATAACTGTATTAAATATTTTCATAATATATTCTCCTCTCTTATTCATCAAACCAGTTTTTGTATATTTTACCGCGCTTGAGCGTGCAGGTGTAAACTATCATACTGTCAGTGCCGCTGATACCCTTTGAACGCGGATAGTCGGTGCAGAGCAGCAGAGTGTCGCCCACGAACTCCTCGTAAAGCAGTATTTCGAAATCTTCCTTTGCGATAACAAACTTATCGCTGACTTCGTACTCATATCCGCCGTACAGAGTGTTGACTGTAACAGTGTCGCCGGTCTTTGTATCCTCAAGCTCGTAGAAATAACTCATTACATTCGCGCTTACAATGGATTTGCCACCGTGACCGCAGGCGTATGAACCTATGTACTGACCGGCACCGTTTGCAAGTATTTCGTCTGTATCTCCGTAATACAGAGGAATATCCTTTGTTTCAAACGAACTTATATTGATAATACCGTACTGCGTGCTGTAATCGATTTTCTCTATTACAGAGTCAACATATTCGATTGTGGGCGGAATATCTGTCACATATAAAAAGTCTGCCTCTTCTTTAAAATAAATATCATCAGACAACGTTTTATCTGTGCTTATCAGCATTGAAACAAAGGGGATATCATTTATCAGTGAATTGTAAAGTCCGCTTGTTAGAACAAGCACAAAAGCGATTATCAGTATTACGGGAATAATCAGCAGTGCGATTTTAACATACTTATTCATAAAAACCTCTAATTAAACTTTCTATATACTAATATTACCTGCCCTTTTGGGGGCAGGTAATATATTTGTTATTAAAGTCCGAAGTATCTTACAAACACTGTAGCTGCCTGTGCTCTTGTTGCATAAGCTCTGGGGGTAACCTTGTTATTGTGACCCTGGATTATGCCCTTGCCTACAGCCCAGTTCATTGCAGGTACTGCATATTCTGAAATTGTATCTGCATCTTCAAAGTGGAGATTTTCTTCGAGTGTTACTGCATCCATCCCCTTGTAGTTTGCATAACGGAAGAGAATTGCTGCCATCTGTTCGCGTGTGATGCTTATATCAGGTCTGTATTCCTGGTCGTTAAATCCTGTTACGATACCGTTAGCACTTGCCCATGCAACTGCCTTTGCATACCATGCATCAGGTGCAACGTCTTCAAATGCAGATGTGCCTGCAAGAGGACTGCCCTCAAGTCTGTAGAGGATTGTTACGAACATACCTCTTGTGAGAACTGCATCGGGAGCAAATGTGCCGTCAGCAACACCGTTCATAGCACCTGCTTCGGTTATAGTCTTAACTGCATCGTAGAACCAGTCGCCCTCATTTACATCGTTATAGGGGTTATCCCAGGCGGGAACTGTGGGCTCATCGGGTACGATTTCTATCCACTTGGCATAAAGTGTTGTTGCGCCTTTTACTTTTTCGCTGAAGTCATATTTTATTGTAAGCTCTTTATCCTTATACCAGCCTGCAAATTCAAAGCCTTCCTTTACAGGTGCTTCAGGTTCTGTAGTTGTCTTGTTTCTTTTTACAAGCTGCTTCGGTACATCACTACCGCCGTTTGAATCAAACTTTACAGTGTAGTGAGTCGACTGTGAGCTTCCAGTGCCGACTGACGGAGGTGTAGGAAGAGATATTTTGTCGCCGTCAATTGTGGCGATTTTACCGCCGATATAGAACAGGTTGATTGCAACGTCGCCTATATGCGCTCTTTTGCTGGCGGGCAGCAAAGACATAGTATAAGACATATCAAGTATACTGCAGGCTTCGTCAAAGTAAGCCACTGCTGTTGGGATTACATTGCTCTGTACGGTAGGGGTGTTTGTGTCATAATAGTCACTGAGAGAGTCTCCGTCTTCTTTAAGTACTCTCCAGGTCTTGAAGTCGTTCTGACCTCTTTGAAGTACGTCAACTACAGCATTTGCTTTTGTTTCATCAACATCGATGCTTAAAAGGATGTTGGTTAAAAGCGGTTTGTAAGTGTTAAAGTATGCATTTGCTCCTGCGTCAGCACAGATGCTTTCAGCCTCTTCGAGTAAGTGTCTGCTCCATTCATTGCTTACTGCACTGATCTGAGCAGAAAGCAGCATTGATGCTATCAGGATAAATGAAATTATTGCAATTATTTTTGCTTTCATATCTTAAGCCCTCTTTCATTCGTTTATGTATAGTTATACACATATAAACACACACAATAATTATATCAAGTTTTTCTCTTCATTTTGTTAACATTTTGTAAATATGGGTGCGATTTGCAATGATTTATGTGTTTCAGCCTCTTATTGCATCAATTGCAGACTTTATATCCTCTGCTTTGAAAACGGCACTTCCCGCTACAAGAACATTTGCACCGGCTTCTCTTGCAAGGCGCGCTGTTTCGGGATTGATTCCGCCGTCTACTTCGATTTCAACGCTGTCGCTCAGGTTATGCTTTGCGAGCATCTCACGGACAACTTTTACACTTTCAAGAGTTTCGGGCATAAATGACTGACCGCCAAAGCCCGGCTCTACTGTCATTACAAGCACAAGGTCGATTTTGTCAAGCAGGGGCTCGAGCACAAATGCAGGAGTCGCAGGCTTTATTGAAATACCGACTTTTTTGCCCATAGAACGGATTTTGTCAATAACCTCGGTGTGATTTGTACAGCTTTCAAAGTGAAAAGTTATAATATCAGCTCCCGCCTTTGCAAAATCCTCTACATATCTTATCGGATCAGTTATCATAAGGTGGGTGTCGAAAACTGCATCTGTAACCTTTCTTACCGAACTTATTATGCATGGACCTATTGACATATTCGGAACGAACATTCCGTCCATAACATCAATATGGATATATTCGGCACCTGCTTCGGTTATTTTTCTGATTTCATCGCCAAGCTTTGAAAAATCGCTTGCGAGAATTGACGGTGATACTTTTGCCATTTCTATAGCTCCTTAAAAAATTATTATTTGTATTTATTACTCTTTTGCTTTGCTTGTCGTTTGTTTTTTTATAAAAAACGCAATATTTGTCAGATTATGTGTCCGTGCGTTTTTTTCTGTCAGGGCAAACTTTGTTTTTTTTCATATTATGTAATGTGAAGCTTCGTGTGTGTGCACCGCAGAGGGAAGATAAAATAAAGGATATAACAGTATAACTGCGGTGTGTATTCACTTCACATAGATTTATCACGCAAAAGCACTACTGCGTGAGCCGATATTGCAAGGCCCTCGCCTGTTGCACCCAGCCCCTCCTCTGTGGTTGCTTTGATGTTTATCTGCGAAATGCCGCAGCCAAATATCCGGGCGAGGTTTTTTCGCATTTCATCAATGTACGGTGAGAGCTTCGGGCGTTGCGCGATAACGGTTATGTCCATATTACCGATTTGCATATTGCTTTCTGCCATTAAATCACAGACTGCTTCGCACAGCTTTGTGCTGTCAATATCCTTATACTTGTTGTCGTTGTCCGGAAAGTGCCGTCCGATGTCGCCAAGAGCAAGTGCGCCGAGCACTGCGTCCATAACGGCGTGGCATAGCACATCTGCGTCAGAGTGACCGAGCAGACCGAGATCATACGGAATGCACACTCCGCCGAGGATAAGACGCCTGTTTTCAACCAGCTTATGCAGGTCGTATCCGTGACCGATTCGTATATTCATAATAACTCCGTGTTACAGCTTGATTCCCGACATTTTGGAATAAAGCTTTAATTTTTCTTCCTTATAAGTGTATGCAAGGACATAATCCCCCTCGCTTTTGGCGCACATTTCAAGCTCTCCGTAAATCCGGTAAAGCATAAGTGAGCCGTGCGGAGTCGGCGATTTTTCCTCATATTCAACTATTTGTCTGAGCTTTGATGCAGCTGAGGTATATTTTCCGTTTGCCATATCAAGGGTGGCGGCTATATGAGTTGACAGTATTCGGTCTTCTATTTCGCAAAGTGCAGCAAGATTTACCGCTTTTACGATTTGTCCGTTATCAAACAGGTCAATAAGCCTTAGGTAAATATAGAAATCTATATATTTATCGAATTTCGGTTTTGTTTTCTTTTCACCCTCATCAAGAGGGAGCATATATGAGGCTACTGATCTGTAAAGACTTGAAATATATGTGCTGCCTGCAGTGGAATATACAGTGCACTCTTCCTTTTCTTCTGCCTGCGCGAAATTTCTGTATGCTTCAAAAAAGTTCCCCTGTCTGGCTTTTTCTGCCGCAAGAGCAAGATTACATTCAATCGCAATAAGTGTTGTCTCATCACTTTCGGGAATGTCTTTGCTTTGTATTACCTCAAGTGCCTTGTCAAAAAGCCCCTCTTTCATATATCCGTGGGCTTTTCTGACCGCTTCTGCTATTGTGTAGTCCGACAAAAAGGTGTCGTCAAGAAGCGCTGACACCGGTACAGAGAGTCTGTCTGCAATATATACAAGTGTTTGCAGAGAGGGAAGTGCAAGTCCGTTTTCTATACGGCTCAGCATATTTCTTGTAATGCTTTCTCCCGCAAGTTCGCTTTGCGTTATTTTTTTGTTTTTGCGTATAGCTTTTATTCTTGTTCCGACCCGACTGAGACTTTCATTCTTTGATTTTATCACTTAAATCACCGCTTTTTATCAAAAAGGCCTCTGCCTTGATTTTGCGACTCACTATTCTGCGTCTTCAAGCTTTGACAGAATATTACTTATAGAATTATCAAGCATCTTTTCAACATCATCTTCGACATTTTCGCTGCCGTCAAGTACCTCTAAACTGTCTGCCGGCATATTGAGAATGGAATCGAGGCTGATGTCAAGAGATGTACGGAGAGTTTCTATGTATTCGTGAGCTGTTTCATTTTTGCTTTTCGCATCATTTACAGAGCGTGAGATTGATGCTTCAAACTCTTTTAGCTCCCGGTTTATGCGGTTGAGTCTCTCCTGCGCTGTTGTGAGTGTCACCTCGTTTAATTTGTCACAGTATTTCTGTGTGTATTTCTGCAGGATTTCGAGGCAATATGCCCGTTTGCTTTCAGCTTCATTTATAAGGGAAGTTGCTTTGTTTCCGGCGTCACTTACGATTTTTTCTGCGGTGCTGCCTGCATTCATCATAAGTTCGCCGATATTCTTGCTGAGGGTATCATATTCCTTTGCTTTTCTGAGATTATCCGCGGCTGCTTTTTCTGCTTCTTCAAGCTCGCAAACGCGCTTCTTCAAAGCATCAATTTCATCGTTTTTTGCACTGAGTTCGCCCTCAAGCTTGGCAATAAGCTCATTTTTTGCTTCGATTAAGTTTGTGCCGTCGCTCACTTTGAGTTCAAGTTCGGCTATTTTTTCTTCAAAAGCCCCGGCTTCTTTGGAAAAATCGCGCTTTTCAGCATCATTTGCGCGTTTTTCTTCATCATGTGCTCTTCTTTCTGCTTCTTCAAGCTTCTTTTCGAGCTTTTCTATTTTTTCTGCGAGGTCTTCCTTGTCTTTTTTTGCACGGAGGCTCATTTCCTCAATATAGTCGTTTACATCGCTTTTGTTGTAACCGCCTACTGATTTTCTGAATATGGGGCTGAGAGCTGTACTCATACCAATTCTCCTTTATGTTAAAGTATATTACTTTCTGTGACTATATATTATATCAACATATATTATACCAACAATAAGCAAAAAAAGCAAGTATATAATCGAAATTTCTGAACATTATACAAAAATACGGCTTCGTTTAAGAAGCCGTATTCCGGATATTTTATTTTTCTGTAATTTCTTTTTCGTCAGAGGTCTTATCATTGTCGTTTTCATCAACGGATTCATCGACGATTGTGATGCGTACCTCTTCGACGATTTTGTTGTCAGCCTTAAGTATTTCGATTCTCATATTATCAAGGTCGAAAATCTCACCCGGCTCAGGAAGATGTCCCGTTTCTTTCAAAATCCAACCGTTTACAGTCTGGGGAAGATCGTCTTCATCAGAGGGCTTTATGTCGAAAAATTCAAACATATCAAGCACTCTTGCAGAGGCATCGACTATAACAGAGCCGTTTTCGGTTTTTGTGAACTGCTCGACAATTTCGTCGTGCTCGTCCCAGATGTCACCTACAAGCTCCTCGAGGATATCTTCGAGAGTACATATGCCGAGTGTGCCGCCGAAGTCGTCAACAACAACTGCCATATGAACTTTTTCAAGCTGGAATTTCTTTAAAAGGTCGGATATCTGAATGTGCTCGGGCACATATATTGTTTTGCCTATTGCAGAACGGAAGTCACTGACGCCCTTGTGACGCATATAGTAGAAATCTTTTTCGTGAAGTACTCCAATAATGTCGTCGATGGTTTCGTTATATACAGGCAAGCGGGAATATCCTGTTTCATAGAATACTGATGCCACCTCTTCGATTGTTGCATCAGCAGGGACTGCCGACACATCAACACGGGGTGTTGTTATATCTCTTACCTCAACATCGTTGAACTCGATTGCAGAACGGATAAGCTCACCCTCGTCTTCGTCAATTCCGCCCTCCTGCTGTGCTTCATCTACCATTGTGATAAGCTCATCTTCCGTCATTCCCGATTCTTCCTTAAACTTGAACACCTTTGTTACAAGAGTCTGCCAGAGATTTAAAAGGAATGAGAGGGGGGTAAGCATAGTTGTAAGGAATTTTATAAACGGGTAGAACGCAAACACAAGCTTTTCGGGAATTTCCTTTGCAATACGCTTAGGTGTAATTTCACCGCAGATAAGCACCACAACAGTCATAACAACTGTTGCCCAGGTTGCACCGTTTTTAAGTTCAAGTGTCTGCACAAACCAGACGGTTGCTATTGATGATGCGGCTATGTTTACGATGTTGTTGCCTATAAGTATTGTTGATATAAGCTTGTCGTATCTGTCAAACAGATCAAGGATTTTCTGTGCCTTTTTGTTGCCGTCCTGTGCGGCTGTTTTCATTTTGATTTTATTAAATGATAAAAATGCTGTTTCTGTTGCCGAGAAAAATGCCGAAAGCAATACGAGTACTACTAAAATTATTATCGACATTATACTGTCGCTGGTCATATTGGTTCTCCTTTAAATTTAATAGCTTTTGTTATATGAGTTAAAGATTACATATAGCATACGCTACGGAGGCTCCATTGATGCGGCGTCGATTACTATGCACTCGTGCGAAGCGGTGTTGTGAGTCTTGTTCTTTAAAAAGACAATACATCTGTGAAGTAAAACTCTGTTCACACACGGGGCAGGGGTTTCGCCCATAATTTTAAATGCACTTCCTTTCGCACAATAATATACTCTATAATTATACTATATACTTATAAAAAAAGCAATAGTTATTACAAAAAAACAATAATTACGGGTGCTTTTTCTGCGAAAAAGGGCTTTTTTAAAAGAAAAAACGGTGTGATAATCACACCGTCTTTTCTTTTTAGCTAAATCACTGATTAGTCAGCATAAACGCTAACGGCTTTTCTGCCGCCTGCGATGTGCTCAAACTTTACAGTACCTTCGATGAGAGCGAACAATGTGTCGTCCTTACCGATACCAACATTGTTACCGGGATGCACGCTTGTGCCTCTCTGTCTGATGATGATGTTGCCTGCAAGTACGTGCTGACCATCTGCGCGCTTTACGCCAAGACGCTTAGCTTCACTGTCACGGCCATTCTTTGTAGAACCAACACCTTTTTTGTGAGCAAAAAACTGTAAGCTTAATCTGATCATACTTTGCTGCACCTCCAATACCTTTCGATTATTTGTGTTTGCATTTTTTGTTTGAGTTTTATGGTTCAAGTTCTATAACATTTACATCGAGGTAGTCATAATACTCCTCGATAAGCTCTTCAAGCTGATGATAATATGAAGCCAAAAGTCCGCTGACCGCGAAGCGGATACATTCATCCTCTTCAAATACGGGAAGAGCAGAGCGGGCGATAAGCTTTACTGTTGTTGATTCTTCGTCAATTGTGTAATCCACTCTTGAGCCGAAACCAACTTCAATAGTATTGATTATCAGCATTGTCATAGAAGAAAGAGCAGCACACAGAACGTCGTTTCCTTCGTCTGCATACATTGTATGCCCTGTTTCCTCAAATCCCCAGAAAACTCCTTCGGATGTAAAGAATGTTATCTTTGTCATAAAGAGTCATTCCTTAACGCTTAAATCGCGATGGATTCAATGCGTACCTTTGTGTAAGGCTGTCTGTGACCAATCTTCTTCTTGGAGTCCTTCTTGGACTTGTACTTAAGAATATGGATCTTCTTTGCCTTACCGTTCTTAACAACTGTTGCCTTTACAGAAGCAGCTTCTACATAAGGAGCGCCGACTGTAAGAGAATCATTTGCGGATACTGCAAGCACTTTGTCAAAGGTAACGGTGTCGCCTTCGGAAACTTCGAGCTTTTCAATGAAAAGTTCGTCGCCCTCGGCAACCTTGTACTGCTTTCCGCCTGTTACGATAATTGCGTACACGAAAAGCACCTCACTTTCATTATGTCTCGCTGTTAAGGTACCCATTCGGGATTTGCGACCTTTTTCATGCGGCAAATTATTATACCATTATTTTTTTGCTTTGTCAATAGTTTTTCTCAAATATATTTCGCAAAAGGGTTTATATCAAGCTGACACGCTTTTATTTCAGCTTTAACTGTGCCGCTTTCAGTGTATTTTTAAGAAGCATTGTTATTGTCATAGGTCCGACGCCACCGGGTACGGGGGTGATATATGAGGCTTTCTTTTCTGCAGAATCAAAATCAACATCTCCGCAAAGCTTTCCGTCGTCGAGTCTGTTTATTCCGACATCAATTACAACTGCGCCCTCTTTTATCATATCGCCCGTGATGAATTTAGCCTTTCCGAGTGCGGCTACAACTATATCTGCACGGCGTGTCACATCAGCGAGATTTTTTGTGCGTGAGTGACATATTGTAACGGTTGCGTTTGCGTGGAGCATAAGCATTGCCTGGGGCTTGCCTACGATATTGCTTCTGCCGACTATGACACATTCCTTGCCTGCCGGGTCGATACCGCTTTCTTTAAGTAATTCCATAACGCCTGCGGGAGTGCAGGGGAGAAAGTCATATTCACCGAGCATAATTTTGCCGACATTCACAGCACTGAAAGCGTCAACGTCCTTTGTGGGGTCAATTCTTTCGATTACCGCCTTGTCGTCAAGGTGCTTCGGAAGCGGAAGCTGTACGAGTATTCCGTGAATTTTATTGTCGGCATTGAGACTATCAACAAGTGAGAGAAGCTCTTCTTCCGTAGTGCTTTCGGGCAGCTCGTGTACCTCTGAATATATACCGACCTGTTCGCAGGCACGGTGCTTATTGCGTACATATACAGCAGATGCAGGATCATTTCCTACTATTACCACTGCAAGTCCGGGTGTGATACCCTTTGCCTTTAATTCTTCTGTTTCGCGGGCGATATCGCCTCTGACCTTTTCTGAAATTTCCTTACCGTTTATAATCTGTGCCATTATTCTTCCTCCGTTTTGGTGTCGTCTGTGTTGTCTGAATAAATACTCGTGTATTCAATACTGTCAAGCCTTTTTCTCTTCGCTTTTGAGCCGAAAATTATCATCAGAGTAACTCCTGCGACAAAGCATAAAAAGCCAAGGAGACTTGATACTCTTATATCCGAAAGATACAGGCTGTCAGAACGGAGCATTTCAATCCACGTTCTGCCAAAGCCATACCAGGTGATATAAAAGAGAACACTTTGTCCGTCAAACTTTTTCATTTTCTCTATTATGAAAACGAGTATCAGAAGTCCGATAATATTCCATACAGACTCAAAGAGGAATGTGGGGAGAGTGTGGCGGACAAAAGTTGCCCCTTCCGCTCTTATATCCATTCTGAAAATATTGTTTTCATAAAGTGCAATTTTGTCGGGATTATATCCGTAAGCTTCGCCGTTTACGAAGTTTGCAAATCTGCCTATTGCCTGACCTAGCATAACGCATGGTGCAACAACGTCAAGCATTTGTGAAATTTTAATCTTTTTGACTATTGATACAATGATGATAGCCAGAATACCTGCAATAAGTCCGCCGTAAATGGCAAGACCACCGTTCCACACGGCTATCACATCTATAAACGACTCATATGTATCGCCCGAAAAGGCGACATAGTAAAGTCTTGCACCGAGTATTCCGAAGAAAACAACAAATATTGCATAGTCAAGCATAGTATCAAAGCTTATGCCGATTTTTCTTGCTCTGAAGCAGGCAAAGGCGAAAGCACAGATAATCGCAATGGTCACAATGATACCGTACCAGCGGATACTTAAAGGCCCGATACTGAAAGCAATTTTGCTTATAGCCATTTCGCCTATTCCGAGTCCGGGAAATGAAATATAATTCATATTCTGACTTCCTTTCTTTTAAAGAGGGAGAATTTTTGCAAGGGAAGAGTGCTCTTCTACAAGTACTGAGTCTATAAAGCCGATAATATCCTCGTATGTTACCGATTTTATAGCATCTGCATAGTCAAATATCGTGGTGCCGTCAAACACGAACGAGAGAAACTCGTTGGCGATATCGTCTGTGGAATCAAATATACCGATGAAAGATGCGAGCTTCACTTTTTTAGCCCTTTCAAACTCATCTTGCCCGGGGAGATTGTCTTTGATGTTCTTTATATACTCAATAAAACTTTCAAATACTTTGTCGGGGTTGTCACTTTTCGAGTCAAGGGTTATGAATGAAAAGCTTTCGTTATGCTCATAATCGGCGTGCAGATCACCCGATATAAGTTTGTTTTCATAAAGAGTGTTGAAGAAAGCCGATGATTTTCCGAAAAGCATTTTGAGTGCAATATCGGCGCACGCCTTTTTCCTTAGTCGTTTGTGGGGATCGGCGCTTATTTCTGTATCCTTGACTCCTATTGCAAACAAGGGCTGTGACACTTTAAGACGTGCACTTACGCACTTTTTATTTACTTCTTCAGGCTCATCGGGATATTTGCGTATAATTTCCTGCTTTGGCGACTCTTTAAGTATTTTGTCGCATATTTCGCAAACTTTATCCTCATTGACGTCACCGCAAACGCAGAGAGCCATATTGTTTAAATTGTAGAATGTGTTGTAGCACATATAGAGATATTCGGGTGTGATTTTTCCTATAGACTCAACTGTTCCGGCTATATTTATCTTTACATTGTGATTTTTGTAAAGTGCAGAGAGAAGTTCGTAGTAAAGTCTTGTGCCGGGATTATCGTCATACATTCTTATTTCCTGAGCGATAATTCCTTGCTCTTTTTCGACTGTTTCCTTTGTGAAATAGGGCTTTGTAACAAAGTCAAGGAGAATTTCGAGCGAATCGTACAGATTATCCGTGCAGGAGAACAGGTATGCGGTTATATTATTTGAGGTGTAGGCATTTGCACTTGCACCTGTTTTTGCATATCTTAAAAATGTGTCCTCACCGTTTTCGTTTTCGAACATTTTATGCTCTAAAAAATGAGCGATACCGTCGGGAACACTTGTAAATTCCGTGTCACCGTTACATTTGAACACATTGTCAAGTGAGCCGTATTTTGTTGCGAAAAGTGCGTATGAGGTTGAAAGATTTTTTTTGAACACATATACATCAAGTCCGCTTTTGTGCCTGAATGTAATGTATTCTTCACCAAGAAAATCACTTCTTACGATTTTTTTATCCTTTATCATCTCTCCACCTCCTTGTTATCCTGAGGCTTTAAGAAATAAACCACCTCGGGAGAGATTTTGTTTGCGGCAAGAATAACATCTTCCCGTTTTACCGCTTTTATCTGCATAATTCTTGATTCGGGAGTTGTGTCTTCGCCCCTGAATATGCGTGGCAGATACCAGGCTTCAAGGGAGCTTACACTGTCTGTTACCGACTTGTAGCCGTTTGTAAGTGAGCTTATCGCATTGTCAAATTCCTCGTCTGTGAACTTGCCTGCTTTAAGGTCGTCAAGCTGCTCATTTATTGCATTTTTTGTTGTTTCATAGTTTTCAGACTCGATACCCGCGTTTACAAGCATTATGCCTTTTACGGCATCCACTGAGCTTGAGCAGTAATAGCAGAGGCTCATTTTTTCTCTGACATTCATAAACAGCTTTGAGTTTGGCGAGCCACCGAAGATTTCGTTTGCAACAACGAGTGCGCCGATATCATCGCTTGTGTTTGTAATATTTGTAACAAATCCCATAGAAAGCTTGCCCTGGTTTACTTCCATTTCCTCGAAAACCTCACGCACAGAGCCTGTTTTCGGGGTGATAGTCATACTGTGGGACACGGGTGTATATTCACGGCTTAGTGTGGAAAAGGCATTTTTGAGACAGTCGCATACTTTCTGAAACTGAGACGGCTCTCCCGTATAAAGTATCTCTATTCTGCTATGCAGAAGAAGCTCTCTGAAAAAGCTTAAAAGCTCTCCTGCTGTTACCTTTTCAAGAATTTCCTTATCACCGGTTATCGGCAGGGAATAAGGCTCGTTTTTGCAAAGCTCGCCCACAAGACGGTTTCTTGCATATTTTGCCTTGTTGTTGATTTGAGCATCGATGTCGTCTGCTAAATTTTTCTTTTCAACTTCCACATAATTTTCATCAAATGCGTTGTTCTCTGTCTTCGGGAAAAAGAGAAGCTCCTTTGTCAGATCAACGATTTCACTTATTATGTCAAGCCCCTCCGTGTAGTTGTCTGAGAGGAAGTCGGTAAATACAAAGAAGAATTCCGACTCTCCCGAGCGTGACACTGCAAAAGAAATATCGGCCCCAAAGAGATCATCGAGCTTTTTTTCTATTTCTTTCATATCGGGGTATTTGCTGCAGCCTCTTTTGAGTACACGGGACAACAAATTGGCATAGGTGACCGACTTTATATCAAGCGGGACATCTATACCTATAGTTATTGCGTGTACCTTGAATTTGCTGCCGTCAAGGCAGTTTGCGTATATTCCGTCTCTGATGGCTTGTCTTGGGAGATTCATAAATAAAATCCTTTCGGGTATTTTTATATATCAGTTTCCGGCACTTTCCAGATAGCTTACAATGTCGCCCACCGTCCTGAAGTCGGGTATGACCTCATCGGGGATTGTAACATTCAGTGTATCTTCAATATCGGTGAGAATTTCGACAATGTCAAGCGAATGTGCGCCAAGATCTTCTAATATGAGAGTATCGCTGTTTGTTTTTTCAGAGTCGGTTCCGAGCTGATTTGCGAAAATTTCAATAATTTTCTCCTGCACAGAAGATATCTCCTTTCAAAATGAAATTTCTATACTATTATATACCAATTTTCCCCTGATTTCAATACTAATTAAATAAATTTACATTATAAGGAATATTTTACTATGTTTATTTACAAAATTATTTTATCACAGTACTTGCAATTTGTCAAAAATATGGTATAATTATAGTCGAGGTATTGTGAGAGAATACCGCTAATGGAAGTTTAGTGTAAAATGCTCGTCTGAGCAGTTGCATTTTCTTCTTTTTAAAGAAAGGAAATACAAATATGAAAAGAAATGCTTTGACAAGTTTGATTCTCGTTGTGGCTATGCTTATTTCAATGTTTTCAATGGTCGTTGGAACAGAGGCGGCAACAACAAAGGGAACGGTTAGTATAAGTTCTGCTTCGGTAAAGGCAGGAAGTACTGCAACCCTTTCGATAAGAATAAGAAACAACCCCGGTATTGTGGCTATGAAGCTTTTGCTTGAGTATGATGATGAATATCTGTCAATTGCCAAGGTTGAAGATCAAGGTCGTATGGAAAGAGCACTTCATCAGGAAGATCTCAGTAAAAACCCTTTTACATTCACTTGGGATGAAGGTGTTGCCAAAGAAAACAATACAACCACAGAAGCTTTGGTTAAAGTAACCTTTAAAGTAAAGAGCGGGGCACCGAACGGTACATATAAGATGGATCTCAAGCTTGTTGAGGTCGCTGCCAATGATGCTAATCTCGATATAATAGAAATTACAGATAATTTCACCGCATCAGACGGTATAATTACCGTAACAGGCGGAACAACGGCTGTGGAAGATGAAGAAGAGGATGATGAATGGGAAGAAGAGGATGACGATGTTGCTGAGCCTGCAATAAAGGCTTCAAGCACGACAGTCGCTCAGGGTAAAGAGTTCAGCCTTACCCTTACTCTTACAAACAATCCCGGACTTGTATCGCTCAGAACAGAGCTTGATTATAATGATGATTACTTCAAAGTTGTAAAGGTAACAGATGCGGGAATACTCGGAGAATGTTATTACAGCAATGATTATACAAATTCACCGCTTGAACTTTTCTGGACTGATCCTTTAAAGAAGAGCAATATTACAAAGACAGGAAAAATAGTAACCCTTACTTTTGCATGTGACGAGGATACTCCTGCAGGCAAGTACAAGTTTACACCCAAGCTTGACACAGCCGATGTTGTAAACTACAAGCTTCAGGAAATCGGAGACGATTTTGAATGCGTTGACGGTACAGTTACTATTGTAACAAGCAGCAGCGCTGTTACAACAGGCAAACCCAATATTAAGGTGTCAGACGCAACAGCAAAGCCCGGCGATACTTTTGATGTAACACTTACTCTTTCAAACAATCCCGGTCTTATATCGCTCAGAACAATGCTTGAGTTCAATGATAATTACTTTGAAATTGCAAAGATAACAGACGGCGGACTTCTTGGAACAAAGTATTTCGGAGATGCTTATGACGAGTCTCCCTTTGAACTTTACTGGACAAATCCGCTTCTTAAAACTGATAATGTTAAAAACGGAAAAATTGCAACGGTAACCTTTGTTGTAAAGGATAATGTACCCGAGGGCAAGTACAGCATAGGCCTTTCAAGCGATGACGGAGACATACTTAACTACAGTCTTGACGAGCTTGGAGACGAGTTCACATTTACCGCAGGTCTTGTAACTGTCGGAGCAGATGATGAAACTAAACCTGTGGGCAGCGAATACAGTGTGACTCTTTCCGGTAATACCGTAAGCATTGTGCTTCCTGTTACCTCCGTTTCATACGGCGACGGAATGCTTGCAGTGCTTCAGGAAAGCCTCCTTGAAAAGGCGCTTGCAGAGGCAGCCAAGAGCTATCCCGGCAAGAAGATGGATATCAAGGCAGTATATTCCAACCGCACAGACGGTGATCTTGTTATCAACATTGATAACAGCTATGCCGAAAAGATGAAGAATGTAGAAAGCTTCACTCTTGAAACATACAAGGCAGTTATGAAGTTTGATAATCCGGCAATTACCGAAATGGCAAATGCGGACACAATCGTTCAGTTCATATTCAAGGACGATGTTCCGAAGGATAAGCTCGATTCCCTTGTAAGTGCTGAATATAAGTATTATGATGTTGCATCTTCGGTAAACTTCACAAAGGGTAATATCACTGTAACACTTCCGTACGAAGCTGCAAGTGATATTGTAGGCAAATATGCGGTTGTTTATGCCTTTGACGGTGAAAAGCTCGAAAATATCGGAAGCAGTATCACATATACTCCCGGCAAAATGACATTCAATACTAAGAATATTGATTCCTATGTTGTAACAACAAAAGAGCTTGGATTTAAAGATATTAAGAATCACTGGGCTCGTGACAACATAAACTATGTAGCGATCCGCGGAATATTCAACGGAAGCAGTGAAACAACATTCTCGCCCGATGCTGAGCTTTCAAGAGGAATGCTTGTAACAGTTCTCGGAAGACTTGAGCAGATAGATGTTTCCGGTTACAACTGTATGTTTGAGGACGTTGACAAGAATCTTTACTATGCACCTTATATCGAATGGGCAAGAAAGAACGGCATTGTAGGAGGAAGAACCGAAAGTCAGTTCGACCCCGATGCAAGTGTTACACGTCAGGAAATGGCAGTAATTATTTCCCGCTATCTTGAAAAGTACAAGGGCAAGACTCTGTCGGCGGTTGCCAGAACATTCAGCGATGCTGCAAAGATCCCCTCATGGAGCAAGACAGACATTTACAAGGTATCAAATGCAGGTATTATCACAGGCGTTGGTACTGAATTCCAGCCTGCAACTAAGGCGACAAGAGCACAGGCTGCAACAATTCTTAGAAGAATCGTTGAATTCTTAGACTAACCAGGGGCACGCACCTGGACCGAAACGCGCGTAAGGACTGATAAAATTTAAAATCTCCACCCGTACACCGACATCGGAGTACGAGTGGAGACTTTGTTTTTTTGTAAATAATAAACGCTGTTTTGGTGCAGGGCGAGCCCTGCCACCCGTACACCGGCATCTGTGGGAAATACGGGAGGATAATATCCTCCCCTACAACCACATAACTACATATCGTAGGGGAGGGGCTTGCTCCTCCCGCTTTGCGTAAATTTCAAAAAGCTTTCTTCTCAAGGAAAAGGCTTGTGATTATACTCTGCCACAGAAAAAGGGTTGAGCATTTGCTCAACCCTTTTAAACTATAATTTATATGCCCTGACTTGAAGAAGATGCGATTATTGCACTTTCAAGACTTGCAACGAGGTCGTCGCTGTTTGTTTCAACCTCAACCGAACGGTAACGCTCCATACCTGTACCTGCAGGTATAAGCTTACCGATAATAACATTTTCTTTAAGTCCCATAAGGTGGTCAACCTTACCCTTGATAGCAGCTTCTGTAAGAACCTTTGTGGTTTCCTGGAAGGAAGCTGCTGAGAGGAAGGAGTCTGTGCTGATTGCCGCCTTTGTGATACCGAGAAGCACCGGAGTTGCCTGTGCGTGCTTAAGGGTGATTTCGCCATTTGCAATACGAGCATCAATTTCGGCATTCGCTTCATCAAATTCGGTGCGGTTGACAAGTGAACCGTAGAGAAGTGTTGTATCTCCCGAATCGTCAACCTTAACCTTTCTTGTCATCTGACGTGCGATTACTTCAATATGCTTGTCGTTGATTTCAACTGACTGTGAACGGTAAACTCTCTGAACCTCGCTTATGATGTAGTCATAAACTGCATCAAGTCCCTGAAGCCTTGTGATATCTGCAGGGCTGAGGTTTCCTTCTGTAAGGGGTTCGCCACGGTTTACAAACTGTCCATCAGTTACAATAAGGTGGAGACCAACAGGTATTGAGTGTGTTGCACTTTCGCCTGTAAGCTCGTTTTCAACTGTAACTATGCGGGCATTATTCTTAACATCACCGATCTTAACTGTACCTGTAGCTTCGGCAGGAGTTGATACCTTCTTGGGCTTACGTCCCTCGAAGAGCTCTTCAACACGGGGAAGACCCTGTGTAATGTCGCTTCCCGCAACACCACCGGTATGGAATGTACGCATTGTAAGCTGTGTACCGGGTTCACCGATAGACTGCGCAGCGATAATACCAACTGTTTCACCGATGCTTACTGTCTTGCCTGATGCAAGGTCAGAGCCGTAGCAGTGAGCACAAACGCCGTGCTTACACTTACACTGGAGGATTGTTCTGACAAGTACCTTTTCAATACCTGCATTTACTATATCCTTAGCCTGATCATCGGAAATCATTGTGTTGTCGGGTACAATTACTCTGCCGTTTGCGTCAATAACATCACCGATAACATATCTGCCGACAATTCTGTCCTTGAGAGTTTCAACAACTGCGTTGTTGTTATCCTTGATGTCGCTTACCCAGATACCCTTTGTTGAACCGCAGTCCTCGTGACGGATGATAACATCCTGAGAAACGTCAACAAGACGTCTTGTGAGGTAACCGGAGTCGGCTGTTCTAAGCGCTGTATCCGAAAGTGACTTACGCGCACCACGGGCAGCCATAAAGTATTCGAGTATGTTAAGACCTTCACGGAAGTTGGATTTGATCGGGATTTCGATTGTCTTACCGTTTGTTGCAAACATAAGTCCACGCATACCGGCAAGCTGACGCATCTGTGTCATATTACCACGGGCACCCGAGTCAACCATCATCTTGATAGGATTGTAGTTATCAAAGTTATCCTGAAGTGCGGCAACGATATCCTTTGTTGCTGCCTCCCAGCGCTTAACTACGTTATCGTAGCGTTCGTCTTCTGTGAGACGGCCGCGTGTGAAGTCACGGTTGATCTTTTCAACTGTCTTTTCGGCTTCTGCTACGTATTCATACTTCTTGGGCGGAATCATCATATCGTAAACCGAAATTGATATTGAACCGCGGGTTGAATACTTAAAGCCCATTGCCTTGATTTCGTCAAGCACCTGTGATGTTACGGCGTTGCCGTGAACCTTGATACAGCTGTCGATAATCTGGCTTAATTTCTTCTTTACAGTGGGGAATGAGATTTCAAGGTCGAGCATATGCTCAGGGTCGGTTCTGTCCACAAAGCCGAGGTCCTGAGGAATATTCTGGTTGAATATGAGTCGACCGAGAGTTGCGTCAATAAGACCTGTGTGAACAACACCGTTGATTTCACGGCTTACTCTTACCTTGATAGGCGCGTGAATTCCGAGAAGTCCGTTCTCGTAAGCCATCATCGCTTCATCAAAGTTTCTGTATACGTGTCCCTCGCCCTTTTCGCCTGCACGGTCAATGGTGAGGTAGTATGAACCGAGAATCATATCCTGAGAGGGAACCGTTACAGAACGGCCGTCTGCAGGCTTTAAGAGGTTGTTTGCAGAAAGCATGAGGAAGCGGGCTTCCGCCTGAGCCTCTGCAGACAAAGGTACGTGAACAGGCATCTGGTCACCGTCGAAGTCGGCGTTAAACGCTGTACATACGAGAGGATGAAGCTTGATAGCTCTGCCTTCTACGAGTACAGGTTCGAATGCCTGAATGGAAAGTCTGTGAAGAGTAGGCGCACGGTTAAGAAGTACGGGGTGATCCTTGATTACGTGTTCAAGTGCATCCCAAACATCGGCATTTACTCTTTCAACCTTCTTCTTGGCGTCCTTGATGTTGGAAGCCTTACCTGTCTCAACAAGTCTCTTCATGATGAAGGGCTTGAAGAGTTCAAGTGCCATTTCCTTAGGAAGACCGCACTGGTAAATCTTAAGGTCAGGACCAACTACGATAACGGAACGGCCGGAATAGTCAACTCGCTTACCGAGAAGGTTCTGACGGAAACGTCCCTGCTTACCGCGGAGCATTTCGGAAAGAGATTTAAGCGGTCTGTTGTTAGGACCTGTAACTGCTCTGCCGCGTCTGCCGTTGTCGATAAGTGCGTCAACTGCTTCCTGGAGCATTCTCTTTTCGTTTCTTATGATGATTTCAGGGGCATGAAGCTCCATCATCTTCTTAAGTCTGTTGTTTCTGTTGATAACACGTCTGTAAAGGTCATTAAGGTCGGATGTGGCAAATCTGCCGCCATCCAGCTGAACCATCGGTCTGAGATCGGGCGGAATGACAGGGATGACCTTAAGGATCATCCATTCAGGCTTGTTTCCGCTGTTCCTAAAAGCTTCAACAA
>JAZSET010000153.1:0-2312 GCA_045531795.1 Eubacteriales bacterium | reverse complement strand
AGGGTCGGCAATTCTGCCGTTATTGAAATTTCGGGACGTGACCAGCAAGACCAGAAGCTGTATCTTGTTCGCAATCCCGAAACGTTATGCTGGGATTTGGAACGCACCGAAACCGAACTTTGGAAAGACCCTCCCGAGCCTATACTTGAAGTAATCTCTGAAATTGTCAATACGGATAATTCCCTGTGGGAAGGGTCGCCGACGCAGCTTGCCGAAATACTGAAAGCAGACATACCGCCTAATGCTCTCACAAGAAAGCTGAATGTAAATGCAGGTCGGCTGTACAACGAGTATGGCATTTCTTACACAAATAAGCATACTCACAGCGGACGTCTGATACGGCTTGCATACGCCAAACCGTGACGATGTGCGACGGTTGCGACGATGTTTATGACAGCGGGTGCGGTACTGAAAACACCGTCACATCGTCGCATATCGTCGCAGAATGCAGAGGGTATTCCTCTGCACCTTTGCGGTCTGTGACCGCTTTTCGGAGGGGTCAAGAGGAACTGCTTGCCCACGGACTATTTGCCTGCAAAATAGTCCTAGTGGGTTAGAACTATTCCGATGAATAGATTTGCCCCTGAAAGATTCCTGAACAGAAAAAGGAGTGAAAAAACGTTGAGCTACGCAATTATCAGAAATGAAAATCACAAGATGAATGCCGTACCCCTCCTTGAACGGCATAATGAACGGCTCAATCATAATTACAGCAACAAGGATATTGACCTGTCACGCATATCTGAAAATTATCACCTCAAGAAAATCCAAGCTGAAACCTATCAGCAGGAATTTGAGAGGATACGCACCCGACAGGAATTGAAAGGCAACTTACGTCTGCACGGCGAGAAACAGAGTACCGTTCTCTGTGAGTTTGTAATTACATCGGACAAGGAGTTTTTTTGATAGGATTGGCAAAGAGAGAACACGGCGGTTCTTTGAGGACGCTTACGATTTTATAACGGCAAAGGTTGGCGGAGAGCAGTATGTTCTCTCTGCTGTTGTGCATATGGACGAAGCCACTCCGCATATGCACGTCGCTTTCATTCCCGTCATCAACGGCAAGGACAGAAAGGGCAACCCCTGCAAACGTATCAACTGCTCGGAGTTCTGGAAAGGACGGGATAGCTACTCACGTCTGCAAGATGAATACTACGATTTCATTACCTCCCGTGGATACGACTTGGAGCGTGGCGAAAAAGGAAGTACCGCCGAGCATTTGTCCGTTGCTGAATACAAGCTGAAAAAGACAGAAGAACAGCTTGCCGAAACAACGGAGCAGTTTGCAGAGATTAAGAATATCGAGGAAGTCAAAACCGCAAATCTTCCGCTGAACACAGTAGCAATCAAAAAGGACGATTTTGAAAGGCTCTCCGCTGCGGCGAAGAATTATGTGGGGGCGAAAAATGCAGAAACGGAAAATGTTCAGCTTAAAGCGGAGCGTCTTTCTTTGAGAAATGAGAATGAGAAACTTAAATCAGAGAGAGACAATTTATCGGGGCAGCTTCATCAGCTGGAATATGAGTATGGCAGATTTTATGAAACTGTTGCAGATGATGTTGATTTTGCAGAGGAGAACAGGAAGCTGAAAAAAGAAAATGAGGTTGTTTCCTCGCAAGTGCATACTTTATCAGAAGATGTAATGTTACTAAAACAAGAACGGTACGAACTTGAAAAACGTATTGAGAATAAAGAAAAAGAACTTAGCCAGACCAAATCTCTGCTGAAAGCTTTGCAGGAGAAATTCGATAAGGTGATGGAATTTATCAATGTTCAGAAGCTGAAAGAAAAATTGGAGGAATTTCTGAAGCCTGTTACACATCGTAAATCAAGATAAATATTTTATGGCGTGCCTTTATACTTCTTGACTTTACAACATGAAAGTGATATAATTGTGGTGTAGAGGTAGTCATAAATGAATTGTCCCAAACTATGGAGGTATTCATTATGGCAACAATAAGAAAGCGTGGAAATACATATCAGATTAGAGTAAGCTGCGGCTACGATACAAGTGGTAATCAGGTTATTCAGACAACAACTTGGAAGCCTGAGCCGAATATGACAGCTCGGCAAGTTGAAAAGGAAGTTCAGAAACAGGCTATACTGTTCGAGGAAAAATGTCTGAAAGGACAAATTACTGCAAACGTTAAATTTGAAACCTTTGCGGAACAGTGGTTTGAGGAATATGCAAACCTTAATCTTCGCCACACCTCGTATGAACGTATGCGACAGCTTACACAGCGTGTATATCCTGCAATCGGACATTTAAGACTGGACAAAATCACAGGCAGACACGTTCAGCAATTTATCAA
>JAZSET010000118.1:0-11534 GCA_045531795.1 Eubacteriales bacterium | reverse complement strand
GAATACTTGGATATGGTTACAGCGAAGAAGCATTAAATATTGCATTTTCGGAAAAAGTTGATTACATTGGTGTAGATGCCGGTTCAACAGATCCGGGACCATATTATCTTGGAAGCGGTAAATCATTTACCAATCGAGATGCAGTAAAAAGGGATCTGGCTTTAGCTCTTCCCAAGGCGCTGGAACATAAGGCTCCGTTTATTATCGGAAGTGCAGGAGGAGCAGGAAGTTCAGAACACGTAAACTGGTTAAAGGAAATAATCCTTGAAATTGCAAAAGAGCAGGGATTAAATTTCAAGCTCGGAACAGTTTATAGCGACGTATCAAAGGAATATGTTTTAGAAAAATACAAAAATGGCAAAGTTACCAATATGAGTAATAAAATGCCGCTCAGTGAAGAAGAAATTGAAAACAGTGCAAGAATAGTGAGCCAGATTGGTGCATCTCCTATTCTCACACTTCTTGACAAAAAGGCAGATGTTATCCTGTGTGGAAGAGCATGCGATACTGCAATTTATGCTTCTCCCTGTATTTATGAGGGTTACGATATGGGCCTTGCATTCCATATGGCAAAAATAATGGAATGCGGTGCTATGTGTTCAGAACCGGTTTCGGCGGCAGATGTTATGCAGGGATATATGTATGATGCTTATTTTGAACTTTGTCCTGCAAACCCTGCACGTAAGTGTAAGGTCGACAGAGTTGCAGCTCACACTTTGTATGAGCAATCAAATCCTTACCTGATTTTTGAACCTGATGGGGTTTGTGATCTTACGAGCTCCAAATTTGTTCAGGTAGATGACAGAACAGTTCGGGTAAGCGGTTCCGTTTTTAAGGAAGCTGAGAAAAAAACACTGAAGCTTGAAGGCGTTAAACTTTCGGGCTACAGAACAATCAGCCCTGCAACTATTTATGATACAACAACAATAGAAAATATAGATAAAATAATCAAAATTGTTACGGACTTTGTCAAGGAGAATACAAAGGCTACCTTATCTCCCGACAGTTATAAAATAAACTTCAAAATGAGTGGGTCAAAGGAATCCAGCCTTGGAATAATAATCGATGTTGTTGGAGACACACAGGAAATTGCAGACACGGTTTGTGCGCTGACAAGAAGCAGAATGCTTCACTGTGACTTTGAAGGAAGAAAATGTTCTGCAGGAAATCTTGCCTTCCCGTTTTCACCGTCAGATATCCACGCAGGAGAAGTTTATGAATTTTCGGTGTTTCATCTTGTGGAAGTTGACTCTCTTGTTGAAACAGCAAAAATCAGTATTGAGGAGGTATGAATATGAAACAGTTAATTGACTATACCAAAATATTAAGAAGTAAAAATGCAGGACCTTTGTATATCACATTTGATTTGATTTTTTATAATAATGAGGATATGAAATACATATTTGAAAATCTGAAGAAAGAAGATATTGCAAAAGCATATGATGTTGAGGCTGACAGTATAGAAATTATTGCATACGATGTTGTAAACTCAATCAAAATAACATTCCCCAGAAAAAATATCAGCGGCAGTATAGCGGATAACGATATTTATGGTTGTCAGCAGCATATGCCTTTGTCAAAAATTATAATTTAAATACCATATCAGAACTTATATAACAAAAATAAGAAAGGATTTAACTGCTATGCGTCCAAAGATTTCAATTACTGCTGCAGGCGATTATTTGCAGCAGCGCCGTATTCCCGAAAGTTATAAAGGTTTCAAAGAAGTATCTGAATTTATCAAGCGTGCAGACGCAAGATTTTTCAATCTTGAAACTACGTTTCCCGATGAAACATGCTATGGCCATCAGTTTTATGGCGGTGCTTATCTTCGTGCAGACGCAAGAATTTTGGAAGATGCCAGAAAATATGGCTTCAATATGCTTTCCTTTGCCAACAATCACACGCTTGACTACTCATACAAGGGACTTTTGCTGACTATGTCTGCGGTTGAAAAAGCAGGCTTCCCCAGTGCGGGCGTCGGCAGAAACCTTGACGAGGCAGCAGCGCCTGCTTTTCTTGAAACAAGTAATGGCTCTGTTGGTGTTATTGGTGTTGTATCAACAATGATGAATGTAGCGGCTATTGCCGGCAGACAATCGAGAAGAGTACCCGGTCGTCCCGGTGTTAATGGTCTGCGTGTTGACGATTATGTTGAAGTTACTCCCGAACAGTATGAAGTTCTGGAAAATCTGGTAAGCGAAAGTAAAATGAATGCACAGGCGGATATTTCCAGAGCAGAGGGCTTTACCCCTCCGTTGCCTGACGGCGTTCTGGCACTCAGGACTCTTAATGTGCGTCGCGGCGAGAAATCCAGATATGTGACCCATCCGAACAAAACAGACATGGATAGAATTATCAATTCGATAAAGAGTGCCAGAGCCCAGTGTGATTATGTTGTTGTAAGTATGCATTCACACGAAGTGGGAGGAACAAGCAAGGAGATACCGGGTGATTTCTATACTGAATTTGCCCATAAATGTATTGATGCAGGAGCAAGTGCTATTCTCGGACACGGACCTCACCTTATCAGACCGATAGAGATTTACAAAGGATGTCCTATTTTCTATTGTATGGGCAATTTTCTCTTCCAGGAAGAGCTTACCGAGTTTACTGCTGAAGACCAATATGAAAAATACGGTTTGACATCCGACTGCTCAATGGGAGATATGTATGATATCCGCACGAAAGGACACACCCGCGGTTTGCTTTGCGACAGGCGTGTTATGGAAGCGTATATTCCGTATTTTGAGATTGAAAATGACAAAGTGACAAAGATTGAACTTATGCCGATTGATATGGGTGTGGGTCTGGAATATTGGCAGATGGGATTGCCAAGACCCGGATTCGGAAAAGGAATTTTAGAGCGACTTGCAGCTATGTCCGAGCCCTATGGAACAAAGATTACAATTCAGGAAAATGGTATTGGAGTAATTAAACTGTAAAAATATTCAGGGGAAAAGCCACTATGAGTTACAAGGAATGTGATCTCGGGAAAAACAAACCGTACGGTGAAGTTATGGCAGGATTCTTGCCGAATCTCAAAGACTATTACGAAAATCCCGAAAAATACAATATAGAGCCATTTAAAATCTTCGGCAATCTGTATTATGTCGGTGACAAAAAAGTCTGTATGCATCTTATAGATACAGGGGACGGACTTATAATGTTTGACAGCGGGTATTCTCATAACTTTAGTTCCCTTATAGCTTCAGTCAGAAAACTCGGCTTTAAGTGTGAGGATATTAAGTATGTTATTCATTCACACGGGCATTTTGACCACTTCGGCGGGGGAAACAGACTAAGGGATTTGTATCATTCAAAAATACTGATGAGTGAAGTTGATACTAACCTAATAAAGGAGATGCCCGAGAGAGCATTGATGTATCTTGCACCAAGCAAGGATGATGAAATCTGTTACCCTGACGAAACAATAAAAGACGGAGATATTATCAAGCTTGGTAATACCAAAATCAGATGTGTATCGGCGCCCGGGCATACTCCCGGAACAATGGCGTTCTTTTTTGAGGCATCAGACGGGAAAGAAAAGCATAAAGTGGGATATTTGGGCGGACTTGGCTTTTTAAGTATTTATAAAGAGTTTTGCCGTCAATATAATCTTCCCGAAACTATGTGTACTGCTCTTAAGGCTACCGTTGAAAAGCTAAACTGTGAAGAAGTGGAAATTGTACTTGGTAATCATCCGAATCATAACTGCCTGATTGAAAAGAGGGAATATATGATAAAAAATCCCGCTGTGAACCCATTTGTTAACAAAGAGGCGTGGGGAATATTTTTAAATAGCATTCTGAACAGATGTCTGGATTTTGAACAAAAAGGATATTAAGGGCCGGTGACAGTATGGACTATAAGATAAAGGAAAAATATATCGAACTGCTTCGATCTGTCTGTATGATAGAAACTCCGTCAAACAATAAAAACAATATTGATAAGATGGTAGATTTAATACAGAATTTTGCCAAGGACAACGGCTATATAACAGAAAGATATAGTTTTGAAAAAGCAGGGGATTTTCTGCTGATAAGAACTGATGATAATTCTTCGAAAAAACCTGTATTACTTATGGCACACATGGATACAGTTCACAAAGAAGGCTCTTTTGGAGAGCAAATTGTTACTCGTGACGGCGAGTGGTTGTATGGTCCGGGCGTTATTGACTGCAAGGGCGGAATTGCAGTGGGACTTGCGGTGATGGAGCTTCTGAAATCAGAGAAGAAATCAAGAAGACCCGTATATTTTCTCTTGACATCAGATGAAGAAATAGGTGGATGTTTATCAGGAGAGAAAGGGCTTGAAATAATTACTAATACTGCAAAGGCTTGTTGTGCGGTATTAAATCTCGAGCCGGGAATGACCGGGAAGATTACCGTCGGCAGAAAAGGTATTCTGAGAATGTCTGCTACCGTTTCAGGTGTTGCAGGGCATGCGGGAAATGCTTATTTTGACGGAGCAAGTGCTGTAAGAGAAGCTGCAAATATGATTCTCGAAATAGAGTCAATGAGTGAAAAAGGCGGTACTACATATAACTGCGGCATAGTCAATGGCGGAACTGCGGCGAATATAATTCCAGAGAAATGTACAATAGAAGTTGATATAAGAGTATCAACGTCTGATGAGATGCAACTGGCAAAGGATAAAATGTTTGAGCTTGCCGGAAAGAGTGTTGTGCCGAACACAAAGCGAAGCGTCAGTGTTGTAAGTATAAGGCCTCCTATGGAGAAGACTGATAAAAATATAGAGCTTCTCAATTTGTGGAACCGTTCTGCCAAAGAGCTTGGCGTTGGGCCTTTTGAGGGGATAGTAAAGGGCGGCGGAAGCGATGCTGCATATACAGTTCTTGCAGGCGTGCCGACACTTTGCTCGTGCGCGATGGTTGGTTTTGGAGAGCACACTCTGGGTGAAAAGCTTGATTTATCAACATTTGATGAGCGAGTTGCTTTAATTTGCAATACAATAAGACTTGTTTAGTGTAAAGTGCGTTTGCACTTTCACGAAAAAAAGGACACAAATATGTGTCCTTTTTTCGTAGCTTTTTATATTTGTTATGTACCAACAGATCTTATTTTTACGGACGAAAAAGCGCTCCCTTTCTATTGACAAATTATGAATTTCGGGATAGAATACATATTGTATATCCATAAAAGGGAGATAATGGTTTTATGAAGAACAGCATGATTATACATCCGGATGAATTGTCAAAAGAATGGATTGACAAATTATCAGCTGCGGGGATTGGTGCTCTGGGTATCCATTCTTGCGGTGGTAAAAAGGCTTTTGAATCACTCGAAGAAATGTTAGAGCAGATGAAAACCCCTCGATATCGCGAACTGATCGATTATGCACATAGTTGTGGACTTGAAGTTGAATATGAGCTCCATGCTATGGGATATCTTCTCAGAAGGGATTTGTTCGACGCTCATCCCGAATATTTCAGAATGAATAAAAACGGTGATAGAACAAACGATTATAATCTGTGTGTTTCAAATCCCGAATCGTTGGATCTGGTAGCGAAAAATGCCGTTCAATTAGCAAAGTCGCTTTACGGAAGTTCTCATGATTTTTATTTTTGGCTTGATGACGGGCGAGATCTGCGTTGCAATTGCCCTTTGTGCAGAGATTTGTCTGCCTCGGACCAGCAGTTGATTGTTATAAACAGAATGCTTTGTGAGATAAGAAAGCACTTTCCTGATGCACGTATGGCGTATCTTGCTTATGTAGACAGTATTGTGCCTCCCTCCAAGGTAAAGGTCGGAGATGGAATTTTTCTTGAATATGCTCCGTTTGAAAAGTATACTGCAAACAATGAAAATGCAAAAGAGCTTATCGCTCGTGAAAGGGAAATGATTGTTCCATTGATGAAGACTTTTGATAAAGAGCCTAAAAAGGTTCTTGAGTATTGGTATGACAACTCAATGTTTTCATTATGGAAAAAACCGCCAAAGAGATTTGTACTCAATAAGGAAGAAATGCTTGAGGATATAGAGCAGTACCGCGAAACAGGATTTGACTGTATTTCCACATTTGCATGTTTTTTGGGCAAGGATTATGAAGAACTGTATGGAGCGGTCGATATTACCGATTTTTCGGATGCAGTACGGTAAGTTCAACTTCGGTTACGCGCTGTCTGTATTGGATAGGGCTTGCCCGAAAATAAAATACCACCCGGAATACGGGTGGATTTTTATTGTTAAAATAGTTATTTCTCTGTATTTTCTGCCTGACCCTCACTTGCTATTTCTGCAGCGGGAGAAACAGGCTTTAAGCTATGGTACGCATTAGTGTATGTAGCCTGGATATAGGGGACAACCCATATATATGCAATACCGAAAGTAATAGAACCTAATATAGCCCAACCTATAAATGACAGTCCTAAAACAAAAAGGTCCATTTTATGGCCGTTTGTCATAGCTCTTGATTCATCAATACACTCAAGTGCAGGTTTCTCTTTGTTTTCTGCTAAAATATACATAGCCATAGAGTATGAAAAACTCTTGACAATACCGGGAATAATGAAAAGAAGTGACCATAAGAAAGTGAAGAGTGCAACAAGGAAATTCACCTTGAATGCAGACCAAAAATCATCAAATCCGCAAAACGCGTCCTTTACATCGGGCTTTGCGCCTGCTGTTATATTAAGGTAAATACGGACAATACTTAATGCAAATGCCGGAGTAATAATAATTGCACTGGCCAGGCCGCCGATGGGAATGAAAGATAAAACCAAAGATGCCAGACCTGAAATCACTCCGATAATCAGTGTGATAACAAAAAGGATTCCGATTTTTCCCTTGATTTGCTGTTTTGCTTTTGCTTTTAATTCTGCCCTGTTCATATATAAAGCCTCCTATTATAATATGTGGTTTGACCACATATATATGATATCATTAAAGTAGAAAAATGTCAATAAAAAGGGCAGAGATAATATCTCTGCCTGTTTTACCAGTTAAATGTTGTTGGCTCGCCGTCTTCGCGGAGTCCCTCAAAGTCTCTTTGCCTGAACACCTCATACACGGCTATTGCAGCCGAGTTTGATAAATTAAGACTCCTCAGTTTATCCCGCATCGGAATTCTGACTGTTGTTTCGGGATTATCTTTTAAGAGTGTTTCGGGAAGTCCCTTTGTTTCCTTACCAAACACCAGAAAAACCTTTTCGGGATAGCTTACCTCTGTGTAGGCTCTCGGTGCCTTTGTTGAAAAATAATACAAAGCATCGTTTTCGTGCAGGCGCAAAAATTCATCAAGGCTTTCATAGTAGGTTATGTCAAGCTCGTGCCAATAATCAAGTCCTGCGCGCTTCAGTTTTCTGTCGTCAACCGTAAACCCCATAGGCTGTACAAGATGAAGCGACGCACCTGTAGCGGCACAGGTGCGTGCGATATTTCCTGTATTCTGAGGAATTTCAGGCTCTACAAGTACTATGTTAATGTTACTCATTAAGCGTTATTTTCCTCTTCCTTTTTTATTTTTTCTTTCCAGTACTTCTGTGCACTGCGAAGAATCTGAATATCATTTTCGTGAGAAAGCTGGCGGCTTGCCTCATCAAAGGTAAACCAGTCCGCACGGCGTATTTCCTCGGGTTGGGGAACAGTTTCACGTGTGTCTGTTTTAGCCGTAAAATAGATTACTTCTTTCTCAATATTTGTTCGGGGAGAATACACAACACTCTGTCTGAAGGCTGTATCTATTTCGACTTCAAGTCCCGTTTCCTCCCTGATTTCGCGTATTGCTGTTTCGGTTTCTGTTTCACCGAATTCGATATGTCCCTTGGGGAACCCCCAATGACCGCCACGGTGCTGAATAAGCAGAGTCAGGAGTCCGCCTTTTACGGGCCTGATAACTACTGCACCGCAGGATTTTTCTTTTTTGATATGTAAAGCCACAATTGCCTCCAGGTAAATGGTCACATGACCGAGAAAGTGATGTTTAAACATCCTAACCTATATTGTAGCACAAAATGTCGCATTATGCAATAGTAATTTTTATCTTTCTTCTATTTTTGCTTGCTCATCCCGCGTACTTTTCATAAAATAAAGACGGCAGACATTTTTGTCTGCCGCCTTTATTTTATTTCAGATATTCAATAAGCTTGCCGAGAGATGGTTCAAATTTTGCACCATACCAGTGATTTTCTTCACTTGCGGTATCTCTTATGCAGTCGACTGTGTAGTCTGCGGCGATTTTTGCCGACTCGTATGCCGACTTGCCATGCATCATTGCTCCGACAAATGATGATGAGTATATGTCTCCTGTGCCGTGACAGCTGTTCGGTAAAAACTCGTGATTGTAGTATGATCTGCCAGTCTCTTCAACTACTTCTATTCCTGTTTCTCCTGCCTTATAAGAAACGCCTGTAAGTATGATATTCTTGCAACCGATAGCCTTGAGCCCGGCTATCAGTGTATCAATATATGCTTTGTCGTACTCGGTTTTAAATTCGTTTCCGGTCAAAAAGCAGGCTTCTGTAATATTGGGAAGCACAAAATCAGCCTTTGCACAAAGCTTCTTCATTGACTCAACAAAGTTTTCGTCAAATCCGGGATAAAGCTTGCCGTTATCTGCCATAGCGGGGTCAACGAAGCTTTTGCCGCCTGCCTTTAATGTGTTGTCAATAACATATTCCACGCATGCTATCTGTCTTTCACTTCCGAGGTATCCTGTATATATGGCATCGAATGAAATCTTTTCGCTCATCCAGTGATTGCATATAGGCATAATATCGTCTGTTAAATCACGGAAAGTATAGCCTTTGAAGCCGGCAGTATGAGTTGATAAAACAGCAGACGGCAGGATAGCTGTTTCAACTCCGCAAGCTGACAGAATCGGCAATGCGACTGTAAGTGAGCACTGACCGACGCAGGAAATATCCTGAATCGTTAATATCCTTTTGTATTCCATAAAAACTCCTTGATATATAACTATAATTTCACATTTTTTAAATATTTAACATTATACAACACTTTTTTTTGAATGTAAATAGTTTTTTGGGAATTTTCATAAAAAAATCATATATGCACCCCGTGCGCATTAGCGTACGGAGTGCATATAATAGTTTTATTTGTCTTTGTTTACTGCATCGAGCATAGCTTTGCGACGGTTGCGTACATCTTCGCTCATTGGCTTGATTTCGCCTGCGGCAGTAAGCGCCATCTTTGTAAACATTGGTCCGAAAAGCTCGTAAATAAGCACTGCAAACAGTGTAATGTTACGGATAAGCGTGCCTTGTTCGGGCCACTGTGCGGCTGCTATTGTGCACATACCGAGAGCAACACCCGCCTGCGGCAGAAGTGTGATACCGAGATATTTGCAGATTTCACGTGTGCATTTAGTAGCCTTTGCACTTGCAAGAGAACCGAAATATTTACCGAGAGAACGGAAGATGATATATACAACGCCGATTACTACGATAGCCCAGTCTGCGAATACCGAGAGCTCAAGCTCAGCACCGCTTATTACGAAGAATACCGCAAATAAGGGCGAAGTCCATTTGTCTGACGCTGCCATAAGGTCGTGTGAAAGAGAACAGGTGTTGCAGAAAACCGTACCGAGCATCATACATACAAGAAGTGATGAGAAACTTACGTGTACCGGTCCTATGTGGAAGTCAAGCATTGCAATTGATGCAGTTAAAAATACAACGCCGATTGTAAGATTCAGGCGGTTTGTGTTTGAGTTGAACAGCTTTTCAAGTTGTGTGAGTAGCCAGCCCATAACTGCACCGAGTACAAGGGAGCAGATAATCTCAATAAGCGGATTTACTATAATTGATATAAGGTCGAGGCTTCCGCTGACCATAGTTTTTGCAACACCGAAGGATACGGCAAATACTATAAGACCGATAGCATCGTCAAGCGCAACTATGGGAAGAAGAAGTCTTGTTAAAGGTCCGTCTGACTTGAACTGACGGACAACCATAAGAGTTGCGGCGGGGGCCGTTGCAGTTGCTATGGCACCGAGTGTAATTGCCTGTGCGATGCTTATTTTGTCGGGCATCAGGTAGTGAACACCGATAAGGGCAATGTCAACAAGAAATGTTGCTGCAATCGCCTGGAAAATACCGATTACAAGAGCTTGTTTACCCGTCTTTTTAAGTTCCTCAAGTCTGAATTCGTTACCGATTGAAAAGGCAATGAAGCCAAGTGCAACCTCTGATACAAGTGCGAGGGTTGAGAGTGATTCGTGTGAATCAAAACCGAGTCCCGGAACATGAAGTGCACCGAGGCAGTAAGGGCCGATAAGCACGCCCGCAATAAGATAAGCAGTTACTGCAGGGAGTCTTAGCGGTTTGAAAATTCTTGTCATTAACAGTCCTGCCAAAAGGGCTATTGATACTGATAACAGCGTATTCATTTTGTCGCCTTCCATATATAGAAATATTTTTTATTTTTGGATATATCTCACGCTGTGCATCTTCGCAGAGAGAAAAATCCAAAGCCACAGATAATATATCACATTTGAACAAAAAAATCAAGGCTTTATGGGCAATTTCCCCTCTCAATAAAATATATTGGAAATACTTACAAAAGTTGTAGGTTGAGCATAGGTGGAAAATGAGGTATAATGTACAAGACGGCAGATGTGCCGTCAGCACGAAAAGAAAGGATGATGCAATGAAAAAACTGAAGAAAATGATCACAATGCTGATAGCGGCAGGGATGCTCTTTTTGTATTCTTTGCAACCTGCCCATGCAGTAAGCCTCACATTTGACGGACAAGGATATCCGGAAAGCGAGCCGCTGGTTATTGACAACGGCACAACATTCGTGAGTCTGAGAGCAATAACATCAATGAGAGGGAATGCAGTCGCAGATTTTGACGGAAACTTTGCTCATTTTTCGCTTGACGGTCTTGAACTTAATGCGGGAGTGGATCACGAGCATATTCTTGCAAACGGTAACGAAATAGTGCTTGGAAACAAGGTCAGAATAATAGATGACCGCGTGTGTGTTCCTGTAAGAGCCGTTGCCGAAGCAATGGGAGCAAGTGTAGACTATGACGGAGCAAATAAAAAGGTGACGCTTGAAACAGTAGGCGACTATGTAGATGAAAAAAATACATACGGTAGCGATGAGCTTTTCTGGATGGCAAGAGTGATAGAGGCTGAAAGCTGCTCTGAGCCGTACATAGGCAAGCTCCTTGTCGGTAATGTGGTGCTCAATAGGGTAGAAGACGAGAATTTCCCGGATACAATATACGGTGTAATCTTTGACAGAGTAAACGGCGTGCAGTTTACACCCGTTGCAAACGGAACAATATATAATACTCCTTGCAGTGAGTGTACACAGGCGGCAAGGTCAGTGCTGATGGGAACAATGATGCTTGAAAATGCAAAGTATTTTGTCAATATGAGCCTTGTACCCGTAAGCTGGGTGTCGCTTAACAGACCTGTGATAAAAAAACACGGAAATCACACTTTCTTTGCGTAAGAGGGAAGAACTTTACTACATAAAGTCAATTCAGACAAAAAGCACTTGAAGTAGCAAGTGCTTTTTTCGTGGTCGGAATGACAGGATTTG
>JAZSET010000104.1:0-6363 GCA_045531795.1 Eubacteriales bacterium | reverse complement strand
ATTCTGAACCGGGCATTTTATGGCATCAGACCCGTTTCAAACAAAGACGGTTTACCCACAAATGCAATTTACGGTATGGTAAATATTATATTAAAACACCTTGATATGATAAAGCCCGCCTATGCTGTAGTAGCGTACGACCTGAAAGCGCCTACCTTCAGGCACAAAATGTATGACGCTTATAAAGCAGGCAGACACGCAATGCCCGAGGAACTTGCAAAACAGCTTCCCTATTCAAAAATGGTTTGCGAACTGTTAGGACTCAATGTTATAGAGCTTGAGGGCTATGAAGCCGATGATATAATCGGCACAATTGCAAATTATGCAACCGGTAAAGGCAATCTGCACTCATTTGTACTAACTGGCGACAGAGATTCTCTACAACTTATAAATGATAACATCACAGTTTTGCTTTCCGGCAATAAAGATACGGTAAATTTTGATACTGCTGCATTTGTTGAAAAATATGGTGTCACACCGGACACATTTGTTGATGTTAAAGCACTGATGGGTGATTCATCCGATAATATACCAGGAGTGCCCGGTATTGGTGAAAAGACTGCTTTAAAACTTATATCTGATTTCAATTCTCTCGATGCAATTTATGAAAACATTGACGACACGAGAATTGCAAAAGGGGTTCGTCAGAAACTCATTGACAACAAGGATTCGGCTTACCTTTCAAAAAAACTTGCTCAGATTGAACTCAATACACCGCTAAACAGATCGTTTGATGACATTAAGTATAATGGTCTCAATAAGCCTGAACTTCTGAAGCTTTTCACAGAACTTGAGTTCGGTGCACTGATAAAAAGACTTGAACTTTCCGGTGCAGAAGAAACAGAAAATGAAACTGTAGCCCAAAAAGCTGTAAAAGTAACGGAAATTACTGCTGACATAATCAGTGAAATATTTGAAAATAATGATACTGTAGCCATTTCCTGCTCGTTTGTAACAGGTAATTTCACCTTTGCATTTAACGAAAGTGAAAACTTTGTCTGTCAATTAAACTATACTGAGCTTGAAAAATTGATACAGAGTTACAGTAAAAAAATCGTATTATACGATTCAAAAGCATATTTCAACTTCCTGAATATTGACCCGCTTACAACCTTTAAGTTTGATGTTAAGCTCGCAGCTTATGTTGCAGATTCAACTGTTGGAAAGTATGAAACAGACAGGCTTGCACTTAGATATTTAAACGAAAACTCAGTGTGTGAAAATGACGCAACTTTAATTTTCAGACTTTATAACAAATTATTTGAAGAGCTTTCACAGACAAATGCGCTGTCGGTGCTTTTAGATATCGAGCAGCCACTTGCAGGTATCTTATCTGATATTGAAAAAGAGGGCTTTAAGATTGACAAAGACGGACTGACAGCATTCGGATATGCACTCGGATTAGCTGCTGACAATCTTACACAAAGCATATATCAGAGTGCGGGAGTAGAATTTAATATAAATTCACCAAAGCAACTCGGAGAGGTACTGTTTGATAAATTAGCACTTCCCTTTGCAAAGAAAACAAAAACGGGATATTCAACAAGTGCCGATATTCTTGAAAAACTTGCTCCTTACTATCCGATAGTCGAAGATATACTTGAATACAGGCAAATAGTTAAACTCAAAAGCACGTATACAGACGCGCTTGTAGCCGTCTCAGATGAAAATTCTCTTGTTCACACTACTTTTAATCAGACTGTAACGGCTACGGGCAGACTCTCATCAACCGAGCCTAATCTTCAGAATATACCGATCCGAACAGAGCTTGGTCACGAGCTTCGCAAGTATTTTATACCAAAAAAAGACAGTCATGTATTTATAGATGCAGACTATTCGCAGATTGAGCTGAGACTTTTAGCTCACATTTCTGACGACAAAAATATGATAGATGCATTTTTAAGCGGCACTGATATTCATACGGTAACTGCTTCACAGGTGTTCGGTGTGGATATCGAAAATGTAACACCCGAACTCAGAAAGCGCGCGAAAGCCGTAAACTTCGGTATAGTTTATGGAATCGGTGACTTTTCACTTTCTCAGGATTTAGGTGTGACCAAAAAAGAAGCCGCTGAGTATATCGAGGGTTACAAAAGAAATTATCCGAATATTGATAAATACCTTAAAGATATAGTCGCAAAAGCCTATGAAGACGGATTTGTTACAACAGAATTCGGAAGAAGAAGATATATCCCCGAACTCAGTGCTTCAAAAGCGATGCTTAAAAAGTTTGGTGAGCGAGTTGCGATGAACAGTCCGATTCAGGGCTCTGCTGCTGATATTATTAAAATTGCAATGATAAACACATATAAGCGTTTGCGTTATGAAAACATCGATGCAAAACTTATTTTGCAGGTACACGATGAACTTTTAATTGAAGCAGACGAGTCCTGCGCAGAAAAGGCGAAAATCATACTCAAGGAAGAAATGGAAAATGCCGCAGACTTCAAAGTTGTGCTTACAAGTGATGTAAGCTGCGGTAAGACCTGGTATGAATGTAAATAACTACAAATATAGGTGAAAAATGATTATTTTAGGAATTGACCCCGGACTTGCAATAGTAGGATATGGCGTTATTGAATATAAGTCACCTGTATTCAGCACACTTGCGCATGGAGCAATTCTTACTCCTGCGCACACCAAAGTTGAAGACAGGCTTATATCAATATATAACGAGCTTGATTCTCTTATAAAAATGTACAAGCCCGATGCTGTTGCAATTGAGGAATTATTCTTTAACACTAACCAGAAGACGGTTATATCTGTGGCTGAAGCAAGAGGATGTATTTTACTTGCCTGCAAGATGAACGGCGTGCCGATATTCGAATATACGCCACTGCAGGTAAAGCAGTCGGTTGTCGGATACGGAAGAGCCGATAAAAAGCAGGTAATTCATATGGTTAAGCTGTTACTGAAACTTGAAAAGGCTCCCAAACTCGATGATACCTGCGACGCACTTGCTATTGCTATATGTCACGCGAACTGCTCAAATTCCCGTATGAGAGGATATTTTAATAACTGATTCGGAGGCATTATGATTTACTATGTAACAGGAAAACTTGTAACAACCGAGCCGTCTGTGCTTATTGTTGATACAGGTACTATCGCATTTAAAATTTTTGCAAGCGACAACACAATCGCTGCCATGTCCTCGAAGATAGGTTCTGAAGTAAAGGTATATACCTATCTTTCGGTAAGAGAGGATGCTATGGACCTTTACGGTTTCCATTCTATTGAAGAAAAAAATGCTTTCAATATGCTGATTACTGTGTCCGGTGTCGGTCCTAAAGCTGCTCTTGCAATTTTGTCTGTGCTTACTCCGTCAACATTTGCTCTTGCTGTATCTACCGGCGATACAAAAGCTATATCTAAGGCAAGCGGTGTTGGTGCAAAGATAGCTGCAAGAGTTGTCCTCGAACTCAAGGACAAGCTCTCACGAGAGATGGGTAAAGTGTCAGGCACTGAAATTTATAATGATACAACACCTAAGGCTACCGGCGATATTGGTAAATACTCAGATGCACTTAACGCCCTTGTTGTTCTTGGCTATTCAAGAAACGAGGCAAGCGATGCATTAAGAGGAATAGATGTGAAAAATATGTCGCTTGAAAGCATAATCCCCGCAGCACTTAAGAACTTGATGAGGTAATTTGCAATTATGATGAATGAAATGGATTTTGAAGACCGCATAATTTCAACTGAATACCATTCTGAAGACGCCGAGACTGAAAGAAGTCTCAGACCTGATAACCTTGACGAGTATATCGGTCAGGAAAAAGCAAAAGAAAGCTTGAAGGTTTACATAGAGGCTGCAAAAGGTCGTGGTGATGTGCTAGATCACGTTTTACTCTATGGCCCCCCCGGTCTAGGTAAAACAACACTTTCTGCAATTATCGCAAATGAACTTGGTGTAAATATCCGCGTAACATCGGGTCCTGCCATCGAAAAGCAGGGCGACCTTGCGGCACTTCTTACAAATCTTAATGAAAATGATGTTCTTTTCATAGATGAAATACACCGACTGTCAAGGCAGGTTGAGGAAATACTCTACCCCGCTATGGAGGATTTTGCACTTGACATAATCATCGGTAAAGGTCCGAGTGCTCAGAGCATACACTTGCCGATACCGCATTTTACACTGATAGGTGCCACAACAAGAGCAGGTCAGCTGACTACGCCTTTGCGCGACAGATTTGGTGTTCTTCTTAAACTTGAACTATATACAGTTGAGGAACTTGCTGAAATCGTTACAAGAAGTGCAAGAATTTTAGGAGTACCGATAGATAATGAGGGTGCACTTGAAATTGCATCCCGTTCAAGAGGTACACCGAGAATTGCCAACCGACTGCTCAAGAGAGTCCGTGACTTTGCTCAGGTTAAGTATGACGGAAAAATAAATTTACAGACTGCTTCAAGCGCGCTTAATATGCTCGAAATCGACGAACTCGGTCTTGATAACACTGACAGAAAAATGCTCGAAACAATCATTCACGCATACGGCGGCGGTCCTGTAGGACTTGAAACTCTTGCTGCAACTGTTGGTGAAGAAGCAATCACAATTGAGGATGTTTACGAACCGTATCTTCTCCAGATAGGCTATCTCAGCCGCACACCAAGAGGCAGGTGTGCAACAAGACTTGCTTATGAGCATCTGAATATACCTTATACTCAACCAAACAATTCGCCTCAGCTTGGATTTTTTGAAAACGATACAGACAATAAATAAAGGACAAAACTATGTGGAAAGCAGATAAATGGGAAGAATATGAGCTTATAGATACCTCTGACGGCGAAAGACTTGAAAGATGGGGAAAAAACATACTTATAAGACCCGATCCTCAGGTAATCTGGTCGGGGGTAAAGAGAGATAAACGTTGGTCAAAGCCTGACGGAACATATAAACGTTCCTCCTCCGGCGGCGGCGCGTGGAAAGCTCCCTCTCTGCCAAATGAATGGGATATTTCTTATGATTCTCTAGAACTGAAATTTTTAATTAAACCCACAGGATTCAAGCATACAGGTCTGTTTCCGGAACAGGCAGTTAACTGGGAGTGGTTTACAAAGCTCATAAAAGAAGCAAATCGCCCGATCAAGGTGCTTAATCTTTTTGCTTATACAGGCGGTGCAACAATTGCCTGCGCCAAAGCAGGCGCATCAGTTTGCCATGTTGATGCATCCAAGGGTATGGTTGCGCAGGCAAAAATCAATGCCGAAAAATCAGGCCTTGCCAACGCACCAATCAGATATATTGTTGATGACTGCAAGAAATTTATTGAGCGCGAAATTCGTCGCGGCAACAAATATGATGCGGTAATTATGGATCCTCCATCATACGGCAGGGGTCCGTCAGGTGAACTTTGGAAACTTGAAGACAGTATTGCGGAATTCATCTCACTTTCATCAGAAGTTCTGTCTGACGAGCCGTTATTTTTCCTCCTCAATTCATATACAACAGGGTTATCGGCTTCAACAATGGGATATTTGCTTGAACTTATACTGAAGCCTCGCATCGGAGGTAATGTTGTATCGGATGAAATCGGACTTGTTGTCAGCACAACAGGATCAACACTTCCCTGCGGAGCTTCATCAAGATGGACAAAGAACAAAAAATAAGGAAAATACAATGAACGATAGACCATTTATTAAAATCAGTGATGTTTCTTTCAGCTACGACGAGGAAAACGGAACAAAAAATTCTCCCGCTATAAATAATATTTCTCTTGAGATAAGTAAAGGTTCTTTTGTAGCGGTGCTCGGTCATAACGGCTCGGGAAAATCTACTCTTGCAAAACTTCTTAATATGATATTAACTCCAAGCAAAGGGCAAATCATCGTTGACGGTGTTGATATTACAAGTAAAGATTTAACAGATGATGATATTCTTAACATAAGAAAAAATATCGGAATGGTCTTTCAGAATCCCGATAATCAGATTGTTGCAACAATTGTTGAAGAAGATGTAGCATTTGGTCCCGAGAATCTTGGGCTTGACCCTGAAGAAATAAGACTCCGGGTTGATTCCTCCCTTGAGCTTGTCGGAATGAGCGAATTCAAACGCCATTCACCTCACCAGCTTTCGGGCGGTCAGAAACAAAGAGTTGCTATTGCGGGCATTATTGCTATGCTCCCCGAATGTATTATATTCGACGAGTCTACCGCTATGCTTGATCCAAAAGGCAGAAGCGAGGTTATGGATACAATACTTAAGCTTCGTGACCAGTATAATATCACTATAATACACATTACTCATTATATGAATGAGGCTCTGCTTGCTGACAGGGTTATTGTTATGAATGAGGGCGAAATCATCAGTGACGGAACACCATATGAGGTATTCAGCAATACTGCACTCATTAAAAAAGC
>JAZSET010000122.1:0-5443 GCA_045531795.1 Eubacteriales bacterium | reverse complement strand
CATATGGTCAAAGGTATTCTTTTTATTGCGTTTGAATTGAATCTAAAAACGACAGGTCATCGGCAGTTGGAATATGATGATTGGTAAATCCTATTGGTACATTACTTGTAATCGTTTTTTCTTTTTTTGAATCGTCAAATTCAAATACTATTTTGTCACCCTCAAGCTTCAATACAGCATCAAAAGACTTCCCTGCTTTGGAAATAAATCCTTTTATATTTGAACTTCTGCCGTTTTCAAGCAAAAGTTTTGCGTTAGCCTTTGAAATTACGCGCTTACAAATAACAGACGATATTTTAAATTTACAACCGTCTTTATATCCTCTGCAGCCATAGCCGTACCTGCCTTTGAGGACATCATTGTTACACAGGGGACATTTACCGATATAATCCCCAAAAAAACCGTCATCTGTGTCCTCATCAAGCGGCATATCAGGGAGTTTTTTGAATACTTCACTGATTTCGCGCTGTGCGAGTGCTACACTTTCATCTATTGTGATATCGCCCCTGTAAACACTTTTCAGGGCTTTACCAAGCTCACTGGTCTTGTATTTATCCATCGAAATATTCATTCTGATAAGCGCTTCAATAAGGTATTCGCCGTCAGGAAGAATGGTATAGACATCCTTATTAAGCTTTATATAGTTGCTTTTACGCGCATTCTCGATAATACCGGTTCTTGTTGCTTCTGTTCCAAGCTCAAGGCCCTCAAATATGGCTTTATAATCCTCGTTATCGTCTTCTTCTTTGTCGCTGTTCTTTTGTTTATCCTCTTTAAACGGATTTTTTAAATAGTTATTGAGCGTTTCAATCGTGTAATGCTTTGGTGGAGATGATTCCTTTTCAAGCGGAGCAAAGGCTGTTTCTATTATATCACCCTTTTCAAGAGGCGGGAGTATTTTATCCTTTTGCGAATAATCATCATACTTTGTCCAACCCCTTTCGAGAATAACAGTCCCCTTTAATGTAAAGGTTTCAAATTCTCCTGTTTTAATGGTTATTTCCGTTTTTTCAACCTTACATTCTTCTGAGCAGAATACCGCAACAAATCTTCTCAGAATTGTAGAATATACCTGCATTTCCTCTTCGCTCAGTCTGGTTTTGTCGGGTATTTTATATGTTGGAGTCAGCGCTGAATGAGACTCGATTTTAGAGTCATCAAAAATAGTTTTGCTGAATTTGAATTCAACCGGATAACCGATCTTTTTTATGCCTGATATAATTTTCTTGATTTTGTCCTGTTCGGCAGTTGCAAGGTACTCGCTGTTAGTACGCGGATAAGTTACATATCCCTCTTCATACAGTTTCTGAACTATTGAGAGGCTCTTTTCCATTGGCATCTTGAATTTTTTGCCAAGGACATTTTGAAGTTTGGAAAGCGAATAAAGCTTTCCCGGAGATAATTTATCTTTCTTACTTTTTCTCGCAGTTACAATTGTCTGAGCACTGTTATATTTTAAACAGTCAGCATTTGCTTTTGATATTTCGTCTGCCGAGTATTTATTTTTGCTTATAAGTTCTATTTTTTCACCGTCTCGTTCGGTTTTACTTGCGATAGTATAGTATTTTTCGGGTACGAAATTGCGAATCGACATATCTCTGTCATAAATAGCCTTAACGATCGGGATAATAACTCTGCCGACTCTGAGAAGTGTCCCGCATTTAAGGGTAGCATATCTTGTTAAATTGACACCATACAGCCAATCAATATATGTTCTTGCAAATCCCTCATCTGCAAGGCAGTTATATTCACTTTCGTCTTTCATCTCAATAAGTGCCGAGCGAATGGTCTCGGAGGTCTGATCGGGAAGCCAGAGCCTTTTAAGCGACTTTCCAAGTTGAGCTGCACGGGTATTATTAACACAAAGTCTTATAATTATTTCACCCTCACGGTCAGAGTCTCCTGCATTGATTATAGTATCAACATCTTCTCTTTCGCATAATGTCTTAATTACATCAAATTGTCTTTCTACACCTTTGTCGGTATTTTTTGTTTCATCAAGACGTAGTCTGAACTTAAACTCATCGGGAAAGCAAGGCAGGTTGTCCATTGTCCATTTTTTTGACCCGTCAGGATTCGGAGAATAATCGTCTATATCGCATAACGAAAAAAGGTGACCAAAAGCCCACGTAACAATGTATTCCGAGCCCTCATAATAGCTCTGCTTCTGAGTCATATTGCCAATGCTTGACACGATATTACGGGCAAGCGAGGGCTTTTCTGCGATGATCAGTTTCATAGATTATTCCTTAGAGATATTTTTTGTCTATATTTTCACGGATATTTGAATAAGTACTGTATGAATAAGCAAAGTGGATAATCGCCATTACAACAGCAATCATAAAGGATTGCGGCAACAGTATATTGCTAACAAATGTCATTACTGAAAAAAATGCTGCTAATACAAGCAGGATGCTTGTTACTGTCAGTTTCTTTTTATAATTTCTGAGTGCCAAATTATTTTTGCGTAATATTCTTTCTTTAAAAACCTCCGCGGGTTCAACTACCGCATCGTTTATAGAGATTTTATACACTTCTCTGTTAAGAAAAATCTGAAGAATAACAAACATAAGGAATTCAGCAATTAAAAATACTGTAATCAGCATAAACAGGTCGTATGCTGCAAAAGAGCGTTCAATCGAGTCATACGAAAATTCTGTAACGAAAATCCACCTTAAAACATAGCAAATTAAGGAGATTACAATTGATGAAACCGAAAGCACTTTGAGTAATACGGATTTATATCCGTTCTTTGCAATTTTTAATACAAATGCAAATATGAAAACAGGTAATAAAAACCTCGGAAATATATCCATTCCATCAAATATTACCGGTATTAAAAATAGTCCTGAAATGGAAAGAAGCGAGAATGCATTTTTTAGTTCAATTCCCCTGTGCTTCCCTGTTTCGACTATTTTAATATTATATGCATCTTCTATAGCTGAAAGAAATACTTTATCTTTGCTGATATTCCTTACAAATGGAGTTATATATGTAAGCCAGACTATGCCTGTCACAAGCATTATCGTAACTGTAATTACATAAAATACAGGCTTGAATGTATAAAGTGCACGCCTTCCCTCACTCATTATCAGAGAACTGTCACGGGTAAGCTCGATGAACTCCGGGATTGTGGCTAAGACCGATGTGGAAATGTAGAAAAACAAAGTTAGTTTTTCAGCAATATCCACGCCCTCTCTTTTTGAGTTGTGTATCGGCAAATAAACACCTTTTCCGTTATAGAGTCCTGACAATTCAGAAAGCCCTGCAAACAAATACTTAAAGGCAGGAATACCCCATACAAGCTTTAAAACATTGATTACAAATGTAATTGTAAGTATCATTGTTGCGTCAAGTTGAGGCAGCAAGAATACAGTCAGAAAAGCAAGTAAACTCAGAACAGACATTTTTGTAATGGCTGAGATTGCATATTCACTCTGAATTGACAAATACCTGACTTTTTTCAGCGAAGAAAGTATTAAAACCCAGGCAATAAAATCAGGAAAGATATCTATAAGATTAACCTGCGGATTAAACAAAAAAACAAATGCTATAATAAGCTTAAGACAGTTCATATGTACTCCGTAATTATTTGTTTGAAATCTTCTTTTCGGGCATATCTTCATCTCCCGGCAGACATATACGCATATAGGAACTAAGTGTGAGCCATACACTTAAAATAAGCCATACGACCGCAAGAATTGATGCTGCAAGCGATATGTAGGACGAAAGAAATGTCAGAGACATTGAAAAATAATAGGCCACCATTAAAACGAAATTTATCAATGCGTCTTTGCATAGCTTTTTATCATCAATCGAGTGTGCAATTCTGAAAATTGCTCTGTACATAAACAAGTTATAGACAAATACACTTATAATGATGAATGCTCTTGCAAACTTTATAATAATATTGTCAGAAGAAATCAGGTCATATTGGTTGCACAGTTGTACCCCTGTGTTAAAAATGTATGATACACCGAGTATTATTGCTGTAACTTTGCAATAGTTGAAAGATTTTTCATATTGAGAAAGCTTTTTAGATGCCGCAAATATAAAAGTACATCCAACAAGTGCTACAAGACTTAACAAGTAATTAGCACCCGAAGTAAAACCAAAGGCTAATAAGTAGCCAACAAAGAGCAGTCCGAAACCCATATTATTCTCCTACTTTACAGGTCCGAATTTTGTAAGCGGACTCATACGGAACAAGACTCTGCCGAATATATATCTTTCGTCAACAGTATCTATGTCGGTGCTTCTGCTGTCATTGGAATGATTACGGTTGTCACCCATTAAAAACAGTTCACCCTCGGGCACTGTAATAGGAAAATCTTTGTCATATTCATTCATTCTCCTGCCGTCTTCATAATTTACATATGGCTCTATTTCAGGATTTCCGTCAATATCTGAATACAGCGGCTCACCGTCAACATATACAATCCAGTTGTCAAAATCTATATCAACAGTCTGACCGCCTGTGGCAATTACTCTTTTGACAATTGCTCCGTTAACGTGGCTGTCAGGCTGCTGGAAAACAACAATATCACCTTGTTTGGGTGTATATCCCATATTTGAAACAACAAGCACTTCTTTATCGTGTAGTGTGTTCATCATAGACGGCCCGTCAACTACAGTTAATCTGCCGACAAACATAAAAATCAGTATTGTTATAAGGAGAGCTACGACCACCATTTCAACAATATCGTATATTGTCTTGGCAATCTTTATAGATTTACTTTCATTATTTGACATAATTACGCCTCTCGTTATTTTCTGATAAATGAATCAAGAAGTTTATATCCATCAGGTATGTAGTTCCCTGTTTTTTCGCAGTTCTTTTCGCTGTACATTTCAACACCGTCGTTTTTCTTGTCTGACGAATAAATAAAGAAAGGTACAGGTTCCATTGTATGTGTGCGTCTGCAAATCGGAGTCGGATGATCGGGAAGAACAAGGATCGAAAAGTCTTCGTTGCTTTCGGTGAGATAGTTATAAACCGGCTCAAGAATAAGTTTGTCTATCTTTTCAACAGAGAGTATCTTGTTGTCAAGTTCAGCCCTGTGACCGCACTCGTCGGGAGCTTCAACGTGAAGATATACAAGTTCGCGTCCTCTCTTGAAAGCATCAATTGCCGCGTCAGCCTTTCCCTTGTAGTTGGTATGTACATTACCTGTCGCACCGTCAACATCAATTGATTCCATACCTGCACAAAGGCCGATACCTTTGATAAGGTCTACTGCAGATATTACAGTAGCATCAAGTCCCCATTTTTCTTTAAATACAGGAAGAGAGGGCTTTCTGCCGGGGCTCCAGAACCACGCAGAGTTTGCAGGTTTAAGTCCGCGCTCGCGACGCTTTATGTTTATAGGATGATTTTCAAGAATATCATAGCTTTCGCGCATTATTTTATAGAACAGTTCACCGTCTTTATCCTTGGGCATAT
>JAZSET010000076.1:0-30012 GCA_045531795.1 Eubacteriales bacterium | reverse complement strand
GTGGGGGGAAAATCGCTCTCGACAGCATTCTCGGTCAGGGTCGGCTCTGACTGCCACCGCGAGTCTTCACTACCGACCCGTTCGATTCCCCTGACTATGGAAAATCAAAACACACCGTCATAGACGGTGTGTTTTGATTTGGTGACCCGTGGGGGAATCGAACCCCCGTATCCGCCTTGAGAGGGCGGTGTCTTAGCCGCTTGACCAACGGGCCGTTTATTCGGTGCGTGGATTATTATATCACAAACAAAACGAAATTGCAATACTTTTTTTGAAAATTACACATTTTTTTGTCTTTCCCTTGAAAATTATTCCGGTGCATTGTATAATAGTATTATCACTTGCTTTACAAGGAGGTCTGTCATGAAAATTTTCGGCAAACGCAAACGTGACATTCTTTATCCTATGCCCGTACTTGACTGTGACAGGCTTGAACTCCGCCCGATGCGTGTTAACGATGCTGAGGATATGTACGAATATGCAAAGCTCGAGGAGGTTACAAAATATTTACTATGGTCTCCTCACGAAAGTCTCTCTTACACCGAAAGTTATCTCAGTTATGTACAAAGCCGCTACCGTGACGGTGCCTTTTACGACTGGGCAATTGTTCTCAAGGAAGAGTACAAGATGATCGGCACCTGCGGATTTACAAAAATTGACCGTGAAAACAACTCGGGTGAGATAGGCTATGTTATAAATCCGGCATATTCGGGAAAAGGGTACGCCTGCGAGGCTGTCAGACGCGTACTTGAACTTGCTTTTAATGAGCTTAATCTTAACAGAATTGAAGCAAAATATATTATAGGAAATGATGCGAGTTTCCGTGTTATGGAAAAATGCAATATGAAATCTGAGGGAACAGCCCGTGAGTCTATGAAAGTCAAGGGTGAATACAAAGACATTGGCACCTGCGCTATTCTCAAAACTGAGTATATGCAAAAAGAAATTATTGACTAAATAAAAAAGGTAGAAACGGATTTCCGTTTCTACCTTTTACTTTTCAGAATTAAAGTTCTGCGAAGTACTTGATTGTTCTTACCATCTGGCTTGTGTATGAGTTTTCATTATCATACCAAGAAACAACCTGTACCTGGTAAGTGTCATCAGCTACCTTGGAAACCATTGTCTGTGTAGCATCGAAGAGTGAACCGTAGCGCATACCGATAACGTCGGAAGATACGATCTGGTCTTCATTGTAACCGAATGATTCGGAAGCTGCTGCCTTCATAGCTGCATTGATGCCTTCCTTAGTTACGTCCTTGCCCTTAACAACAGCTGTAAGGATTGTTGTAGAACCTGTCGGAACAGGAACTCTCTGAGCAGAACCGATAAGCTTGCCGTTGAGTTCAGGAATAACAAGACCGATAGCCTTAGCTGCACCTGTTGAGTTAGGAACGATGTTAGCTGCACCAGCTCTTGCACGTCTGAGGTCGCCCTTTCTGTGAGGACCGTCAAGAATCATCTGGTCGCCTGTGTAAGCATGGATTGTGCTCATGATACCGCTTTCGATAGTAGCGTAATCGTTAAGAGCCTTTGCCATAGGAGCAAGGCAGTTTGTTGTGCAGGAAGCAGCAGAAATGATGTTGTCTTCCTTTGTAAGTGTGTTTTCGTTAACGCTGAATACGATTGTCTTGAGGTCATTACCTGCGGGAGCAGAAATAACTACCTTCTTTGCACCTGCATCAATGTGAGCCTGTGACTTTTCCTTTGAGCAGTAGAAACCTGTGCACTCGAGTACTACGTCTACGCCGATCTGACCCCAGGGAAGATCCTTAGCGTCCTTTTCTGCGTAAATCTTAAGTGTCTTTCCGTCAACTGTGATTGTGCCTGCTTCATCGTCAGCACATACAGTATGGAGACCTTCGCCGATCTTGCCGCAGTAACCGCCCTGAGCGGTATCATACTTAAGAAGATGTGCGAGCATTGAGGGCTTTGTAAGGTCGTTGATAGCTACGATTTCGTAGCCTTCTGCACCGAACATCTGTCTGAATGCAAGACGTCCGATACGGCCAAATCCGTTAATAGCAACTTTAACTGACATTGGTAAATTCCTCCGTTTTATATAAATAATTTTTTTACTGTTTTTAAGTATGCGTTAAATTTTTAACAATTACTGTGCATACCCCAACGTATACTATTTTAACCTATTTATTCGTCTTTTACAAGAGTTTTATTTCATTTTTAATAATTTCGTCACATTTAATTAAAATAGCAACCTTTTTTTATGCGCTTTAGGATATTTTAACATCAGTTTTCGCTGTTTTCGGGGATATGTTCATAAGTAATTGCGAGATTGAATTTTTCAAGCTGATAGTTATATGCAGCTTCAGTTTTCTTTTGCCCTTTCATAAATGACATACTTGAAATCCGCCTTATGCAGATTAAAGTATCATCGGGAAGATACGCAAGTCCCTCAAGGTTGCCGAAATCCGTATCCTTTAAAAGCAGGGAACAGTCATCGTAAGCATTTGGGGGCTGATATCCGATAGCATCTTTAAGAGGCAAAAAACCGTCTGCCTGTCTGACAATACCGTAAGCATAGGGAGACAGAAGACATATTACCGAATCACCGCCTAATATTTCCTGATTAAAGGTTTGCAGTGTGTTTGACATCTGCACACCAATCATCTGCTCATTCAGTGTATACCCCTCGTTAGGTACTCCCACCTCTTTTACCTCATCTTCAGTCTGCCCCGAAATTTCCTCAGGAGAAAAAAGAGTAAGGCTTCGAAGCACGGTAATAATCTCACCGTCATTGTTATAATCCTTTTCATCAAGTTTTGAAAAGGCTCTTTCTATGTAGGTTTCATTTTGAAGATTCACCACCGCCGGGCCTGCATAAAGAACATAAATATCACCCTTCTGGCGGGCAAACATCTGCACAGTACCTATTGTCGCGACAGTTGCAAACAAAAGTACAATCAGAGTTATCCATTTATAATGGTACCAGTAATTATCAAGCCATTTATAAAACTTTGTTTCCTTAAAACCCAATTATTCCACCTCGAATATTTTTTCTATTACAGAGTTTACCGCCTTTGCCATAGATGCAAAGCCGGCATCTGTTGGGTGGCAGTTATCTACCGTACCCTCATATTTGCAGTCGGCCATAAGCTCACGGCTTGAGATAAAGTAGACATTCTTATCTCCCGCCTCTACCGCATTATCATAAGTTGCCTTGATGATTTTGTGTCTTGCATCCGTATCGGTAACACCATAATTTGGTCTCGGCATAATAATTATAGGCAAATCCGGGTTAGCTGCACGGACTGTTTTAAACATTTTTTCGTGTGTATTGGCAAGCTGCTCGGGGTTGTTGGCATTATAGTCATAGTCATAAACAAAAAGCGACATATCAAGACGGCTTATATATTCAGCCATTGCATCCTCTGCTTTGGCTGAGCCCGAAAATCCGAGATTTATGTGGTCTGCATCAAATCTTCTGGAAACAAGAGCGGTATAACAGGAGCCAGGTCTTGACGAGCATCCGCCCTGTGTAATTGATGAGCCGTAAAATACGAAAGGCTTTTCAAATTTATAAGGAGATGGTTCTTTTACTGTCGCCTTATCAGAAAGACCGATGTAAAGCTCACATACCTCTGCGTAGATAGGGAAGTTTATTGTAACTTCTCTCTCTTTATATTCTGCAAAATTGATTACCTTTTCAAATGATTCTTTTATATCCACAGGAGGAACAAAGGAGTTGTAGTAGCTTTCAACGCCGTCTCTTTTTAGATAAAGATCAAATCCGAATGAACCCGTGAAAGCAAAATGGGGCATCTTGGATAGTGCCCCATATTTTACATTGATTGCAACATAAGGGCTGTCTGTTATAAAGCGGACTCTGCCTCCGGCTGTGTGGGAATGGAGTATGCTAACGCTGCCGCTGACTGCTTTAGCATCCGCTTCAGGCATTCTGCGGAATTTGCCGTTTTCAAAAATTACTCCTCTCAAGTCAAATGGTTTTTCTTTTACATCATAGAAAACAATATCGCTTTTTTCAATTTTTGTATCTACTATAAAATTTTTGTCAACCTTTGTTATATCGCTCATTTTCATAATCTCCTGAGGCTTTTTGTTGAATTTATTGTAACACAACTCTATGCAAATTTCAAGCAAAAAAAGAAAATTCCCACGTAACTATGTGGGAATTTTTGTAGTTAACAGAATAATATACCAAGCACTGCTGAAAACAGTATCAGAATTATGGGAGAGATTTTCTTTTTAAAGAGCTTCTTATATAAAAGTGACAAAAGAATTACCAAAGCAAGTATTATTGCACCGATATAGTTAAAACTAAAGCCGCCGTCGATTGTTGTAAATCCGAGGACAGTGCTGAGAAACATAGTAACTGCAGTTGCAATAATAAGACCTGTTACTACAGGCTTTATTCCTGATAAGACAGACTGAACTGCTTTGTATTTAAGAATATTCTTAAGTATTGAAGCAATTATAATAATAATTATAAATGAGGGTAAAACTACTCCGAGAGTCGCAAAAAATGATCCCGCAAGCCCACCCTGTGATGAGCCTACAAAGGTTGCCATATTAATTGCAATCGGACCTGGTGTTGATTCGGCAACTGCTATAAAATTCATAATTGCATCTTCGGTAAGCCACATATTGGCGAGACACTTTTCTCTGATTATCGAAATCATAGCATATCCGCCGCCAAAAGAGAATGCGCCTATCTGCAAAAAGGTCAAAAACAACTTTAAGTAAATCATTTCTTTTCCTCCTTGCTTTTATTTACAACAGAATTTAAAATGTAGGAGAAAAGTCCGACTGCCGCACCGATTAAGATGAAATAAATAGTTGAAAAACTAACAGCAAAAACCGAAAAAAGCACCATAAGAGTTATTGTAAGGGAGACAAGCACTATGGGAAGAGGTTTTTTCTTCATTTTTTTCAGCATTTTAAGGCCGGCGGAGAAAATGAGATAAACAACGCATACCTGTATTCCGCTGAAGGCCGAAGCAACAATCTGAAACTCCATAAATTTATCAAAAAACATTGAGATTATATAAATAATCACAAATGACGGAACGCAAACGCCGATGGTTGCAAACAGAGAGCCTAAAACACCGGCGCTCCTATAGCCGATATAGGTTGCACTGTTTATGGCAATCGGGCCCGGAGTTGATTCTGCAATTACCACTAAATTCATAAACTCATCGTGATCTAAGGTTTTTTTGTTTTCAACGAATTCGTTTTCGATTAGTGAAATCATAGCATATCCGCCGCCAAAAGTGAAAAGCCCGATTTTAAAGAATGACAAAAACAAATCAAGACATTTTTTTAACATAACATAGCCTCGTTTTATGCAAATAACTCTAAAATTTTATCCTTTGCCATAAAGCCTACGGCAGTGTTTACTGTTTCTCCGTCTTTGATTACCGCAAGCATAGGGATACTTACTACATTAAATGCTGTGGCAAGCTCGGGATCGTTATCAACATTTACCTTGCAAACCTTATAAACATCCGCATATTCTTCTGCTATTTCTTCAATTGTGGGTGCTATCATTCTGCAGGGACCGCACCAGTCTGCGAAAAAGTCAATAAGCACAGGCTTATCTGAGTTTATAACTTCCTGTTCAAAATTTTCTTTTGTAAGCATTATTTCTGCCATAATAATTCTCCTTGTTTGTATATTTACTTTGATTTGTAGTATAGCATACAGTGGCAATATCCCTCAAATTCAGGGTCTTTTATCTGTTCTTTGAACTGTTTGCACATACACTTTGTGTCCTCACTCTGTTCTCTGACACAAGGACAGTATCCACCCGTGCGCTCAAGTCCCTCTTTTATAATCTTTACTATTTCTTCATTTTCATTCAGTGTTACTTTCATTATATATTCTCCGTATACTAAAAGAACGGACAGGATTACTGTCCGTTCAACTTTAATTAGTCGCTTACGAAAGGCATAAGAGCAACTACTCTTGCGCGCTTGATTGCAACAGTAATCTGACGCTGGTGCTTTGCACATGCGCCTGAAATTCTTCTGGGAAGAATCTTAGCTCTTTCGCTTGTAAACTTTCTGAGTCTTGCTACATCCTTGTAATCAATGTAGTCAATCTTATCAGCACAGAAAATGCAGACTTTCTTTCTCTTGCGGTTAACAGCGCGGAAAGGCTTCTGAGCATCTCTGTTTTCTCTTACGTTATCCATTAGATGAAACCTCCTGTATTATTTTGTCCGTTCACTAAATCAGAACGGTAAATCTTCTTCATCCGGAATTACATCAAAGTTTGAGTTTGCATCGGATGAAGCATAAGGAACGTCACCTGCGGGGCTATATGATGAAGCTTCGGACTTGCTGTCTACAAAATATGCCTCATCAACCTGTACATCAACAGATGTACGCTTGTTTCCCTGCGTATCTGTCCAATTTCTTACCTGAACAGAGCCTACAACACATATAGACGAACCCTTGTGGAAATACTTGGATATGAACTCTGCCATTCCTCTCCATGCTACAAGGTTAAAGAAGTCTGTCTGCTGTGCCTGAGAATCCTCGCGATTTACATATCTTCTGTTTACGGCAAGGCCTACAGATGTTACCATAACGCCGGAATTAGTCTGTCTGAGTTCAGGTTCGGCAGTAAGTCTACCGCCGAGTGTAATCTTGTTAAGATTGAAATTAGCCATAAAGCACACTCCTTATTTTTGTGTTCCTTGATTTCCTTTTACTTATTCAGCGTCTGTCTGTTCGCTTGCAGCTTCAACTGCTTCAGCCGCCTTTTCTGCAGCACTTGCAGCTTTCGCAGCCTTCTTTGCGAGCATCTTTTCGTCGAGCTTGATTACTACAGAACGCATAATGCCTTCGGTAATGCCGAAGATACGCTCAAGCTCAGCCGGGAAACTGGGAGCACTCTTGAAGTTAACGATTACATAATAACCTTCGTTAAGGTCATTGATAGGGTAAGCAAGCTTACGGCTTCCCCATTCGTTCACCTCTTCAACAGTACCGTTTTTCGCGATAAGGTCAGTAAACTTTTCAACGAGAGCCTTTACAGCCTCTTCGCCGTTTGACATATCAACGATAAACATGGTTTCGTAGGATGAAATGATGTTAGCCATTTTTACACCTCCTTGTGGACTTTAGACCGCGCATCACCACTGATAAAAAATTTATGCACGGTAAGGAGGACATACTTTCGTATGCCATACCGAATTTGATTATATCACATAAATTTCCTGTTGTCAATACTTTTCTGCTATTTATCCCATGAATGATGGTATACTACCATTGATTAAGTCCGGCAAAGTTGATAATAAGTTAGGTCTATTGATTTTTTTAGCACAATGTGATAGTATATAAGATAATGATATTTTGCGGAGAAGCTTATGGACACAAATCTTATAAAGATAGCCGATATTATAGAAAGTGCGGCAGAAAACAGTACCCTCAGGAAAATTGTTTTTTCAAAGTCCCGTGACAAGAATATACTCAAGCGCACGGCAATTGTTGTGTCGGGGAAAAACGGGAAATTTTTTCAGCTTGAAACCTTTACAAAAGACAATAAGGCATTGCACACAAACATTCCTCTTGATAAAGCGTATGAACAGCTTGCCGGGATGGCGCTTGATGACTTTATGCAGACAAATATTCTGACCACTGCCGGAGAATGCGAAGTCAAGATCTCAAAGTCGGGAACAGTATATATAGGTAACAAAATCAAGCCCGGCGGGATAAAAATTGCCCCCATCAGTCACAACCGTCAAAAGGATTACATTCTTGATAATTATCTGAAAGAAAAATTTCTGCAAAAGCTTGGAATATGCGATAAAAACGGCAGAATTCACGATAAAATGCAGTCAAAATACCGCCAGATCAACAGATTCCTTGAAATTGTTGATAGTTCTGCGGAGTTATTAAAAAGCAAAAAACACATACTCGTTTACGATTTGTGCTGCGGCAAAAGCTACCTCTCATTTGCGCTTTATTTCTATCTTGAAAGAATACTTGGACTTCAGGTGGAAATGATAGGTGCTGACTTAAAGCAGGATGTTATAGAGTACTGTAATAATGTGGCTGAAGCTTCAGATATGAGAGGGCTTAAGTTTATCTGCGGAGACATCGGCACTCTCGGCTTAAGCAACAAGCCTGATATGGTTGTGTCACTGCACGCCTGCGACACGGCAACCGATATTGTACTTGCTCACGCAATAAAATCGGGGGCCGGAATGATATTGTCAACACCTTGTTGCCATCACGAGCTTTTTGCTAATGTAAAAAATATGTCTGAAGAAGCAAGAAACGATCTCTCTTTTGTTCTTGACCACTCTATGAGTGCTCAGAAGCTGTGTGAAAATCTGACAGACTCACTGAGAGCAAAAACTCTTGAAGCATATTCATACAAGGTTGATCTTATTGAACTTGTAACGCCCGATGATACGCCCAAAAACCTGCTTATCAGAGCTGTAAAAAAGAAAACAGAAACCGAAGACGCCGGAAAAGTTCTTGAAAAAGCCCGTAAGTATATAGGCGTAGAGCTTATGCTGGAAAAACTACTTAAATAACGCAAAAAAATATGCACAGACATCTGTGCATATTTTTTGCATCATATTGACAACTTTCTGATTTCATCATCAAGAAGACTCGTTGCCTCTTTGATTATCCGTTTTATATCCTTATCATCTTCGTTTCTAAATTTGTGTTTTTCGTGACTTACTGCAGGCAGGATAAATGCTATCGCAAGACTATCCTTGCTCTCCCTTGCTATAAGCTTCCAGGAATAGAGAGCACAAAACTTCATTATTGAGTCAATAACCGCTTTCTCTTTGGAGTTATCACTAAAAAGTGTTTCGGGGCTTTTTCTGATACTTCCCGCAGAGTTTGTGCGGGGTACTTCGACTGTAACACTGCAATTTTTGCCGTTTTCGGACACAAACACCCTTGCATTTCTGCTTGAAGAAAGTGTGAGCAGCGAAAGGAGCAAAAGCTCAAGAACAAGAGCAAAGTCAAAAAGGCTCAAATTGCAGACGGGGTTGCAGGCAGACATAATATCTGTGTCTATTTTATAGCCAAAAGGAGAGAGCCGTTCTTTTATCTCATATATCGTATTTGCCGTAATGTCATCAAGACAAAAGTACCCTATCTCAAAATCAGATATATAAACTTTTGCATCGTGAGGGAAAGACCGGTCAACTTGACTCTTTACAACTCTTCCGCCGAAAACCGGTACAGAAATATCCGAGTTAAAGGTCCTGAGATGTGTGTATATCTGTTCATTCAGAAGGACAGGGAACACATCTTTGTCAAATCCCGCAAAAGTGCCGATCACTGTTCTCTCTCCGAACAGATTGATGCTGCAAAAATCAAAATCAAGTCCGAATCTGCCGTTGCTTATTTGCCCGCGCACAAGTTCGTTTTTTGTATCCGGGACATCTATGCTGTCAAACAATGAGCCATAGCACAATTTTTTCATAATGGGATTTTTGTATAGTATCTTACCCTTATCATTTGCCGCAAGCACTGCTTCTGACATAATAGAAAAGCGCGATATATCAAAAACTTCACTTCTGATCATTTTTTCACCTGCTGTCTGTAATTATCCGTATGTAATAATTCTATCTTATTTTCGGCTTTCAGTCAAGTATCTTCTTGGGAAAAAGATATAAATATCATATAAAATACGCTTATCAGTATAGTTGCAGAGTTGTATTTTATTGCAATATATACCGATAAAATCCACAGTATTACTGTAACAAAGCCACTTGTATAATGACATATTTGCGATGATAGATAGTCGTCTGCTTTAAGCATCTGCAAAATAAGTCTCAGGATTTCTCCTCCGTCAAGAAAGTCTGCAGGCAACAGGTTGAATGCTCCGTATGCAATCATTGCATATCCATATTCATTTTTGCCGGCAGAAAAAAGCATAGTGGCAAACACAAGGTTTGAAAGCGAGCCTGACACAGACACAAAAAGCTCCTTTGTATAGGAGCTTTTCATATAATCAGCCGTTATTTTAATTCCCCACAGAGAATACCTGCCACTGTAGAATTTGACACCAAGTAAAAGCATCATAAAAAGATGTCCTGCTTCGTGGACCATAACTGCCAGCAGACTCGGGAATATCAGTTCAATTATTTTCACCAAACACCTCAATCCCATTCTGCGGCGGTTTTACTGCGGGAGGAAGCACATCGTAAGTTTTTTCTGCATACGCCTGCGGGTAGTTTACGGAAATTTCCGTGCTGTTTTCCTGAAAATACACAATGTTGTTTGCACTGTGATAACTGATTGCAGAACAATACAGTTCATCTTCGTCGGTCATATATAATACAGCCTTTGCTGACTCGGTATAATCAAGTGCAGGTATGTGAGCACCGTCATTTCCGTATCTCATTAAAGTAAGTGCCGTTACGGTCAGACACATACATAAAACTGCCGATTTGATTTTAGCTCTCATAAAAAGCCTCCTTTACTCATACCTTATAGTAATATATGCATACACTGCTTACTGTATGAAAAACAGTGTTTGTTGACTTTTGAGTTAAAATAGTATATAATTTCAACAAGCAACAAAATCATTAAAGGAGCCTGTGAGTTATGAGAGAAATCAAACCTTGCGACATAAATAACAACACTTTTTCGCTGATAGGATCTGACTGGATGCTTATAACAGCAAAGAAAAAAGACGGCGCGGTAAACACAATGACTGCAAGCTGGGGAGGACTTGGCGTACTGTGGAATAAAAATGTTTGTTTTGTATTTATCCGTCCTCAGAGATATACCTATGAATTTTGTGAGGAGTGCGAATCCTTTACATTGAGTTTTTACCCCGAAAGCTACAGAAAGGCGCTTACTCTGTGTGGCAGAAAAAGCGGCCGTGACTGTGATAAAATCAAAGAAGCGGGACTTCTGCCTGCAGAGCTTGATTCATGTGTATATTTCAAGGGAGCAAAGCTTGTGATGAAAGTGAAAAAGCTTTATAAAACAAGACTTACAAAAGAAGAATTTATAGATACAACTATACCCGGACAGGTTTATCCCACGGATGACTACCATTGGGTGTATGTATGCGAAATAGAAAAGGTTATTGCAGAGTAGTTTTAAATCTCCGTCGTCTGACGGAGATTTTTTGTATTTGAAATGTTCATATTATTGTAGTATAATTACATTGACAGAAGAAAACAGAGGGGGAAGACTCTTATGAATAAATATTTCAGACATTTTGTTATCTCTGCAATGGTTTTCATAATGATTTTAACATCAGGGATACTTGCATCGGCAGATTCCTTTGTTTGCACAATTGACTCTGTGCGGATAAACACACAAAAGAACACCTTGACAATAAATGCCGCCTTTGACGCGGAGTTTGTAAAAGAAAACAGAGACCGGGATGTTTTCGTGTTTGAGCTTATGCCGGGAGAGAGAGAGCTTGGCGAACTTTCTCCGAGGGGTACTCTGAAAGCAGAAAACAACTTTAAAATGGAGCTTGCTTTCAGTAAGCAGATGATATATTCTTCATTTGTAATTGCAATAAAAAACGAAGACGGTACATACACCCGTATTTCTGATGAGAAATACATAGAAAACATCAGTGATATTGCTGAAAATACTGCAGATTATCCACACAGGTCAACAAAAAAGGGACTGTGTGCGCAAATAGGATCAGATGCACAATATCTCGGAAGTGCTCATACAATTATAAGTGTGGAAATTGAAGATTATATATCCCCCGTACAGAGGGAAAACACAATTTCCCATACCCTATACGGCCAGACTTTCTATTTTTACGAGGATAAGCTTGCCTTGCTTGACCACCGTGTAAAAGCGATGACAGAAGCAGGAATGAATGTGTATTTCAACATTGTTCTCGGAAAGAGCGAAAACAGTGAACTCGATTTTCTTTATCTTGACAGGGAAAACACATCTGCCTCCCTCTTTGCCATAAATACAACTACCGTAAAATCCGCCCGCCTTTTTATTGCTTTCTGTGAATATATGGCTGAGCGATACTCGGGCGAAAATGCTGCAAACGGCTTTGTCCCCGCTTACATATTAGGCTATGAGATAAATGCCAGAGGAACCTGGAACAATATTGGTGAGGTTAGCTTTGAAGAATATGTAAACTATTACGAAAGCGCTTTCAGAATGCTTCACAGCGCAGTAAAAAGCAAATATGCAAACGCCAGGGTGTTTGTATCTGTTTCAAATGTGTTTAACTCTTCAGAATACAGCACAGACTATGGGGCAAGGGATTTGCTGTCTGCATTTGCAGGAAAAATACAGAGCAGAGGGGAAATCGACTGGGCTCTTGCAATAAATCCATATCCGTCTGACCCGTCAAACACGCAGTTCTGGGAAGACGAACTTGCTATAGACAGTATTGATACAAAGTATCTGACAATGAAGAACCTTGATGTGTTAACCGACTATATGAGTCAGGGTGAGCTTACATATGACACAGAAGTCCGTGATATCATAATAAGCGAGTTCGGAATCAACGGAAACATTGATGACGCCAAAAACAGTGACTGTCAGGCAGGAGCCTATGCCCTTGCCTATGCAATAGCGGAACAGAATCCATATATTGATGCCTTTATTTATTACCGTCATGTTGACCACCCTGCAGAACCGGTACAGTTGGGACTGTGGTCATCGAATGCATTGTCTCCTCTTGTTCCCGAAAGCAAAAAGCCAATATATGATATTTTCAGAAATGCGGATACTTCAAATAACGCATTAGGCCTTGATATGGCACGCGCTTTCAGCGGTAATGATATATTCAATAAATATGCCGGGGACTATAAGAGCGAAAGTAAAAAAAGCATAACAGAAGCAGTATCGATGCTTAAAGCGGATATTCCCCCCGCGTACAGTGAAAATACCCTGTTTGACCTTACAAGCGGGGAAATGTATGGCTTTTATCCGTCAGACAGTTCGTCATTTGTGGAACTCAGACCTGTAAATGAAAACGAATATACAACAATGCTTTACTCATCGCAAAAGCCCGCTTTTGCAAAAGCATATATGGGTATTTCCTGCAGCCTTGAGGATGTTTCACTTGAAAAAGCTGAGTATATAAGTATAAAATTCAAGCCTGTCACACCGAATGATGAGACGCTGACTGTAATGCTCAGACTTGATAATTATGATATTCCCGCATATTCATTTGAGGGAGTAGCGCAGATTACATCAAACAGCACAGCAGAGCTTACTTTTAAAATCAGTGATTTTGTAAAACTGACAGACGGCAGGGCCGACACAGTTAAGCTGTTATATAAGCCGGGTTCGGATTCTGTTGTAAGCGGAGAATACGGGCTGTGGCTTGAAAGTGTCAGCATACACAATCGTACAGGTCTTTCAACATTGCTCAGTATAATAATCACAATTGTTGTAATACTGGTGGTAGCTGCCGTTGCTGTACTTTTGATATTTATAAATGTAAATAAAACTGCAAAAAATAAAATAAAAGCAATAGTCGGCAAAACCAGATCAAGAATTATCGGATTTTTAAAGGATAAGAAAATAATATCCAGACGGCATAAAAAGAAAAAAGGGGCCAAAATGCCGCAAAGTAAATCTGAAACGAGAAGCGCGAGACCGTTGACTAAAAACACATTTCAGGATACAGGCGTCAGGATTGTAAACGGCAGGGTTATGCCTCAAAAAAGAACCCAGCATGTTCAAAGCATAAAAAAGACAGAAACAAACGGCGATAAAGACGATAAATAGGCTGGAAACCATAGTTTTTCTACTACATATACAAAAAAATCCTTGCGAATTATGAAATTTCGTGCATTTTTTTCTTGCATTTTTTGGCGATTTGGGGTATAATATAATGCAAATAGACTTGATTTTTGCAATTTTTTCAAAAATCAACTTGCATTTTTGTATTTGCAGAGGAATATTATATGAACTATCTGAATTTAAACAAGGAAGAAGCAAACAGGGAAAAAGCACGTTTAAATGCCGAGTTTGAAAAATATAAGGCTCGTTCATTAAAGCTTGATATGTCAAGAGGAAAGCCCGGAAAGGATCAGCTTGATATCACAATGGGTATGCTTGATGTAATCGCAAACGATACCGATTGTAAATCCGAAAACGGCTTTGACTGCCGTAACTACGGAATCCTCGACGGAATTCCCGAAGCGAAAAGACTTTTTGCAGAGCTTCTCGGTATTAAGGAAAGCAGAATAATTGTTGCAGGAAACTCAAGCCTCAACCTTATGTACGATACAGTTGCCCGCTCTATGCTTTACGGTGTTAACGGCAGCACTCCCTGGGCAAAGCTTGATAAGGTGAAGTTCTTGTGTCCCGCTCCCGGCTATGACAGACACTTTGCTATATGCGAGTCTCTCGGTATTGAGATGATTCCGGTTGCAATGACCAATACCGGTCCCGATATGGATATGGTTGAAAAATATGTTGCAACTGACGCTGCCATAAAGGGTATCTGGTGTGTACCGAAGTTTTCAAATCCCTGCGGCGTGGTTTATTCAGACGATACTGTAAGAAGATTTGCTTCTCTTAAACCTGCGGCAAAGGATTTCAGAATTTACTGGGACAACGCATATGCTGTACACGACTTTGATGTTGATAACCAGATAAAGCTTCTTGATATTTTTGAAGAGGCAGAGAAATGCGGAAATCTTGATATGATAAATTACTTCGCGTCTACCTCTAAAATTTCTTTCCCGGGTTCAGGCGTTGCAATAATGGCGTCAAGCGAACAGAACATAGCGCAAATTGAAAAAGTAATGACAGTTCAGACCATTGGTTACGACAAAATCAATATGATGCGTCATGTAAAGTATTTTAAGAATGCCGACGGAATACTTGAGCATATGAGAAAGCACGCTCAGATTATAAAGCCGAAATTTGATATTGTGCTTGAAACACTTGAAAAGGAACTTGAGGGAACAAATATCGCTAACTGGAATTCTCCCAAAGGAGGATATTTCATAAGTCTTGATGTTCTGAGTGGCTGTGCAAAGAGAGTCTATGAGCTTGTAAGCGAACTCGGAGTTACACTGACAAAGGCGGGTGCAACTTTCCCCTATGGAAAGGATCCCTTTGACAGAAACATCAGAATAGCACCGACTTTCCCGCCGAATGAAGAGTTAAAGCTCGCAAGCGAGATATTATGTCTTTGCGTAAAAATTGCGGCTCTTGAAAAGCTTTATAAATAATTGAAAAGAAAAACACAGGTCCCAAAGACCTGTGTTTTGTTTTTGACTTAATGTTCAATAGTTTCAAGTATATCATTGCCGTCACGGGTCATCATATATACCTTGATATCATCTGGCGAAAAGTCTGTGTCTGGTTTTGCATATATGAATTCGGGAGAAGCAAAAGTGGTGTCGAGAATCTTGTCGCCTATTGCGATTTTGCTGCAGGGGGTGAAGTTTTCTCCACTCACTTCTATTTTGTGGTTGTTTATACTGATTCCGTTAATTTTTACGGGGTGAGATGAAAAGCGAATTTCGCCGTCTCGTGTAGCATTTTCATCATTTGTCATTGAAAATTCAATGAGCTTTAGTGTGTCCTGATAATCTTCTCTTGAAGAATAGTTCAGATGATATTTGGTTAGAATACCCTCTTCAAGACCTGTCATATCCTTTACATGTGCAAGAAGTTGATATGTTTCAAGGTCTTTGTCCTCTCCTGTCAGGCCGTAATTTGACCAGATAACATACTCGCTTGTATATGCGTTAGGTGCGCTTAAATAGTTTACACTGAAGTCAATTGCCGGCAGATGGTCGCCATATACTACAAGTACACATTTTTCGTCATATTCTTCAAGTGCCTTTATTAAATCACCGAGCATATTATCCATTTCCCTGACGGTGCAGGCATAATATGTCAGACCCGCAAGTCTTTCCGGGGTGAGATTATCCGCTTTTACTTCAATATACTCAGGGAATTCATCCTTTGATACCTTTTCGGGATAAGGTCCGTGACCCTGTACGGATACGGTAAACACAAAGTCCTTATCAGATGTTGAATCAAGGGCTGTGATAATTTCTTTTGTCAGTACATCATCGCGTGTCCAGCCCTGGCTGTTAAATGATAAATCATTCATATATTCAACAGAAGTAAATGTATCAAATCCGAGATTGTTGTATGCTATATTCCGCTCATAGAAAAGGGCATTGTAATTGTGTATTGCGTGAGCAGTATATCCGAGCTTTTTCATATTAAAGGGGACTGCGTCTGTGAGTACATTTTTGTTAAGCAGGGTATAGTACGGCGATTCACCTATCGTAAAGTGGTCAAGATTCATACCTGTCAGTATTTCAAATTCTACATTTGATGTGCCGCCGCCGTATGAGGGAACAAAAAGATATCCACTTGCACCCTCTTCTTTGATCTTTCTGTAATTAGGTACTGTATCTTCGCTTGTTTCAACGCCATGCATCCAGCTCATATCAAAAAATGACTCAAGCTGCAGGACAATTACATTTGGCTTGTATTCGGTTATGTCTGAGTCTGATGACTCTATTTCTCTGATAAGTTTTTCAACACTGCCCTCCGGATAATTCAGCGGTGTATTAACTCCTGTGGTACCGGCACTTTTATAGAAGTTATACACAAATCCGTTGCGCTCGTAGTATTCATTTGGTGTTTCATTGCCTCTCGGCAAAAAGTCAAAGGTGTGAATAAGAACCGCTAAAGTCACAAGTATAATAATAACAGGAATAAATACACATAAGCTGCGTTTTAATCCGCTGTCATATCGTGGAGTCAAAAAGAATACAAGAATTATTCCCGCTATTGCGGCGATTATACCAAGAGCTATAAGTATAATTTCAAAAATACTGAAATATGTGGGCATTATCTCCAGCGCTTCGCCTGCGAGTCTGAAGTCTGAAAAGGAAATAGGCAGGGGTCTGAAAGAGAGAAGTATTGTATTCGTCACCCCGACAACAATCCAGATAAATGCAGGTAGAACAAAAGCAAATATCTTTCTTTTCACTATAAGCATAAAAGATGTACACAAAAGGATTATTGCTGTGTTAAGAAGAAATATATGCCCTCTTGTAAACATATGTACAAAGGCGTCAGAAAGAGAGCGTCTTTGCAGTATTTCAAGTATTAAATTCAGGACTATTGATGATATAATCCATATAGCTACATTGGTCAGAAGTGAAATTTTGCGTTCCACTCTCTTGGTTTTTATTGCTGACATTTATTTACCATCGCCTTTTGAAAATTCTTTTAAAAAATATATTTTTGAATTGTCGCAGGTAAAAGTCTGACCCGATAAATAGTCAAACTCATTACCGCTTTTTTTGAACGAAAAACAAAGCTTATATGCATAAAGAGCCTGATAAGCATAGCCCTTTTTACGGTCATCCTTGTTTATTCCGTACTTGCCGTCACCAAGCAAAGGGTGACCTATTGACGAAAGATGTGCTCGTATCTGATGTGTTTTTCCGGTTATAAGTTCGATTTCGAGCAGTGACAAATCTCCTTTTTCACAAAGGACCTTGTATCTGGTGATTATCTCCTTATAACCGCGGGCGCTTTTTGATTTGATATCAACAAGATTTGCATCTCCGTCTTTTTTTAAGTATCCGACAAGCGTATCCTCGCGCTTCGGCAACTTTCCGTGGACCGCACAAAGATAGTATTTGTCAAGCTCGCGGAGCTTGATTTTTTCATTGAAAAATCTGAGAGCAGCCGCATTTTTTGCCGCCAGAACAATACCGCCGGTATTTCTGTCTATACGGTTACATAAGGCGGGCGCAAAAGATTGCTCGTTTTCGGGATTATACTCGCCTTTTCTGTAAAGGTAAGCCTTGATGTGACCGATTAAGGTGTTAACCTCTTCGTTTTCATCCGAATGAACGATAAGGCCGGGCTGTTTGTTTACAAGAAGAATATTTTCATCCTCGTAAATCACATCTATTGAGGGCTTTAATTTCATAAAAGCATTTTCCGTGGCATTTTCTTCAAAAAATTCCTCGGAAATAAACAGTTCTATGCTGTCTCCCTCGCACAAAATATAATTTGCCTCGCATCTTTTGCGGTTTACTTTTATTTTTTTAGTTCGTATTGATTTATATAATAGTGACATGGGAAAAGCCTTCAGGGTTTTGGTTATAAACTTGTCAAGTCTTTGCCCGGCGTCATTTTTTTTCACATATAATGTACGCATATTTTTAACCAAGCAAGGGTATATTGCACTGCAACACACCCTTGAAATTATTATTTATTTTGTGCCGAAAAGTCTGTCGCCAGCATCTCCGAGTCCGGGGAGAATATATGCGTGCTCATTTAACTTCTCGTCAAGTGCTGCTGTGAAAATATCAACATCGGGGTGATCTTCAAGCACCTTTTTTACACCCTCGGGTGCACTTACAAGACAAACGAGTCTTAAATGTGTGCAGCCCTTTTCCTTGAGCAAACGAATTGCGTCCGAAGCACTACCGCCTGTTGCAAGCATCGGGTCAACGACTATTACAATTCTGTCCTCAATATCAAAGGGTAGTTTGCAATAGTATTCTATCGGCTCGTGAGTAGCGGGATCTCTGTAGAGACCGATATGGCCTACCTTTGCAACGGGTACAAGACTTAAAAGTCCGTCAACCATACCGAGTCCCGCGCGGAGAATAGGCACAATAGCAAGTTTTTTACCTGCAATTGTTTTTGCTGTCATCTTTGACATAGGAGTTTCAATTTCCACATCCTTAAGTGGCAGGTCACGGGTAATTTCATACCCCATAAACATTGCAATTTCATTAAGAAGCTCTCTGAAATCCTTGCTTCCTGTTTTTTTGCTTCTCATAATTGTCAGCTTGTGCTGAATCATAGGATGGTCTATAATGTGAAGTCCGCTCATTTTCTGACTCCTCCGTTATTTTATCATTACTAAACAATTATATTACATAATATTGCTTTTTTCAAGTGGTGACAATAATTTTTTATATTTTATTTACTATTTCTGTAAAGACTTATCTTGCAAGCTTGAAAGCATACCTGTCGTCGGCATATCCGGAAATGTTATAAAGCACAAGTGAGTCTGTAACATCTCCGAGAGTTTTTGTGTATTCTACAAGACCAAGATTAAAATATCTTAAGTCAACAACATATATTTTTTCAAAGTGAGCAGTTAAAAGCGAAATCATACAGTTGGCGAAAGAATCCTTGGCAAGCATAAGCACGCGGCCGTTATCTACGGAAGTGTTTATCTCAATCAGAGCATCATTGCCTCCGAGAAAATATGCGTATTTATCGCGTGTCTGCAGTTTTTCGTCGCTATAAAGTGTATCTGTTACCTTTGCACCAAGATTGTAGTTTACACTTTCGACGGTGTTGTTTCCGGGCTTATAGCTTGTAATGGTGTCGGGTTCGGTTTTTATATTGAGTTTTGCAATAACAGTGCCCAGAAAGTCTGTGCTTACGGTTTCTTTTTCTATCTCACTTTCGTCAAGGGGCGTAAAACCAAGCTTTTCTGCTATTTCCCGGTATGCAATATATGCACCCTCACCTGTCCAGTGATGGTCTGTTCTGTAGAAAATATACTCCTCACGGCTTTCATATAAAGCATCCCTTAAATCAACAAAGTTTTCATCAAGTGAGTCGCGTACATAATCAAGCTTTGTGTCGAAGTCGTATTCATCATTGAGAGGCGGAAGCTTGTCTTTTAATATCACAGATGCCGTGGGAGCGATTGATACAAGCACTTTTCCGTCAATTACCTCAGACATCTTTTTGACGTGGTTTTCAAGAAATCCGATGTTTTTATCAAGAAGCTCGCTGTCTATGTCACTGTCTGACTTGTGTTCTATAAAATATCCGTCATCTGCAAAATAAACACCGTTTGAAAGAGTTTTGCCCATTGTTCTTTCAACACCGGATTTGATTTTAATCCACAAATCACGCCAGACAAACTGGTCTGTTACAAAGCTTTCATAGTCTTTTGTAAAACTGCCGTCAAAAACAGATTTAAGAGAGAAGTCGGGCATTTGTGCAAGGACCCGGTTTTCGCTTTCAGAGTATTCTCTTACGGGGTTTACCATACTTGCCACTGACAAAAATGCTATTGCCACAACAAAGAATACTATCACGGTAATATTAGATTTTTTCATAACAATATTCCTCCTCTCTTAAAATCTGAAATACAAGAACGGATTGTAGGTTGAGTTTACTAGAAAAGCTGTAGATATTACGAGGATCACTGCCATAAAAACGAGCTTGCCTGCGGTCATAAGCACAGGCTTTTTTTCGTCATCAAACAGTTTTTTTGCAAGTTTTACGGGTAAATCGGTTGAAGCAAAAGTAAATATTACAAATAAGATCAGATTGTTTGCAAGCGTATAAAGCGCGGTTTTGTCCCACAGTTCGTTTGCACCGAACATTGCGCCAAAGAATCCAAAAATATCGGCATTTGATTCAAATACGAAGAATACCCAGCCGAAAACAACAATGAGCATTGTGTAAAGGTGTTGCACAAAAGAGGGAAGTGCTTTAAGCCATTTGCCCAGAAAGAATTTTTCTATGAGCAGAAGCGCTCCGTAATAGAGTCCCCAGAACATAAAGTTCCAGTTTGCACCATGCCATATACCTGTGAGTAACCACACAATAAGAATGTTTCTTATATGTTTTGATTTTGTTGTGCGGTTGCCGCCCAGGGGGATATATACATAATCCCTGAACCAGCTGCCGAGAGATATGTGCCATCGTCTCCAGAATTCGGTAACACTTTTTGACATATACGGGTGGTCGAAGTTTTCAAGGAATTTAAATCCAAGCACTCTGCCAAGACCTATTGCCATATCCGAATATCCCGAAAAATCAAAATAAATCTGGAATGTATAGGCAAGAATTGCAATCCACGCACCGAGGGCAGACAAATCACCCATGGATCCCGCTGTCAGCGAGTCGAAAATTTCTCCTGCGGTATTTGCAAGAAGTACTTTTTTTCCAAGTCCCGAAACAAAACGCACCACACCGCTTGCGAACATATCGGTATTGATAATAGGCTCATCAAGTTGCTCTGCAATGGTTTTATACTGCACTATAGGGCCTGCGATAAGCTGAGGGAACAGTGCTACATACGCACCAAAGGAAATGATGTTTTTCTGTACAGGTGCTGCCCCTCTGTAAACATCAATCGTATACGACATTGTCTGGAATGTATAGAAAGAGATACCAATGGGAAGCGCAACGCCTTTGAATGGAATGGAAAGATCGAATAGTGAATTTATGTTGTTAACAAAAAATCCCGTGTACTTGAAGAAGCCGAGCAGGGCAAGATTTATTATAACCGATGAAATAAGTGCCGCTTTTGCAGCGCTATGTTTGCCCTCGCGCTTGTATTTGTCCACAAGAATACCGTGTGTATAGTCAACAATGGTTGAAAACAGCATCAGCACCACATACACAGGCTCGCCCCATGCGTAAAAAAGCAGACTTACTGCAAAAAGTATTAAATTTTTAGCTTTTTTGGGTGCTATGAAATATAGCAAAAGCACAAAGGGCAGATATCTGAACAAAAAAACAATGCTGCTGAATACCATTTTGTGTACCGTACCTTTCAAAAGAAAGTGCCGGTCGTATGTTGACCGGCACAATAATCATTGTATTTGGAGCCCGCCTTATATTACTTTATTAAGAGCTCGTTTATCTTTGCAATAACATTTTCGTTGCTCTGAACTGAGAAGTTATAGGCACCGTTTTCGTCATCCATATATTCTTCGGGAATAACGCCGAGCATTATATAGAATACATAATTGCCTGCTCTGTATACTCTGGAAGCGTTAACCTTGGGAACATTTGCAGGGTACTGAAGTGAATTTTCCTTAACATATGCGCAGTAGTCGTTTAAAGCCTTTTCAACATTGTCAGCCTGGCCGTCAACAGCCTTGATTGCAATGAATGTATCAACGTGGAAGCTGATCATAGGAATTTCGGCAATAAAGTTTTCAATCCATTCGGGCTGAATTCCATAGGTCTCTTTGAGATATTCGTTATCAAGAGGCATAGAGGGAAGATAGTTTTCGCCGAGTAATTCTCTGACTGCTGTATGAATGTCTTCGAGAGCAACATCGTTTGTCTGGGCATCGGGCTTGTTTTCAACAAGTTCAATATCGGTTGTAAATTCAGGCTTTGGGAAGTTACCCGAATTATCTTCTTCGTTTGTGTCTTCAATGATTTCGTTTCCTGACTCTGTTTCGGTGTCAAGAGTTGTTTCATCGTTCTTTTTGCCGCAGCCTGCAAATGTTGCAGCTACAAGCAAAAGTGCAAGTAAAAGTGCAAGTAATTTTTTCATAATGTTCTCCTTTTTGCCCTTGGGGCATACTTTCGCATTGTGCGATGTTTAATATATTTTTTCCGGATGATGAAATTTATATTCATATCCGTCTATACTTTACTGTCTTCTTCAGGTAAGTCCAGATAATACTTGCTGCTACTGTGAAAAGTGCAAGTGCAAAAACAGTGACCAAAAGTCTTATGCCAATGTCGGAAACTGCATTGTCGAGCCGGAGTCTGACTATCAGAATTACAAGAATGTGGGACAGGTAAAGCATATAGCTTGAGGAATCTGCCGCTTTTATAAAACTGGATATCGGTTTCGGCAGTTTTTTGTGCTTATCTGCAAAGCCTTTTGCAAAGGTAAGGGATGCAAGTATAGCCGATACCGAATATGCAAAATGCAGAGTGTCGCACCAATGTATGTACGCTTTTGCGCTTATACTGATGTAGGATAAAACAAGATTTGCAAGTGAGAAGAATACAAACGATGAATATATAAGCGCTTTTGCTTCTCTGAGTTTGCAGATTACAATATCGTAGTTTATTCCTACAGCCGCACCTGCGATAAAGTAAAATATGTATGTGGTAAAAAGTCTGTCGTTGTACCAGAGGTTAATGTCCGGTGATATAATCGACAGTACATGCGGCAGGTACTGACCGAACAGAACAGAAATAAAAAGTGAATACACGAGAATTATATAGACCGAACACTTCTTGAAAAGTTTTGCAAGAAGAGGAGTCAGAAGATACATCTGCGCAATTATAATCACAAAATAGAAGTGTGCTACAAGGTCTCCTGCAATGATGTAGTGAAATAATTCACTAAGCGAAAAACTGTACCAGCCTATCCATATAAAGTAAAGGTAATAAATAATTACCCATAAAAGATAGGGAAGCAAAACCCGTTTTGCTCTTTCAAGATAAAATCTGCCTGCGTTCATATCTGAACGGTCTTTTATAAAAAGTTTGAGCCCGCTTAAAAATACAAAGCCCTGAGTTACAAACTGAAAAAGCTTCCAGGGAGTATATGTTACAAAATACTGAATTGAAAGTTTGTCAAGCATTGTTACAGGCTCGGAGAGAATGTGTACACATATCACCATAATACAAAACAGTACATTGAGGTATGAAAGCTCAGGTAGTCTTTTTTGTTTTGTCTGTTCTTTTTGTAATAAGTTTTGAGTATCAGGTGTCAAAGCTGTCTCCTTTGATTTTTTGTGTGTAAGTGAAAGCTTTCAGACCACTCTTTAGTAGCTTACACACAAAAAAACACTCACATATTTTTAAAAAATTATTTTCTTTCGTTTTTAAGGGGCCTTGACATTATATCTGCAAGGGCTTCCTTGGGACTTTTGTTTTCAAAAAGAATCTTGTAAAGCTCGGTTGTTATCGGCATTTCAATATCATAATTTTTTAAATCCTCATAAACAACCTTGCAGGAATATATACCCTCAACAGTCTTTGTGTTTTGCTTAAAAAATTCTTCTACTCCATTGTGACTGCCTATAAAATATCCCGCCTGGTAATTTCTTGAATGTTCGCTGAAGCAGGTAACAACAAGATCGCCCACTCCCGTAAGGCCGATAAGTGTTTCACTCTTGCCGCCTTTTACCATAGCATACCTTGTCATTTCCGCAAGACCGCGAGTAACAAGCGCAGCTTTTGCATTGTCACCATATCCCTGCCCTGCAAGCATACCCGAGGCAAGTGCAATTACATTCTTCATTGCAGAACCGTATTCGGCACCGATTTCGTCAGTATTCACATAAAGCCTCAGATAACTGTTGGAAAAAATCTCCTGAATCTTTTTTGCGGCAGTTTCATCTGTAGAAACGGCGCAAATTGAGGTGAGCCGTCTTTCGATTACCTCTTCTGCGTGACTTGGTCCGATTACGGAAACCACCGGAGAACTGATTTTGTTTCCGATGACACGCCTGAGTGTTTCCGACATACGGTTGTTGGTATTAGGGTCAAAACCCTTGCTGGCGTTTACTACAAGTAAATCCCCGTTGATATATTTTTTTGCCTCTTCAAGCACAGAGGCAACAAATTTTGTAGGTACTGCAATAAGCAAAAGCTCAGCCTTGTCAAGGGCAAGTTTCATATCCTTTGTTGCAGATAATCCGTTTGCCAGAACAAGTTCGCCAAAATACCGTGTGTTTTTATGATTGTTAATGTCTTCTATTTCAAAATCGTCGATTCCATACATAACAACTTCGTTGCCATTGTCTGCAAGCACCTGAGCGAGCGCTGTGCCCCAGCTGCCTGTTCCGAACACTGTCGCTTTCATAAATTTAAAATTCTCCTTTGCAACAAATATTGTTGTTTATATAATACCACATTTAAATACAATTTGCAAGAGTATATTATTATGCCTGTATTGCAGAGAAAATGTAAATTGTGAATAAATTGTAAAATTGCAGTCTTCCTATTTACAAAAGGGAAAATAAATGCTATACTTTATTTGACGAACATTTGTTCGGTACAAGGAGGGGTATAATGAAGCTTACCGATAAAGAAAGGGCACTGTATGATTTTATAAGCAGTAAAATCAGGTCAGAGGGATTTGCTCCGAGTGTGCGCGATATATCAGCGGCACTTGGCTGGAAGAGCACATCAACGGTTCACGCCTATCTTGAACGCCTTGAAGAAAAAGGATTGATTCGCCGTGAATCCAATAAAAGCCGTGCGCTTAAGGTCGAGGACTCAGAGAATTTATCTTCAAGAGCACCGCACGGAAAAGTACCGCTTGTTGGTCAGATAGCGGCAGGTGCGCCCATACTTGCAGAGGAGAATCTTGAGGGATATGTTGATTTTGTTTCCCCGAATATCCACGCAGACGCTTCAGCTTTGTTTGCACTCCGCGTAAAAGGCGAAAGTATGATAGAGGCAGGAATACTTGACGGCGACATTATAGTTATAGAGAAGTGCGATTATGCCGAAAATGGTCAGATAATAGCCGCACTTGTTGACGCAGAGGCGACAGTCAAGACCTTTTACAAGGAAAATGGACACTTCCGTCTGCAGCCTGAAAACAGCACAATGGAACCGATTATCGTAAATGAGGTAATTGTACTTGGTAAGGTTGTTGCGTGTCTGAGGTATTATTGAAATAAAAATGTGCAGTTCAGTCTGAACTGCACATTTTTTTATTTCACATCAATTATAATATCTTCAAGCCTGCGTTTGGGAACGTGGTGTACATTCATATCATCTCTGTAATAATTGATACTGCTGTCTTTGTCAATTTCTTCAAGTACAATAGTTTCTGCAGGCTTTCCGAGAGCTACGCACAAAAGAACATCAATATTGTTATCAAGTGAAAGCTCTTTCCTGATACTTTCACCGTCAAAGCTTCCTATCATACATCCGCCAAGTCCCATTTCGGTTGCAGCCAGGAGCATTGTCTGGGCAACTATTCCAACATCGCGCATAACGGGTGCCGGGTTTGGTGTGCGGTTTTTGTCAATGCACAAAAGGATAAATGCAGAGGGTTCCATACCCTGTGGCGGCAAAGGCATATTTTTAAGTGCTTTTGCCCAGTTAGTATAGGGAAGTATTCTGTCAGCATAAATCTCTGTAAGCGGCACATACGAAAGTGGCTGAAGATTCATTGCAGAGGGCGTTATTCTTGCCGTGTCAATGAGCTCTAAAAGCGTTTCTTTTTCGATCTTCACACTTCTGTCAAAGCTTCGATAGCTTCTGTTTTTAAGCACAAGCTCCTTTATCATTTCGTTTTTCCTTTCTGTATTTTGCACATTCATTTACAAATTGTGCAAATAGTTTTTTTGCACTTATATCGTTTTTTATCATATGCTCGGGGTGCCACTGCACTCCTATAAAAAACGGATGATTTTTCTTATATATTCCCTCTATGTATCCATCATAACTGATAGCACAGATTTCAAGACTCTGTGCAGTTTTTTTTACAGCCTGATGGTGGAAGCTGTTGACATTTGCTTCTTTGGGATAAATGCCCTCAAGTACACCCGAAATATCCACTTTGTGACTTGGCATAAAGTTCGGAGTGATTTGCTTGTGGCTTGGCATATCTTCATAAAGAGTACCGCCTAAGGCAACATTTATAACCTGAATACCGCGGCAGATTCCGAGGGTGGGAATGTTTTTGGAAACAGCTTTTTTTACAAGACTGATTTCAAACTCGTCACGAAGTTCTGATACAGGTCCGCATTTTTCTGTGCGGATATCCCCGTAAAGCTCTGTTGCAACATCGTCTCCTCCAGAAAGCATAATACCGTCTGCAACTGATAACAAATCATCAATATAAGCTTCCTCTGTATTTAGCGTGCAGGTAAGAGGAATACCGCCGGAATCTATAATGGCATCAGGATACGCAAAGCGGGAAGAAAATCTGTTTTCACCTTTTTCGTGGTGCGGAGTAATGATTATGATGGGTTTTATAAAAATCCCTCCAAGGTTTTTTTACAGTATATGCGGCATGTCGAAGGTGGTGACAAGAAACAGCTTGATATATGCCATATATTCGCGGACAATGCTCATAAAGAACTGCCCGAAATCTCTTGAGGGAGCAGAAACTGTATCTGCTTCTACATCATAATAGTCAAAAAGATATTTGATTCTGGGAATGTGGAAGTCCGACGAAACGCCGATAATGCGATTACAGCTTATTTTTTCTTCCTCTATCATTTTAAGAGAAAACTCAATGTTCTGATATGTGTTTCCAGCATAAGGCTCAACATAAATGCGCTCTTCGTCAATGCCGTTTTTCTTTAAATATTCAAGCATTGAAAGAGCCTCTGCAACACCCTCGTTTTCACCCTGTCCTCCTGATACAATACAAACAGAATCTGGAAGAGCGTTCATAAGAGTCAGTGTCGTGTCGAGCCGGCTTTTAAGCTGCCAGCTTGGTGTGTAATAGTAGGTTCTGCAACCAAAAACAAATATAACATTACCCTCACCGCTGCCGTCATCGCCTGCCAGTATTTCGGAAACATCCCCGGCACTGTCAATTGAGCAGACACCGATATACACCGAAAAAGCAATAAAGGTTACAAAATAGAAAGCCATTCCTGCGATGTATATAATCCGCAGCACCTTTAAAAAAGTATTTAACTTATCTCGCCTTATAATATAAAGAACGGCGGGCACACTTGCCGCTACAACTACCATAAATGGTATAAAACAAGCGAAAAATGACTCCCTGTTAACGGTAACAAGAATCAGATACGGCAGGTAGCATATAAGAACAAATGCCGACAGTAACAGCATTATGGTATTGGTTGTGCCAATTTTTTTCATTGAATTTTACTTCCGTTTTAGGTTTATTTAAGCTTTGATACTATGTTTTCTGTGTCACGTGCTATAACAAGCTCTTCGTTTGTGGGTATTACGTAAACTTTAACCTTGGAGTTTTCTGTGGAAATGCAGACATTGTCGCTCTGAAGCCTGGTTTCATCATTTTTCTTTTCATCAAGCTCAATTCCGAAGAATTCCATATTCTTGCAGGCTGCTTTTCTGATTTCTGTACGGTTTTCACCGATTCCCGCAGTAAATACTAAAGCATCAAGTCCGTTCATCGCCGCAGTGTATGCACCGATATATTTTCTTATCTGATAGGTTAAAATATCAATTGCAAGTTTTGCGTCATCATTTCCCTTTTCAATTGCTTCGCCAAGGTTACGGCAATCGCTTGAAAGTCCGTCTGACACGCCTAAGAATCCACACTTCTTGTTCATAAAGTTGTTGATTTCATCGGGAGTCATATTTTCCTTTGACATTAAAAAGGGAACAATTGCGGGGTCAATGGAGCCGCAGCGGGAGCCCATAATAAATCCGTCAAGGGGTGTAAAGCCCATGCTTGTATCTATAACCTTGCCGCCCTTAACCGCCGAAATAGATGAGCCGTTACCAAGGTGACAGGTGATAATCTTTGTGTCCTCGGCAGGTTTGCCTAAAATCTTAATCATTTCGCCAGATACATATCTGTGGGAAGTGCCGTGGAAGCCGTAACGGCGAATGTGATATTTTTCGCACAAATCCTTGGGAAGCGGATATGTGTATGCTTCGGGAGGCATTGTTGAGTGGAAAGCGGTGTCTATAACAAGCACCTGAGGCTTTGATGGCATTGCTTCCATACATCCGTGAATACCCATAAGATGAGCCGCGGTGTGAAGAGGAGCAATATCAAGACAACCGTTAAGCTTTTCGAGCACATCATCATCAACGAGCACGCTTTCCTTTAAAAATGCACCGCCGTGCACAATTCTGTGACCGACAGCCTCAATTTCATCCATACTCTTAATTACTCCGAGTGTGGGTGAGCAAAGTGTTTCAACAAGAATCTGTGTTGCTACCGTGTGATTTTTCATTTCAATTTCTGCTTCATAGGTATCGCGCCCCGGAACTTTGTGAGTGATAGCGCCACCGATACCTATTCTTTCGCATATACCTTTTGCAAGAACATCACCGCTATCTGTATCAAAAAGCTGATACTTCAGTGATGAGCTGCCTGCGTTTACTACCAAAACCTTCATTTTGTCAATTCCTTTCAGTATGTATTATGTCCCATTTAGTATATCATAACAGCACAAAAAAATCAAGCATGTAATAATGAACCTTATTACTGGTTTCCTTAAAAAGTAAGACCGTATAAAAAGTATTTTTAATTTATTGGGCTTGATTTTAAAATATAAATTGTTCTTTGTCCAATAAAAGCTAATATGTCCATTCTGCAACTTGAGTTTTTTAACAAAAATAGGAGCGATAAATTTACCGCTCCTAATTTTAAACATTTTTTATTCTACATACCAATCCACTGTATAGAGGTCTTTTTTTACAGTTGATATTTTAGTTGTTGGAGATGCTGAACTTGTAGCAAAATATTCCTCTGTTTCTGTTATTTTTGCTGTGGCCGATAAAGCCTGCGCTGCAACATAAGGATCTGTAATATCGCATAAATATTTGACTATGTAGCCCGTTCCAAACGAATAATCAACATAATAAGCTTGTGAGAATGAATGCAATTCACGCTCATAAAGTCTGGGGTTAACCTTGATGCCGTCAGATAGTTTCCAAGACCCCGCTCCTGTAATATTAGAATTTTCGAAAATCGCAGATGTCAAAGCACTTTGGTAAAAAGCTTTTTTACCAATAAAAGTAACACTACTTGGTATTGTTATCGATGTTAAAGAAACACATCCCGAAAAAGCATTTTGATTTATTGTTGTTACACTATCAGGAATAGAGATTGACTGTAAAACAGTCAAATTCTCAAAACCGCCGGTCAGTATTTGTGTAACGGCTATATCATTGTAAGTTTCAGGAATAGTTATACTTGCCTGTGTAGCCGCATCTAAACCTGCCATTACTCCATATGTTCCGTCATCAAGTAATGAATATGTTAAAATTTCATCTTCTTCCGGTTCTTCGGGTTTATCCGAAGAACCACTTCCATTTCCTGTATTTGGGGTTGGGATTCTTCCAAGATTCTGATATGTACCATCGGTGTAATACACCATCAATTCACCATCCGAATTGAATTCCATATAATCTATGCCTCTGCCGGCTTCTCCCTTTGAACCTCTCGCGCCAGTGTCACCCTTATCGCCTTTTGCGCCAGGCTCACCGGGATCACCTTTGTCACCCTTTTCGCCTTTTTCACCAGGCTCACCGGGATCACCTTTGTCACCTTTTGCGCCAGGCTCACCGGGCTCGCCTTTGTCGCCCTTGTCACCTTTTGCGCCAGGCTCACCGGGCTCGCCTTTGTCGCCCTTTTCACCTTTTGCACCAGGTTCGCCAGGTTCACCCT
>JAZSET010000042.1:0-5418 GCA_045531795.1 Eubacteriales bacterium | reverse complement strand
GATCCGACTTAATGATGACGGAACACCGACACCAAGAACGGATAAAATACTTTCTGCAACTCCAATGGGACGATTTGGAAAGGCAGAGGAACTTATCGGAACACTCTTGTTCCTTCTTTCAAAGGATGCTTCAAGCTTTGTAAATGGTGTTGTAATTCCCGTTGACGGCGGATTCAGTGCGTATGGTGGTGTGTAAGATAAATAAGTTTATAAACAGTTAAAAACTTTTGCATACTGTCCTCTGCTGTACATCGCTACTCCTGATTTTTGTCGCAAAATGTAAACTTGTCAAATGTATATCTACAGCAGAGGATTGTTTTAAATTACTGGAAAGAGTGTGAATTGTTGACAAAAGATAAACTGACATAAAAATGAAATCGAGGTCTGATTTATATTATGACCCCGGAAATAACAAACAAATAAATAGTTTTAGAATTCAAGGCGATATTAACCTCGCTCAAGGGGTTAGTATCGCCTTTTTTCTGTGTCGTGTAAGAGCACCACCTCAAACTGTCAAAACGAAAAATCAAAGTCGGTTTTGGCAGTACATAATGGCACACAAATAATTCAACTTTTTTAATTCGTGCGGTTGTTTTTTCAGCACTTTTGTTGTTCATTATGTGAAAGGGACAAAAGACACCGACTTTCTTGCCGGAAAGGAGGTGAAAAAATGACTTCTGATGATATACGTATATCGAAACAGTTTTGCAAATTCTGTCTGCGGGTGCTTAAAAACGAAGCAACGAATATTCACAGAGAAAATGCAAAACAAAGAGAAAGAGAAAAATCCCTGAATGAGCTGACGGGTGATGAAATCATCAAGCTGTCTGTATGCGACAAATATTTTGAGGACGAGCATATTTTCAATGTGCTGGACAAGGAAATTGTTGTTATGGGCAATGTGTTGGCAGACGCTGTCAGAGCGTTACCACAGCAAAAGCGTGATGTTATCCTGCTTTCGTACTTTGTCGGTATGACCGATAAGGAAATCGGAGAGCATTTGGGAGCTATACAGCAAACCATTTTCAAAAGACGGATAAGCTCACTCAAACAGTTAAAAGAACTTTTGGAAAAGGAGGGCTTTTGAATGGCAAAACATTTGACCGATTTGCCTCGTAATGTCATTGACGGAGCGATAAGCGGCGAGGCTGAACACTTGGCGTTTGTGCTTGGATATTTCAGCGGCTACATAAAAAAGCTCGCAACCCGGACACTCAAAGACGAGTTCGGGAATGAGTATATCTATGTCGATGAAGCAATGCGCCGTCGTCTTGAATCGAAACTAATCTGCAGCATTGTTTCGGATTTTGAAATCAACCCGGCATAACTGATGCAAGGAGCGCGTTCCCTTTCCGCGCTCCCTTTAATAAACATTATTATTCTTTTCAAAGCGCATTTATAAAAGTGCGTTTTGAAAAGGCTGATAATAAAGCCTTAAATGTTTTGAACTTTGATAAACACTCCCTGCGATATGGGCGTCATAGACGAAACGGACACGAAAGGTATGTGCCGAGCTCTACGGCAAATATGCCACGACTTCCCACCGGGAACGAGCGAGAAATATTTCTACCGTAATTGCAGATTGGCTTTCTGCAAGCAATGACACACATACCGGATAATGATACTCCCGCGTTGAACGCCCTCAAAGCATTGCGCGGCGCACCCACAAGCATGGGCCGAGTGGTGAAATTCCCTGTGGAGCTGCAAGCCGGCAGCCGTCCGTTTTCTTCATATATATTATTAGGATAGATATTTTGGTGAAAGAGGTGTGGCCTATGGCTGAAAATATTAACCCTAAAGCCAACGAGAATTGTCATAGAGCCGATAGCTCTTTGACAGAAAAAACCACTTATGATTTTGATAAAAATTCTTTTGTTGTTGAGCCCATTTTCAAAACAGAAAATTCTGAAACCTTGGGGGCTGTCTTACTACGCCTTATGACACAAAAAGAATAAAAAGTTGCATAACTTCATTTAAATAGGCTGACAAGTCAAAAAAAGCGCGTTACAATATTTATAGGGTAAGTGCTTATTTGACTGTCGGAAAGGAGGAATAATGAGACAGTCGAAAAGTAATAAAAAGAGAGAAACCACAGCTTCATTATATTTGCGTTTAAGCAGGGATGATAATTTAGAGGGTGAAAGCTACAGCATAGGAAATCAAAAAAAGCTGCTTACAAAGGTAGCAAAGGAAAAGGGATATACAAACTTATTGATTTATATTGACGACGGTATTTCCGGCGTAACAATGAATAGACCTGACTATATCAGGATGATTGAGGATTTTGGAAATAATAAATCTTCTGCACTGTTTGTAAAAGACCTTTCCCGTATAGGCCGAAACTATATCGAGGTTGGAAAACTGACAGAGGAATTTTTACCTGAACACGATATACGCCTTGTAGCTGTGTCAGATAATATTGATACAGCAGAGGGTGAAAATGAACTTGCACCTATCAAAAATCTTTTCAATGAATGGTATGCGCGTGACATAAGTAAAAAACGTCGTATTAGTAATAAGATTAAAGGTAATTCAGGTGAGCCGCTTTCTTCTCCATATTATGGATATATGAAAAATCCGAATGATAAGATGCATTGGCTTATTGATGAAGAAGCAGCAAGTGTTGTTAGGCGTGTTTTTAGTTTGACATTGCAGGGCTTTGGAACAGAACAAATTGCCTCAATGTTTGAACAGGAAAAGATTTTAACACCTATGCACTATTGGGCGAGCAAAGGCATAAAGAAGCCTAATAAAAAAATTAACGAAAATCCTTATGCTTGGAACTCATCCACAATCGCAAAAATACTTAATACACAAGAGTATTGCGGTGATATAATCAATTTTAAAACGTATTCAAAGTCATACAAGAATAAAAAACGCATTGTAAATGACCCCGAAAACATTGTTGTTTTCAAAGATGTCAACCCTCCAATTATTGAAAGGGCTGTATTTGAGAAGATACAAGAAAAACGAGGAAAGGTTAGAAAACGCAAAAAGGCAGACGGCGAAAAGAATATGTTTTCCGGCTTGCTTAAATGTGCGGACTGTGGAAACAATCTTAATTTTCATTTCAATCAAGGCAACAAAGAAATTACATACTTTAATTGCACAGGGTATAACAGAGGTAAAAGAAAGATTTGTGAATCCTCTCATTATATCCGTACTGATTTTCTTGAACAGGTTGTGCTTGGAGAAATCCGAAGATTGACAAGGTTTGCTACAAAGTATGAAAATGCTTTTGCGAAACTTGTTATGGGTAGCTCATTAAGAGCAGCCGAACAGGAAATGCAATTCAAGGAAAGCGAACTCAAAAAACTTCAGGCAAGGGATAAAGAACTTGACATCTTGTTTGAAAAGATATACGAGGATAACGCAATGGGTAAAATCTCTGATGATAGATTTGCGAAACTTTCCGTGAAGTATGAAGACGAGCAAAAAGCCGTTAATGAGAAGATGAAAAAACTTCAAGATGAAATCTCAAATGGCAAGAGCAAAAATGTTTCAACGGATATGTTTATTGCTACGGTACAAAAGTACACAAGAGCAAAAAAACTCACTCCGCAAATGCTGAATGAGCTTATCGACAAGATTGAGGTTTACCAATCCGAAAAGATTGACGGCAAGACAGTACAAAGACTTAAAATACACTATACTTGTATAGGAACTCTTGAAATTCCTGATATGGATTTGATACCTGAAAACAATGTTAAAATCCATACAAGACAAGGCGTAGATGTTCACTTTGATACAAGGGGGTGTGTTGCGGTATGAATATTGTTTGTTATTTTCGATATAACAGCTCGGAAGCATATTTCAAAGATGTAATTGAAAAGGTTGCCAAAGTAATAGTTTTTTGCGAGCAAAACGGTTACACAATAAAATCTGTTATAACGGAAGAACGAATTGGCATAGCTCCTTACAGCGAATTGTTAAAAGCAGCTATCAAAAATGATGATGTTCAGGGAATTGTTGTAACTGATGTTACACGGCTTACAAGAGATGTAAAAACACAGGTAGAAATTTTCAAAGATATGTATAGGCATAATAAAAAGCCTATCAGTTTAGACAAAAGCTGCGAACAGCTTTATAGCACACTACTAACAGGCATAATGAATATATGAATACCTACATAGAAAACGAGTGTTCTCATAGAAATACTTAAATCCTATAAGAACACTCGTAATGGTCGGAGTGGCGGGACTTGAACCCGCGGCCTCTTCGTCCCGAACGAAGCACGCTACCAAACTGCGCTACACCCCGTAACATTTATAATGATACTCAAATATTATACTATTTTAATCAAAGGAAGTCAAGAAAATTTTTGCAGGATTTGACTTTGGAGCATCTTAGTGGTATAATAAAGGCAATATTTTACAGACAGCAAGGATGTTTTATATGATAGTTAAAGTCAACACGGGCGTAGTATGCGGGCTTGAGGGAAAGAGCGTGATTGTGGAGGCAGACTTTTCAAACGGTCTGCCTGCTTTTGATGTGGTTGGACTTCCCGATACAACGGTTAAGGAAGCAAAGGAAAGAGTGCGTGCGGCACTTAAAAACAGTGGGTTTGAATTTCCGGCAAAGCGTGCCGTTATAAACCTTGCTCCTGCGGATTTGAAAAAGGAAGGTACACAGTTTGACCTTCCCATTGCCATTTCCATTATGGCAGGAACAGGGCAGATGAAAACCAATCTTTCCGAATATATGTTTATAGGCGAGCTTGGGCTTTCGGGGGAGCTTCGCGGTATAAGCGGCGTGCTGGCTCTTGTATCATATGCAAAGGAAAACGGCATCCAGAAGGTTTTCGTTCCCAAGGACAACGCACAGGAGGCGGCACTTGCCCGTGGAGTTGAAATTTTGGGGGCAGAGTGCCTTGCCGATGTTTTTTCTCATCTTATGGGCGAAAAGGAAATAGAGCCGACCGTGTGTAACGTTGAAGGGCTTTTTGCCGAGGCGGCACATTATGACATTGATTTTTCCGATGTAAGGGGGCAGATAGCCCTCCGGAGGGGTATAGAGCTTTGTGTCAGCGGTGGGCATAATCTTCTTCTTATCGGAACTCCCGGAAGCGGTAAGTCCATGCTTGCACAAAGGATTCCCACAATTTTACCCGATATGACTTTGGAGGAAGCAATAGATGTCACAAAAATTTATTCCGTGGCAGGAGCTTTGGAGGGGGATACAAAGCTTATTGCAAGGAGGCCTTTCAGAACACCTCACCACAGTGCAAGTGCTGTAAGTATCGTAGGCGGCGGTGCAAAGGCAAAGCCGGGGGAAATCTCCCTTGCACATAACGGAGTGCTGTTCCTTGATGAGTTTCCCGAATACCGCAAGGACGTTATAGAATCCATGCGTCAGCCCTTGGAGGACAAGAAAATCACCGTTACCCGTGCTGCGGCATCGTATACATATCCCTGTAAT
>JAZSET010000157.1:0-8276 GCA_045531795.1 Eubacteriales bacterium | reverse complement strand
GATGTGTTGCCAAGTGGGATATCCTTTGGGTCTGCTTTTGTTGTATTTGACTGCGCTTGATGGATTAACAAGTTTAAATTGTTCAATAAAGTCTTTGGTGTACTCGTCGTTTGTTTTTTTATGATAAAAACTCGTTTTAGGAATTGGGTAGTATTTGTCTCTAAACTCTTGAGCTGTTATACCAAAGCGATTCTTTATCGTTGGGTGACTCGGCAGGTTCGCGTTAACAAAGTCTGCTAAAATTAAATATGTACGATTGTGGTCTTTGCAGTATTGGTCGCAAGCATCGAATATTGCTTCCTCAGACCATCTGGTGAAAGGCAGCTCGGATACACATAATTTTAAACCTTTTATTACGTCTTCCTTTTCTTTTACCTTTGATTTTTCAAGGATTTCTATTGCTTTTAATAATGCTTCTTTTCTAGTCATTTTATCATTTTCGACATAGTATGTTCGTTCCTATGATAATCGGCGAGGTCAGACGCTATCTTCGTGATAATAACAGCATCAGAGTCAGCCGCTCGGTGCGCGACCTTGCTTACCGTGCTTTGGGTGCCAGAGAGGAGTTGTCTCTTATTATGTCAAAGGAGCCGACTGTTGAAGAAATAGCAAAGCATTTAGGTGAGAGAAAAGAGGATATAAGTGCAGCTCTTGAAGCGATAGTTGAGCCTGTGTCTTTATATGACCCCGTTTATTCCGATGGTGGCGACTCTATATATGTAATGGATCAGATAAGCGACAGCGACAACACTGACGAAGCCTGGCTTGAGGATATCGCCCTCAAGGAAGCAATGAAAAAACTATCTCCCCGTGAAAAGAAAATAGTCAATATGCGCTTTTATAATGGTAAAACACAAATGGAAATTGCCGAGGAAATCGGCATTTCCCAGGCGCAGGTATCAAGGCTTGAAAAAGGCGCTCTTGACAGAATAAAAAAACAAATGTAACAATAAAGAAAGCACTCTTTTGAGTGCTTTCTTTTGTATTATCATTCGTCAGTCGGGATACTCTGGATGTCAACATCATCCTGCTTCAGGGCAATCTCGAGTCTTTCCGTAAATGCATTCTTGAAGATGTCAACGAAATGAGCTCCGTCAAATACGTCTCTGAAGCGGTACTCATTTTTATTAACATAGTCGACGGTTTTTTCTCTTATAGCCGCTTCTTTTCCTGTGCCGTATGCAAGCATATAGTCAATCATCATTGTATAAAGCTCGGCGTGGAATTTAAGCTTCTGCCAGTTTTCCGAAAGCTCTGTTTTTATGCCTTTTTCAATAGTCGGGAGGAATTTCCTCATAACTTTCTTGGACTTTTCAAGATTTTCTCTGTGAGACTGAGTGAGTTTTTCCTCATTTCTTATTGCCTTAACTGCACACAAATCGGAAAGTGTGGACAGATACGATTTTACCTTCTCCCAGTTTTCGCCGAATTCAGCCTCGTAAACGTATTTACATAGAGAGTCAAAGTCGGTGTCTCTGTTCCAGAGTGTTTCAGCGAATGCATTCAAGCCTAAAGATGTTGGCGTGAATACTCTCTGAGGATGGAACTCCTTCATACCGTTAAGTCCCAAATCTTTAAGAGCCTTTATGTCGCCCATGAGGGTTTTTATGCTGTTGTATTGTGTGAAATCATAGTAGTGATCCCACATAAGGTGATAGTCGCAAATATAGCTGTCACCTTTATAATCCTCTTGCCAATCCTTCAGATACGCGGTAGCATCAGCTCCCGTGTGCGGGAACTCAGAGTTGTTTCTTACATATGGAGATATTTTTCCGACTTCATTCGGATCAAAGGCGGTTGTGTATGATTTTTCAACCGGAGCAAAGTCAAGAAGGAATCTGTCCTCGTTGATAAGCTTATTCTTGTTCGGCTTCCAGAAGGTATCATTATAAACGGCGAAATCAATTTTTGTATCAATATTCTTTTCTGTAAGCTTTTTGTCGATTTCGTTGAGCATCATTGTGAAGTAATCTGAAGGCAGGGTATCCTTACAGTTTTCGCACTCGCAGTTGTTGCTGCGGCAATCAGCGGGCCAGAAGCCGAGATAGTCTATATTCGGATGCTCTTCGCAATACTGTACGGCTCTGTTTATCATAAACTCTCTTACATCTTCTCTTGAGTAGCAGGCGTTTGTAAACATAGGTCTGCCGAGGTAGAGCTTTCTTTCGCCTTTTACCATAGCGATCTTCTCTATCTGCTCGGGTGTCGGTTCAACAGGTGACAAGCCAAAGGAGTTCATAGGTATACCGATAGCTTCAGTGTTCCAGCCGTGACCTACTGCTTGATGTATTATTCCGCGCTTGTACATCTCTCTTTCGACATCGGACATAATAGAGCCTACTTCTTCGTCTGTAAGCTTCTCTGATTTTCTGTACGGGTTATTGTAGCCGTACCATCTGTGGAAAAATCCGGAGGGCTGCTTGAACTGAATAAGATATTCGTTTATTGCTATCTTGGGAAGCCAGTCTATAAGGTCTAAAAGCTGTTCCTGGTAAACGCCGCCCTCAATAGCAAGCTGTCTGTGTCTGTGGTCCGCCGCTTCGCATATGTATACTTTATCAAGTGAAATGCTATCCGGGATTATCTCTCCCTTGACACCCGGGCGGATAAACTTAAAGCCCTTTTCTTTTAAGTAGCGGTAAACAGCTATAAGTACTGAACGGGGGTTTGTACCCGAGATAGTACCCGTAAGGTTTTCTACATCAATATAAATTGCATCGTCAAGCTTTGCATCAGGCACTTCGGGGAGTTTATCCGTAAGGCCTACACCAAGGTTTATAACTCCGTCAGTCGCACAGGCGGAGTTTGATCCGATAACGATGATTTCGTCGCTTATTACGCGGCTTAAGTATTTCTGTAATTCTTTTGCTGCGAAAAAGAGGATTTCGTTTTCCTTTTCGCTCAAATTAAGAATCGGTTTTATCTTGTAAACCATAATATTATGCTCCTTTGAACATTTTATTTTTACACGGCGGTCTTGGCGTGTTACAGACATAAACAAATCCCTGTATTCCTAAAGCAAAGAACACAGGGATATAGTAAACTGTGCTTTACTCTGCAAACAGTAAATCTACCACTCATATTTTAGCAGAATTAACACATTTTGTCAATGATAAAATATATCAGTTGCACTCGGCAACAAGCGGACCTGCAAGCTCTTTCAGATAGAAAAGCTTGCCGGGAAGAGTAGGTATATATGTTGAAGTAATATGTCTGCTTGGTCCATAGTGGAGAGTTGTCAGGAAACTCATACCCTGCCAGCCCATACCTCTGCCGAGTACTCCGTCAGCACCGCCGATAATGTAGTCAGCCTGCAGGAAAAGGCCGGGGCCTATTGTGTTTGCACGGCAAGGAACAAGAGTTGTACGGCTCTTGAAGCTTGTTAATGCATTCTGTTCTATGGTAAGAGGATGAAGCTTTGCGCCAATTCTGTAATTCTGAGTCTTCCATTCTGCGTCTGACGCAAATTCAGCGCCGAAATGAGGCTCCCAGAATGCGATGTGGCACATTCTTCCGATGCCGAATACTAAAACAAGTTTTGCGCCCTCTGCCTTAAGAGCGGCTATTTTATCGGGGTATGTAGGCAAATTGTTCTTTGTTGCGAAATTACGCTGTTCTGCCGGAACGGTAAATTCTCCGAGCTTGTCAAAGAATGCTTCTTTCATACTGTATTCAAAGGATGCGGGGTTGTCTGAAGAAAGTGTGTTACCCTCAGAGTCTGACCACTCGTCCATATTGAATGTATATACGTGCTTGCAATCAACCTTCCACTGGGTAAGGAAGTATACTGCCCATTTGTACATACCCATAGGTCCTACGGGAAGAATAATAGCAAGTTTTTTGCTTTCTTCCTTGGCAAGACGAATCTGCATTGCAATTTCGTGTCCCATATAAGTATCAAAGTCAGAAAGAACAGGACACTCTACGATATTAAAATCCTTGTGCCAGAAATTCTCTCTCTGAGCTCCCTTTTCACAGCAAGCGTCAATTTTTGCCATATCCCACCCTTCGGGATAGAAGCCTTCAAGCATTGAGCCCTTAACGGTAGTTAAAAAATCCATATTATTTTCTCCACTGATATATTAAATTACGGAAGCAAGCGCGCGGGCACAACCTTCGGCCATGCCATACATTGACTAAATGCTTCTGCATACTTTACTCCGCACTGAATACCGCGGAAACGTGAACAGGTTTTTACGAATTCTGAAAAATCTATATTGTCATGGTCGCGCATCCATTTCATCTGGCTTACGTGACACTCAAGCATTTCAAGCTTTTTATCAATAAAATCGCTGATATCAACATATTCTGTCGGGACAAAATTGAGGCCTGCAAGGTTATCCACATAATATATCGGAGTAACTGCTGCGTCTCCACCGACTCCCGTTTTATAATGGTCAACACTCGCAGCAAAGCTTGCGTCAAAAACTAGTCTGCTTACCGCAACGTGGTCGGGCATATAGTCTGTGGGAGAATGTGTGATTATAAAATCGGGCTGTACCTTTCTGATAACATCAACAACCTTGTCTCTCTGCTCTTTCGAGCCTTCGTAGACCATAACGTCACCAATATCGCAGGTTATAACCTCTATTCCAGCAATCGCTCCCGAATTCAATGCTTCTTTTCTGCGCATTTCACGAAGCTCATCAGGCTCAATTATCTTGTGGCCGAGATTGCCGTTTGCAACATGACAAACAGTAACCTTATCACCTCTTGCAACGCATTTGAGCAGTGTACCTGCACATCCTACTTCCATATCATCGGGATGACATGTTATTGCCAATACATTCATTTTATCACACTCCTTGGATAATATTTATTGACTTTAATTCAATTATACGATATAATATAGCCAATATGAATACAATTTTATATTATAAACATTCAATTTTGCATATATAATGGTGGTTTTATGTCTAAAAGAGAACTCGGATATGATTATGTTGCTCACGAGCTTACAAGCATAATTGACATTGACAAGATAGTCATAATGAACTATAACGAGGTGACATCTGAATTTGAGTATGCGGGAGAAAGGCACAATTTCTGGGAGCTTGTATATGTAGACGAGGGAGTACTTCAGATTGAAACAGACTCAACTCTCTTTACTCTTTCAAAGGGAGAGTGTGCGCTGCATCGCCCGAATGAATATCATCTGCATAGAACTGACGGGTGTGGCAAGGTCGGATTTTTTGTAATCTGCTTTACAAGCACCTCTGCCCATCTGCAGATTCTCAGGGATAAAAAATATGGACTTTCACAAAAGCTCAGGCGTTTTGTACAAAGTATAATCAGCGAAGCAATAAGAGTATATGATCTGCCGAGTAACGCTCCTTACGAAAGGCATTTAAACACGTCTGCGGGAGCTCTTATCGGCGGTCAGCAGATGATCAGAACCTATCTTGAACAGCTTTTGATACTGCTTGTCAGAAATCAATACAATATCAAAGACAGCGTGCTTCCCGAGGAAACAAGTGCCGGCGAAAAACTTGCAAACAAAATGAAGTCCATGATGAAAATGCTTGTTTACAGCGATTTCAGTGTGGAAGACTTCTGCGAACAGATGCATTATTCAAAAGCCTATTTGTCGAAAATTTTCCTTGGGGAAACCGGTACGACAATACACGAATATATGACAAATCTGAAAATCCACGAAGCCAAACTTCTTATTAGAGAACAGAATTATACTTTTACACAGATTTCCGATATGCTTTCTTTTTCAAATCCGCTTTATTTTTCGAGAGTTTTCAGAAAAATGACCGGAATGTCACCAAGTGAATACAAAAACTCGGTCAAGCCGGGATAAAAAGGACTCCATGGTGCACCTGCGATAGAGCAGGCACACCGTAAGAAGCCCTTTGTTTTTATGTTACGGTATATTTGATATATCAGCGCACTAATATTATATTTTTGCCCTCGGAATGGCGTATTGCTATCACAGCACCCCTTACAAGATATGCGCAAGGATCGCCAAGAGGACTCATTCCTACGCACTTTATATTTGTACCACGGGTTAACCCCAGATCATAAAGTCTTCGTTTTATACTTTTATCAGCATCTATTCTCTCAATAAAAGCACTTTCATTCTTTTTCAGTCTGTCAAGTGTTAATATTTCCAATTTATTGTTATCCCTCCGGTATTTATTCCCTCCCGTAACAGTATATGAAAGAAACAGAAATATATCCACCAGCTCGTTTAAGGTAAGCATTCACTGAAAGTATATACCACAACTGATTTGATTTGTAAAGATATATTTGAAATTTCCATAAAGAACCATCCCAAAAATGAAATATATTTCCCATAATTGGCAAGAATGTGCCAATTATGGGCGAATTTGAGAAAAAGTAGTGACAAACTCAAAAAAGCGTGATAGAATACTTTTACAAACCGGTTTGACAAATAAATTTGACTTTTAAACTATAATATAATAAAATGGAGGTAAATTAATGTCAAACAGATGCAGAAGATGCAATAAATAAAAAATAATAAAAACAAAGAGGTAAATTATGAAGAATAGAGTAGTATCGTTACTTATTGTGTTGTCTTTACTTATCATATCACTGACATCGTGCATAACGGATCAGGACATTCGTCCGCAAGGAGATGATGATGAAATCTGGGTTTGTGAAGAACCATATTTGTATTTCAGATATGATGAGGTCACTTCGCTTTCTCCCGGAATTCTTATAATAAATGATCAAATATATGAGGCATATATGGAAGACAGTTCCGGCAAACGCATTGGATTTGTCGATCCGGGTGCATATAATTTGGAAAAAAATACTGTCAACGAAGAGGGGCATTTGATATTTGACGGAATGGCTGAATTTTATGAGGGCTATTTTGACTTGACTATAAGAAGAGACCCGCACAATTTATTTGACGAGGAAACTATGACAATAAGATTTGTAAGATATACTCCCGAAGAATTCGAAACAAATTTTTCTGATATATTTGCAACCAAATAACTATCTGCAGTTAACACACAAAAAAGACCGCCGTTGGCGGTCTTTTAATTATCTGATTAGTGAACGATAAAGCGTTCTGTATCCTTATCAAAGATGTGGATTCTTGATGCGTCAAGTGCTACCTTGATCTTGTCGCCTGCTCTTGTTGTTGAACGGGCAGATACACGTGCAACGAGTCTTGTATCTTCGCCGCTTGTGAGGTAAAGGTAAATTTCAGCACCCATAAGCTCTGTTACATCTACATCTGTTTCAATAACAGAATCTGCAAGGCTTGAAAGATACATAGGTTCGTCGTGAATACATTCAGGACGGATACCTGCAACAACTTCCTTGCCGATGTATTCCTTGAGTTCGGGCTTGTTTGCCTTTTCTGCAGGAAGCTTAATAGCGTTTTCGCCAAATACAAGGTATGTATCCTCACCGCGAGCTTCAAGCTTACAGTTGATGAAGTTCATCTGAGGTGTTCCGATAAAGCCTGCAACGAAGATATTGCAAGGAGTATCGTAAAGTGCCTGAGGAGAGTCAACCTGCTGGATAAGACCGTCCTTCATAACTACGATTCTTGTAGCCATTGTCATAGCCTCTACCTGGTCGTGTGTAACGTAGATAAAGGTTGTTCCGAGTGTCTTGTGAATCTTTGTAAGCTCGGTTCTCATCGCTGCACGAAGCTTAGCGTCGAGGTTGGAAAGCGGTTCGTCAAGAAGGAATACCTTCGGGTTACGAACGATTGCACGTCCGAGCGCAACTCTCTGCTTCTGACCACCTGACAAAGCCTTCGGCTTTCTGTCGAGAAGGTGTGTGATGTCAAGTATTCTTGCTGCTTCTTCAACGCGTCTCTTGATTTCTTCCTTAGGAGTCTTTCTGAGTTTAAGACCGAACGCCATATTATCGAATACGCTCATATGAGGATAAAGAGCATAGTTCTGGAAAACCATCGCGATGTCACGGTCCTTAGGTGCTACGTCATTTACGAGCTTATCGCCGATAAAGAGTTCGCCCTCTGTGATTTCTTCAAGACCTGCGATCATACGAAGTGTTGTTGACTTACCACAACCTGAAGGTCCTACGAAAATAATAAATTCCTTATCCTTGATGTCGAGGCAGAAGTCAGATACAGCTGTTACTCCGCCGGGATATTTCTTGTAAATATGTTTAAGTGACAAACTTGCCATTTATGTATTCCTCCTGTGTTTAGCGGTTTTACCGCATAATTTCTTTTTCACCTATATTATTGTACCAAATTTTTTGCAGAAATGGAAGTGTCATTATTACGAAATTGAAGCAATCTTTTTGTGCATATTGCTACA
>JAZSET010000034.1:0-2028 GCA_045531795.1 Eubacteriales bacterium | reverse complement strand
TAATTTTTTAGAATTATCTGTGTTTTTGCCTTTAATATAAGTTATATCCTGTTTTTCATTGTGAGAGCTATTCTCTTTTTGTTTACATCAATGCTCTTGACCGTAACAGTTACGATATCTCCGACCGACAGCACCTCTGACGGGTGCTTTATAAACTTATCGGAAATTTCAGAAACGTGTACAAGTCCGTCCTGGTGTACGCCGATATCAACGAATGCACCGAAGTCGATTACATTTCTTACTGTTCCTGTAAGCTTCATACCCACCTTTAAGTCATTCATATCCATAACATCGTCACGAAGCACCGGTGACGGCAGTGAATCACGGACATCACGCCCCGGCTTTTCAAGCTCGGCAATTATATCGATGAGTGTTGGCTCGCCTATGCCAAGTTTTTCGGCTACTTTCTTTGTTCCGTCCTTTTCTGCCTTTGCACGGATGTCTGCAAGTTTATTTGCGCGGACATCATCACTTGTGTAACCGTACATTTCAAGGAGCTTTCCGGCTGCCTCGTATGACTCGGGGTGAACGCCTGTATTATCAAGGATTTCCTTTGATGAGCTTACTCTCAAAAATCCCGCGCACTGCTCATAAGCCTTTGCACCGATTCTCGGAACCTTGAGAATTTCTTTTCTTGACTTGAATTCTCCGTTTTCTTCTCTGTATTTTACTATATTCTTAGCACTTGCGGCATTTATTCCGGCAATATATGAAAGAAGTGAATGAGATGCTGTATTTACGTCAACGCCGACTGCGTTAACACAGTCTTCAACAACACCTGTCAGCGATTCGTCAAGGCGCGCCTCTTTCATATCGTGCTGATACTGACCGACTCCTATCGATTTTGGGTCGATTTTTACAAGCTCGGCAAGCGGGTCCTGCAGGCGTCGTGCAATCGAAACTGCACTTCTCTGTGTTACGTCAAAATCCGGGAACTCGTCTGCGGCAAGCTTTGATGCGGAGTAAACAGATGCGCCCGCCTCACTTACCATTGCATAGTGAAGGTCTCCGCCAACCTCTTTTATAACATTTGCTATAAAGATTTCGCTTTCCTTTGATGCTGTACCGTTACCAACGGCTATAAGCTCAACTCCGTGCTTTGCGATAAGATGCTTGACAACCCTTGCGCTTTCCTCTATTCTCTCCTGAGGCTTTGTGGGATAAATTACTGCAGTATCAAGCACCTTTCCGGTTTTATCAACTACCGCGAGCTTGCATCCCGTTCTGTAACCGGGGTCAAGTCCGAGCACTGTTTTGCCCTTTACAGGCGGCTGCATAAGAAGATGCTTGAGATTATCGGAAAAGAGCTTGATTGCACCCTCTCCTGCTCTGTCAAAGAGCATTGTGCGGATTTCGTTTTCAATCGAGGGCTTTATAAGTCTGTCGTAGCTGTCAATGATTGCACTTCTGACCTGTCCTGCGCCAGGGCTTGTCTGTGATGTCATCGCGGCATAGATGAGGTAGCTTAAAACCGCATCCTCTGCCATTTCAACCGACACCTTTAAGAACTCTTCCTTTTCGCCACGGTTTATTGCAAGTATTCTGTGGTCGGCTATGCTCTTTACTCCCTCAGAGTAGTCATAGTACATTGAGTAGACAGAATCCTCTTCCTTATTTGCCTTTGACCTGATTACGCCAAAGTCATAAGTCATTTCTCTTATTTCCTTGCGGTAATCGGCGTTATCGGAAATATCCTCAGCAATAATGTCTCTTGCACCCGCATACGCATCAGCTATTGTTTCAACGCCCTTTTCTGCGTCGATAAGTGACTCTGCAAGCTCGTCAAGGCTCGGAGAATATTCGTCACGCAGCTCCATGAGAGCCGCTGCCAAAGGCTCAAGTCCTCTTTCTCTTGCAATAGATGCACGTGTACGGCGCTTGGGCTTATATGGCCTGTAAATATCCTCAACCTCGGCAAGTATCTGTGCCGCTTCGATTGCCGCCATAATTTCGTCTGTCATCTTTCCCTGTTCTGTGATAGAAGAGATAACCTCTGCCTTGCGCGCTTCAAGGTTTCTAAGTCGGATC
>JAZSET010000172.1:0-3092 GCA_045531795.1 Eubacteriales bacterium | reverse complement strand
GTTGTCTTCTTAGCAGTTGTTGTCTTCTTTGCAGCAGGCTTTTCTGCGTCCTCTGCTTTCTTTGCAGTTGTCTTCTTTGCAGTTGTTGTCTTTTTTGCTGCAGGCTTTTCTGCGTCTTCTGCTTTCTTTGCAGTTGTCTTCTTTGCTGCAGGCTTTTCTGCGTCTTCTGCCGTCTTTGCAGTTGTCTTCTTTGCGGCAGTCTTCTTGCCTGTTATTTTCGCATTTTCACGAACAAAGTCAAGAGCTTTCTTAACCTTCATATCGGCAGCGATTTCTTTTTCGGGAACAAGCTCTTTAACCTTGTCAAGTTCCATATTATATGCCTTTGCGATATCTTCGTATTCCTTTGCGATATCTTCAGCAGCTGCATCAAGTTTTTCAAGTTCTGCAATTTTTTCAAGTGCAAGACGTGTCTTAACCTGCTTTTCAGCCTGAGGTCTGAACTGCGCTCTCATAGAATCAAGTGTGAGACCTGTGTACTTGAAGTATGTGTTAAGGTCAAGTCCCTGCATTCTGAGACGGTTATCATAGTCTCTGAGCATATTCTCTGTTTCCTGTACAAACATAGGTTCAGGGATTTCGCCCTCAAGCTTTTCGATAAGAGCAGCTACAAGAGCTTCATCTACCTGTGCAGATGCTTCTCTTTCGCGTCTATCGGTAATTTTTGCCTTAATATCTGCTTTATATTCATCAAGTGTGTCAAAACCGTTATCCTTTGCAAATTCATCATCTACATCGGGCTTTTCGTTAAACTTGATACCGTGAAGCTTGATAGCAAATACTGCTGCCTTTCCTGCAAGCTCTTCTGCGTGGTATTCTGTGGGGAAAGTTACATTGATATCGAAGCTGTCTCCGATATTGTGACCGATAATCTGTTCTTCAAAACCGGGAATGAAGCTGCCTGAACCGATTACAAGTGACTGATGCTCAGCCTTGCCGCCCTCAAATGCAACACCGTCAACGCTTCCGAGATAGTCAATGTCAACTGTATCGCCGTTTTCAACAGCTCTGTCTGTAATATCAATAAGGCGGGAAGCCTGTGTTCTCTTCTGTTCGATTTCTGCGTTTACATCGTCTGCAGTTACCTTTACAGCAGGCTTTTCTGCTTCGATACCCTTATAATCCTTGATTTCAACTTCAGGCTTTGTGTATACACGAGCCTTGAATACAACGCCGTTATCGTCGATAGATACGATGTCGAATTCGGGAGCTGAAACGAATACAAGGTCACAGTCCTTGATTGCTTCTTCGTATGCTGCAGGGAGAATTTCGTTAACTGCGTCTTCGTAGAAAACTCCCTTTCCGTACATCTTTTCGATTACGCTTCTGGGTGCTTTACCCTTTCTGAAGCCGGGAACTGTTATGTTTGCCACCTGCTTCTTGAATACCTTTGTTACTGCTGCATCAAAGGTTGCTTTGTCTGCGGAAAATTCAAATTCCACAACATTCTTTTCGGGGTTTGTAAGATTTTTTAAACTCATGCTGTTATTCCTCCATAGCAGATATCGTGTTCTTTTCACAAATATCCATAATATAGCATTATAGATTAAATTTTACATAAAAATCCTTATAAAGTCAATAGTTTCGGGAGATTTTTTTTATTTTCTGCCTTTATTATAAATTTTTGCCATTTTTTTTGATTCTTTAGGGCATTCTTACAACATTAACGCCCACTTTTATATCATCTTATTCTAAGGGGAGTGAACTCAAGATAGTCGGCTGATGTTATATAAAAGTTTATTCCCTCGAAGTCGAATCTTGGCGGCAGGTCATAGGATGCGTGTATATGTCCGTAGTAGCATCTTTTAATACCGTGAGCTTTCAGACTCTCGATTATCGGGGTGCATACAAACTCTCCCATAACGGGCGGAAAATGCAAAAAGACAAGTATTTCCTTTTCGGGATTTTCCTCTTTGATTTTTTCTGCCTCGTTGAGGCTCAACTCAAGTCTCATAACTTCCCTTGCAACGATTTTGTCAAAGTCAGCGCCGTCGGGGGCATTTTTATTGTTTTCGTCAATATACCAGCCTCTTGATCCTGCGATTATATAACCGTTATCAAGATATGCGTTATTATATAGAAAGCGGATTGAATCGATATTCAGTTCACTGAGCAGTGCTTCCATTTTCTTCATAGAAGTCCACCAGTAATCGTGGTTGCCCTTACCGATGATTTTCTTTCCCTTGAGTCGGTGCAGAAAGAGAAAATCCTCAGCTGCGCCCGTATGTGACATTGCCCAGGATATATCCCCTGCAATTACAACGGTGTCTGTATCCTCAACCACCGAATTCCACTTTTTTTCAAGTCTCTCCGTATAATTCTGCCATCTTTTACCGAAAACATCCATTGGCTTGTTATCGCTCAGGGACAAATGGGTATCAGACAGTACATATAAAGCCATATTTCCCCTCGTATTAGTTTATTCCAAGTTCTCCTGCTACCTCAGCAAGCATTTCTTCCTTTGATATGGTTTTGTTGAAGCGCACCTCTCTTGTATCGAGTCCCGAAAGAGGTGCGGGTATCTGTGTTTTTGTGCATTCCGAAAGTCTTGACAAAGACTTAAGCGGATCAGCATCACGCTCGCCCGTGAGCGAATCAAGTACATCAACGGCAAACTTATATGGACTTGCAGTTGAAGCGATTATCATTTTACGCGTATCGCCTGTTTCTGCGATATAATCATTTGCGCACTTTACTGCTACCGCCGTATGTGTATCTATAAGATATTCCTTATTTTCAAAGGTTTCCTTGATTGTTGCCGCTGTTTTTTCCTCATCACAGTAGCCGCCCTCAAATGCTTCCTTTATCTTTTTGAAGCATTCGTTACTTACTGTATATTTTCCCTTTTCGTTAAGTTCTTTCATATATCCCGCTGTTTCTTCTGCTCCGCATACGAGATACAAAAGTCTTTCAAGGTTACTTGAAATAAGAATATCCATTGACGGAGATACTGTTGTATAGAACTTACGGTTTCTGTCATATGTACCGCTTTCAAGAAAATCGGTGAGCACATTGTTGCTGTTTGATGCACACACAAGCTTGTTTATCGGAAGTCCCATAAGACGGGCATAGTATGCCGCTAAAATATTACC
>JAZSET010000144.1:0-4578 GCA_045531795.1 Eubacteriales bacterium | reverse complement strand
CGCAGAGGCTTCCCTCATCAAGGAAGGCCTTGACCTTATAAGTGTTTACCCCGTAACAGACGATTACGAGGAAAAGGATATCAAGAAAGCAGTAGCTGCCCTTGAAAACAAGGATTTTGATGTTCTTGTAGTTTGCATTGCAGGCTGGATTCCCACACACGCAGTTGTAAAGGTAACAGAGCATTTCCGCAATAAGCCAATGGTTCTTTGGGGACTTTGCGGCTGGATGGAGGGCGACCGCCTTGTAACAACAGCTGACCAGGCAGGTACCTCTGCTATCCGCAAGACTTTCTACGACCTCGGCTATACATTCAAGTATGTTTATGATATCGTAGGTCTTCCCTCAAAGACAAAGACAGTTTTCAACTATGCAAAGGCAGCAGCAGCGGCAGCTAAGCTTCGCCACGCACGCAGCGGTATGGCAGGCTACCGTGATATGAACCTTTACGGTACACAGGTTGACGGTCCCTCACTCAAGAGAGAAATCGGTCCCGAAATCGAAACCTTTGAAATGCTTGAAATTGAACAGCGCTATCAGAAGCTTACAGATGCTGAAATCCAGGCAGTTATTGATAAGTGTATGTCAAAGTGGAACTTTGTAAAGCCCGCTAACCCCGAAAGTATGAAAAAGGCAGCAGGATACTATCTTGCGGTTAAGTCAATCTGCGACGAGAGAGGCTATGATGCAATCTCCCTTAAGGACGTTGACGGTATGAAGAAGCTTTTAGGCTTCCCCCCTGCACCTATCTTTATGCTCCTTGCTGACGAAGCAGGACTTTGCACAATCCCTGAAAACGACTCTCTCGGTAACATTACTCAGCTTATGGTTAAGTATCTTACAGGACAGTGTGCGTTCTATCTTGAATTCTATGAATTCTTTGAAGACAGAGTTCTTGCAGGTGTTCCTGACTATATTCCTGCAGAGGTTTCCGAGGGCGGAACAACCGTAATGCCTGCAGCATTCGGTGAGCTTTCCGAGGGTATCCTCAATGTAAGCAAGGTTAAGCCTGGCAAGGTAACAATGTGCCGCCTTACATATGACGATGGTATGTACTATATGCATATGGTTACAGGCGAGGGCATTACTCCCAGAAAGTGGGAGGAAGCAGGTTGGACACAGCCCGCACCTCAGCTGCCCGGTCTCGAAGTACTTCTTGATGACGCAGACAGATTTGCACAGAACGTTATGTGTCAGCACTATATTATTTCACACGGAGACAACACAGAGGTAATTGAAAACCTTTGCGATATCCTCAACATTCAGGTTATCAGATAAGAAGGTGCTGTGGTAATGATTTATATTTTAGACACAGCCGACATAGCTGCAATAAAGCACTGTAATGAATACTATCCTCTTGCAGGTGTTACGACAAACCCATCTATAATCGCAAAGGAACATACAGATTTCTGGAATCTTGTTAAAGAAATTCGTGAGATAATCGGTGATGATAAAATGCTGCATGTTCAGACAACGCAGAAGACAGCAGATAAAATTATCGAGGAAGCGGAGCTTCTCAGAAAAGAGCTTAGAGGTAATTTCTTTGTAAAGATTCCGATAAGCGAAGAGGGCCTCAAGGCAACTATGGAGCTTAAAAAGCGTGGTATCGGAGTTACAATGACTGCGATATTCACACCGGCTCAGGCGCTTATATCTGCTATGGCAGGTGCTGATTTTGTGGCTCCTTATGTAAACAGACTCGACAACATAATAGGTGACGGTATTGAAGTTGTTGCTGAAATAGTAAATCAGTTCAAGCTTTATAATCTTGACTGTAAGGTTCTTGCGGCAAGCTTCAAGACTGCTGAACAGGTACATAAGTGTGCATCTGTAGGATGCCACAGTGTAACAGTTTCGGCAAATATACTCAAAACTGTTATATCACATCCTATGACCGATATGGCAATTGCAGCCTTTGAAAAAGACTGGGCTACGGTATGTGATGACAGAACTATTCTTGATTTCAAAGAAAGATAAGTTCAAAGTTTTTTATGAAATACGGTTTGTTTTTGCTGCTTTAGACGCTATAATTTCTATGAGCCAATATTGTGTTAGCAATATTGGCTCATGTAATGTAAGAACATAATTATTTGCATTATAACGGGGAACTTAGAATGAAAAACACAATAAGGTCTCATAACGAAAACGGTGTTGACGGGGTGCATATGCATCTTGAAAACAAAAAGATAAGCCGGCACTTTTTCCTCTTTCTTTTTGTTATGTATTCAATAGTATATATGACAAAGAACAGCTTTACTGCGGCACTTACATCTATCGTTGCCGAAGGAATAATGACAAAGTCGCAGACTGGAATTATAAATGCGGCTTTTTATGTGGTTTATACGCCGCTTCAGATAGTGGGAGGTATATTCGCAGATAAGTATAATCCCGAACGCATGATAAAGATAGGTCTTATAGGCGGAGCTATTTCAAATACGATAATTTTTTTAAATCAGAATTTTTATGTCATGCTTGCCGCGTGGGTCTTCAATGGAGTGATACAGTTTGCACTCTGGCCGTCAATTTTTAAAATAATGTCGTCGCAGCTTGTCAGAAGCGACAGAAGAATGATGGTTTTCTATATGTCATTTGCAACGTCGTTTGGGCTTTTGTTTGGCTACTTTTCCGCAGCATTCATAACAGACTGGAAATATAATTTTCTTCTTTCGGCAGTCCTTTTATTCGTTCTGGCTATCACTCTTCATTTTTACTATAACAGAATTGAACCGAACATGCTTAAAGATAAGGAAATTTCACTGGCACCCCAAAAATCCTCCTCAAAAGGAAGCTTCGGAGTGACACTTAAGCTTTTTTGTGCAAGTGGATTTATGTTTCTTGTGGCACTTACGCTTTTCCGTTGTTCTGTAGAACAGGGTATCAAGGCTCTGGCCCCTACAATGCTTATGGAATCATATGCAGATGTTTCTCCGACTCTCGGCAATCTTATGGGCACGATAATAATTATAATGGGAATGCTCGGAACGATATTTATAAGACTTGTTTATCCTAAAATAATTCGTGACGAGTATGCAGGATATCTGATACTTCTCACCCTTTCGCTTCCGTTTGTTATAATTATGAAATATATCGGAAGTGTTCGCCTGGCAGTTGCTGTGGGGGCAATGTGCGTAACTACATTGTTTCTTTCCGGCACGCATTTACTTATTTCTCACTGTAGTATGTATTTTGCCAAATACGGTAAAAACGGAACTGCGGCAGGCATTATTAACGCCTCAGGTGCATTCGGTATTATAATTTACAGCTATGGGTTTGCAAAGATAGCCGAAAAGTACAACTGGAATGTGGTTATGAATCTTCTGATAGTGTTTACAGTTCTTTGTATATTACTTAACATTATCGCTTGCATACTCTGGAGAAGATTCAGAAAAGACGAAAAAGAATTTGAAGAAAACGTATAAAAAACTTTGCTGAAAACAAGAGGTATATATGGAGCCAAGAGACTACACGGTTGTAAAAATCGAGGGAGAATATGCGTATCTGAGAGAGGAGGGCAAGACTGCGGAAGACGATATTTTTATCGCACTTGCCTTGTTGCCAAATGGTATTGATGTTGGCAAGAGACTTCATTATGAAATGCTTGAATATACGATAATAGGGTAGGACAATGAAAAAGAACAAGTTGATGTTTATACTTGCGATGGTGATTTTTGGTACAATAGCACCATTCGTGAGAGAAGTACCGCTTTCATCGGCAGAAATTGCTTTTTACCGTTGCTTACAAGCGGCAATTCTGGTGGGCGGATATATACTCATTAAGAAAAATAAGCTTGCCGCTGACAAATTAAAAAAAGCTGTCCCGTTTCTGATTTTGTCGGGGGCTGCGCTGGGTCTTAACTGGATATTCCTTTTTGAGGCATATAAATATACAACGGTATCAACGGCTACAATAAGCTACTATTTTGCTCCGATTGTTGTAATGCTTGTGAGTCCGCTTCTCTTTAAAGAAAAAATCGGCATAAAGCAAATACTTTGCTTTGTTGTATCGACAGTGGGAATAGTGCTTATCACACTTTCATATACTCCCGAAAGCGGAAAGAATGATTTTATCGGTGTTCTTTTGGGCCTTTGCGCGGCACTTTTGTATGCGGGCCTTATGATATTCAATAAGTATATCAAAGGTATTGACGGTGTTTACAGGTCATTTTTTCAATTTGTTACCGCTTGTGTTGTGCTCTTACCGTATGTATTGCTGACAAGCGGACTAAGACTCTCAGCTCTTGATTTAAAGGGCGCAATCAGTCTTTTAATTCTTGGAATTGTTCATACAGGAATTGCGTATCTTTTGTATTTTTCGTCAATTTCAGGGCTTTCCGGACAGAACATGGCGATTTTAAGCTACATAGACCCGCTTGTTGCTGTTTTTGTCTCTCTTGTATTCCTTGGAGAAGCTATGAGTCTTTCACAAATAGCAGGCGGAGTGCTTGTTCTTGGAGCAGCGATATTTAACGAAACAGATACAGGCAAAAAAAGATGACAGTTTATAGCTATCATCTTTATTTTTTACAATTTGTTTTGAATAATTAGTGTATGTAACATAATTATTACTTGATAAAAACGAA
>JAZSET010000002.1:0-19531 GCA_045531795.1 Eubacteriales bacterium | reverse complement strand
GAAATTGTTGAAAAAGCAGTGAATTTTATTGTTCCACCAAATATTTTAGAGAATATAAAACGAAAAGAATTTGTTGAAAAAGCATGAAATTCAACAATAATTTGACCTTTTCTGACTTTTTTACAAAAAACACTTGATTTTTTTAAAAAAAGTATTAAAATAAGTTATGTCTTAAAATGCAATTTTAAAGTAAGGAGATTTTATTATGACAATTAAACCTTTAACAGATAGAGTTGTTGTTAAAATGCAAGAGGCAGAAGAAACTACTAAAGCCGGCATCATTTTAACTAATTCTGCAAAAGAAAAACCACAAATCGCTGTTGTTGAAGCAGTTGGCCCTGGTGGCGTTGTAGATGGAATGGAAGTTGAGATGTTAGTAGAAGTAGGCGATAAAGTTCTTTTGAATAAATACGCTGGTACAGAAGTTAAAATTGATGACACTGATTATATTATCGTTCGTCAATCTGATATTTTAGCTATTGTAGAATAATTGGAGGAGAAGTAGTTATGGCTAAAGATTTAATTTATGGTGAAGCTGCTCGTAAAAAATTACAAGCAGGTGTTGACAAATTAGCAAACACAGTTAAAGTAACACTTGGCCCTAAGGGCAGAAATGTTGTACTTGACAAAAAGTACGGCACCCCCCTTATAACCAATGACGGCGTTACAATCGCAAAAGAAATCGAACTTGAAGACGCTATGGAAAATATGGGTGCACAGCTTGTTAAGGAAGTTGCAACCAAAACAAATGATGCGGCAGGTGACGGTACAACAACCGCAACAATCCTTGCGCAGGCATTCATCCGTGAGGGTATGAAGAATGTAGCAGCAGGCGCTAACCCCATCATTATCCGCAAGGGTATCCAGAAAGCAGTTGACGCTGCAGTTGAGGGACTTTATGCTAACTCTAAGAAGGTAAACGGCACAGCCGATATCGCAAGAGTCGGTACAATTTCCGCAGGTGACGAAATAATCGGTCAGCTTATCGCAGACGCTATGGAAAAGGTTACCGCAGACGGTGTTATAACTGTTGAAGAATCAAAGTCTGCAGAAACATACAGCGAAGTTGTAGAGGGAATGCAGTTTGACCGCGGTTATCTCTCTCCCTACATGGCAACAGATACAGATAAAATGGAAGCGGTACTTGACGAGGCTCGCATCCTTATCACAGACAAGAAGATTTCAAACATTCAGGAACTTCTTCCCCTGCTTGAACAGGTAGTTCAGAATGGTATGAAGCTTCTCATTATCGCTGAGGATGTTGAGGGTGAAGCTCTTACAACTCTCGTTCTTAACAAGCTCCGCGGTACATTCACAGTTGTTGCAGTCAAGGCTCCCGGCTTTGGTGACAGAAGAAAGGAAATGCTCCAGGATATCGCTATCCTTACAGGCGGTGAGGTAATTTCAAGCGAACTCGGACTTGAACTCAAGGACGCAAGCCTTGAACAGCTCGGCTACGCAAGACAGGTTAAGGTAAACAAGGAAAATACAATTATCGTAGGCGGTGCAGGCGATTCTGATGCCATCAAGGCAAGAATTGGTCAGATCAAGGCAGGTATTGAAACCACAACAAGCGACTTTGACCGTGAAAAGCTCCAGGAAAGACTTGCAAAGCTTTCAGGCGGTGTTGCTGTTATCAAGGTTGGTGCTGCAACAGAAACAGAAATGAAAGAAAAGAAGCTCCGTATCGAGGACGCACTCAATGCAACCCGTGCGGCAGTTGAAGAGGGTATCGTTGCAGGCGGTGGTACAGCATTCTTAAATGTTATCCCCAATGTAAAGGCAGTTCTCGACACTGTAGAGGGTGACGAAAAGACAGGTGTAAGCATCGTGCTTAAAGCACTTGAAGAGCCTGTTCGTCAGATTGCTGCAAACGCAGGTCTTGAGGGCTCTGTAATTGTAGATAAGATTCTTTCTGCAGACAAAGTTGACTACGGCTTTGACGCATATAACGAAAAGTTTGTAAATATGGTTAAGTCAGGTATCGTTGACCCTACAAAGGTATCAAGAAGTGCACTCCAGAATGCAGCCTCCGTTGCAGCAACAGTTCTTACAACAGAAGCGGTTGTTGCAGACAAGAAAGAGGAAACTCCCGCAGTTCCCGCTGCAGGCATGGGCGGCATGGGCGGCATGTATTGATTTAAAAAAACTGCATATTCTAAAAGAAAAGCTACCCGATAGATTATCGGGTAGCTTTAAAAAATAAAGGATGGAAAATGGTAATTGATATTCACACGCACGCGTTTCCCGAGGCAATTGCCGCGCGTACAATAGAGTTTTTAAAAGATAAAATGTACAGGCAAAGCGGTATTTGCGTTGAAAACAGCACCGACGGCACTGTGGACGGACTTATAAACTCAATGGACAACGCAGGCATTGACAAAAGTATCGTAATGCCAATAGCCACAAAAATCAGCCAGACAACAACAATAAACAATTTCGCCGAAACGCTTCGCACAGACAGAATTATATCCTTTGGCAGTGTACACCCGCTTGATAATGACGCCCCAAAAGTGCTTGAGGATTTGAAATCACGGGGATTTCTCGGAATAAAGCTCCACCCCGAATTTCAGGATTTTTATATTGACAGTCCCGAGGCTGTAAATATACTGAAGATATGTGAACGGCTCGGACTTTTTGTGCTTATTCATTCGGGCGCAGACCTCGGTTATCCTGCTCCTTATCACTGCACTCCCGAAAGGCTTGAAAATACTCTTATGCACATAAGCGGAGATAATCTGATTGCGGCACATCTCGGCGCATTTATGATGTGGGACAGGATACTTGATAAAATTGTAAATATGCCGATATACATTGACACAGCGGCGGTAGGGACTTGCATAAAACCTGATGTTTACCGTGATATAATAAGATCTCACGGTGCAGAAAGAGTCCTTTTCGGCTCAGACTCACCCTGGGAGGATCAGTCACACGCACTGAACATGCTTAATTCCACAGGGATTGGAGAAAATGAGCTTGAACTCATAAAACACAAAAACGCACAACGCTTATTCGGAATATAGTCTGACAAAAAGGAATATACAGAGTATTTTACTACTCCGTATATTCCCTTTTTTAATAATTCAGTCTTTTGGGGTGTGTTTTTTTGCTGCCGTCGAGGGTAGTATTCCCTTGTACTTCTTGAATAGCTTGGTAAAATAAGACACATCATCAATTCCGCACTTTTCAGCTACGGCAGTGATACTTAAGCCCTCGCGGAGCATTTTGTTTGCCTGCTCAATTTTAAGTCTCGATATATGTCCTACAACGGTGTTTCCTGTAAACATCTTGAATTCCCTGCAGAAATGATATTTGCTGTAACCCACAAACTCTGCAACTTCACTGACATTGAGTTTCTTCATATAATTCTGTCCTATGTAGTCTATGGCACGCTTTACCATAATGACACTTTTACGGTCTTTGCTCACAAAACCGGTATCTATGACATAATCCCCATAAAGTCCTGAAAGAATATTCAGGACACTTGCCATAATCCGCGCCGAATAGTACGGCTTTTTTTCATTCATTTCCGCTGCTATTGCTTTTATATAACTAAATATCTTTTCATCACGGATTACATTATCAAGTCTTGTTGATTTTATATCAAACCCAAATTGTTCACAGAATTCCCTGCTGATTATAAGACAATAATAACACGTGTACTCATTTTTTGCTATTATATTATGAATGATTTCGGTATTTACCACAAGTATATCCCCGGCATTTACTTCAAACTGTTCACCGTCAAGATAACCGAACGCCGGCTGGTCATATATAAACAACAATTCAAGACTTTCGTGCCAATGACTGAATATAGATGTGTAATTGTCACCGATCTTGTCTCTGTGAAAAAATATCGGCAGACTTTTATCGGAATAAGTGTGGTTTTCATATAATGCTTCGCTCATAGCTTTTCTCCTTGGGTAAGCATAATTTTACCATTGTCAAAATGACTATAAAATCAGTCAACTACCTTATATCCCTCAGCTTCAATTGCATTCTTTAAGGTTTCATCTGCAATATTATCTGATAAAATAACTTTTGCAGTTCCGCTTTCGTGTGAAACTATCGCTTCAGTTACTCCGTCAAGCGCTTCAAGAGCCTTTTTCACTCTTCCTGAACAGTGGGGACACATCATTCCCTCAACCTTAAATACCATTTCCATTATTTTTATCTCCTCTTTTATTTTTGCTCCGGATTCTTCTGATTTTTCTGCCTTGAATAGATTTATTCTCAGGGAATTTGTTACAACACAAAAGCTTGAAAGGCTCATAGCCAGAGCCCCTATCATAGGACTCAGTGCAATTCCAAACGGGTGTATGAGAACACCTGCAGCTATCGGTATGCCGATTACATTGTAAATATACGCCCAGAACAGGTTTTCACGGATGTTTGTAAGCACACGTTTACTGAGTCTGATAGCATTGACTACGCCCGAAAGTCCCTCTCTTATCAGCACAATCTCCGCCGCGTCTATTGCAACATCAGTGCCGGCTCCGACAGCAATTCCAACATCAGCACTGACAAGTGCGGGAGCATCGTTTATACCGTCGCCGACCATTGCGACAGTGCCCTTTTCTTTAAGCTCTCTTATAACCTTTTCCTTGCCATCGGGAAGCACTCCCGGAATAAACTCATCTATTCCTGCTTTTGCAGCTATTGCACGGGCGGTGTTTTCATTGTCTCCCGTAAGCATTATTACCTGAAGCCCAAGCTTTTTAAGTTTTTCTATAGCCTCTCTGCTGTCTTCCCTTATCGTGTCCGCAACCGCTATAATGCCGAGAAGCACATTGTCCTTTGAAAAAAACACAGGAGTCTTGCCCTCAAGTGCCAGAGTTTTTGCTGTGGCTTTGGCTTCTTTTGTTATATCAATAATCTTTTCGTTTCCGCCTGCAAGAACTAAGTCGTTGTATTTGCCCGAAACACCCTTGCCCGACACGGAATTAAACTCACTTATAGGATATTTTGTTACACCCTTGTCACGGCAATACTCATTTATTGCAAGTGCCAGGGGATGTTCGCTCTTGTCTTCAAGAGAATATGCGACAGATAAAAGTTCTGACTCGTCTGCACTGTCAAAAGTGATTATATCTGTAACCTTGGGCTTACCCTCGGTAATTGTACCCGTTTTGTCAAGCACAACAGTTCTGACCTTTCCTGCTGCTTCAAGAGATGCAGCAGTCTTGAATAATACACCGTTTTTTGCTCCGACTCCGCTGCCAACCATTATCGCAACAGGAGTTGCAAGTCCGAGTGCGCAGGGACAGCTAATTACAAGCACGGATATTGCTCTGGCAAGCGCAAATCCTACACTTTCGCCCAAAGTAAGCCATACAATCAGCGTCACAACTGCTATCAGGCATACAACAGGTACAAATATACCCGAAACCTTGTCGGCAATTCTTGAAATCGGGGCCTTTGTTGCAGAGGCGCCCTCTACCATTTTTATTATCTGTGAAAATGTAGTGTCTTCGCCAACCCTTGTAGCACGGCATTTTAAATATCCCGATGTGTTAATAGTGGATGCCGAAACTGTGTCACCGACATATTTTTCCACCGGTACAGACTCTCCCGTGAGAGATGATTCGTTTACGGCACTTTCTCCCTCAAGTACAACACCGTCAACAGGTACTGACTCGCCGGGTTTTACGATAAAAATGTCTCCACTCACGACCTCTGCAGAGGGGATAACCGTCTCCGCACCGTCTCTTACAACAGTTGCTTCGTCGGGTGCAAGCTTCATAAGTGACATAAGAGCATCGGTAGTCTTGCCCTTTGAGCGAGATTCAAGCATTTTACCCAAAGTAATCAGGGCAAGTATCATTGCCGCTGACTCAAAATACAGTTCATGTGAATAATAATGAAGTAATTCAAAATCGCCGTGAGTCAGGGCAGTCGTCATTGCATAAAGTACATAGGTGCTGTAAATAAACGCAGCCGATGAACCGAGCGCAACAAGGCTGTCCATATTGGGAGCGCCCTTTAATATCGCAGAAAATCCGCTTGTAAAGAACTTCTTGTTAATTACCATAATGACAATCGTAAGAAGCATCTGTGTAAGTCCCAAAGCGACTGTGTTTTCAGCAAGTACCCGTGGAAGCGGGAAATTCCACATAGTATGTCCCATGGAAATATACATAAGAACTATAAGGAAAACGAGAGAAGAAACGAGTCTTTTTATCATCTGAGGCGTTTCACTGTCCTTGAATGAATCTCTTTCTTTCTTCTCACCCTGAGGCTTTTCGCCCTTTACACTTGCGCTGTAGCCTGCCGAGACAACAGCATTTATAATTTCCTCATCGGTAGCACTTCCCTCAACCTGCATGGAAGAAGTCAGAAGATTTACCGCACAACTCTCTACCGTGTCAAGCTTTGAAACTGCTTTTTCAACTCTTGCACTGCAGGCAGCACAACTCATGCCGCTAACATTAAATGTTTTCAAGCTTTTACTCCTTGATTAAATCATTAAGATACTCACAATACCCGATAAGTTCGGGCTTTGTGGTGTGATTTTCTATATCATATTCCACTACTGAAACAGAGGCATTTCCTATCCACCCCTGCTCATTCATTTTACTGTAAGGAACATCGTTCCACTCACAGGCAAGGCTTCTCAGCGGCGTGGAATGAAAAGCAATAAGCACCGTTTCGTTGTCGTGAGCCCCCGCGATTCTCCAGACCTCGTCTCTGATTCTGTAGGTCATTTCCTCAACACTTTCGCCGCCCTCGGGATGGGAATACCAGCTGTTCTGACGGAATTTTTCGTACTCCGTATTGTACTTTACCTCAATATCTTCAAAACTCATATTCTCCCACTCGCCCGCATAGATTTCACGGAGCTTTTCATCAGCTATAAGTTCAATTTTATGAGGTTCAAGTATTATTCTGCCCGTTTCATAGGCGCGAGAAAGATCACTTGCATAAGCCGCGTCAATATGAAAATCCCGTAAATAGTCACGGGCGCGCTCTGCCTGAAGTCTTCCGAAGTCGGTAAGCTCTCCGTCGGTGTGACCGTAGAAAATTCTCTTTAAATTGCCCGTACTTTCACCGTGACGGACAAAAATCATTCTTGTCATATATTGCTCCTGCAAAAAACAGATTACACTATAATTATAACACATAAGTAATAAAAATCAAGCACAAGCAGAGAAATTTGCACAAAAAAATACTCTCCGCAAACGAAGAGTATTTTAATTATTATGGATTCCAGACTATTCAATTACCTCAATAAGATAGCTTACAGGTCTGAAGCCGTCATTGCAGGAAATCATCGCACTTTTTGGATTTTTCATCCAGCCGTCGTAGAAATTGCCGCCACCGTTTGCAAGCTCTTTTACGAAATATTCCATACACCCCCAGGCAGCATTACAAAGTCCCTCGGGCTTTTCTCCCGACTCTGACACAAACACCTGACCAATTTCCATATCGCAGGGATGTTCAATAGGATTTTCGTATTTTTCTATAAGGTCGTTATGTACCGCCCTTTTCATCACGGTTATTCTGCAATTTTTCATAAAAGCACCTTTTTAAGTCTTTATTTTTAAATTTCTGTTTCCCACAAAGGAATATCCTTAAGCTTACTCCAGACAAAATTACCCATATTAAGTCCACCAAGCTTGTTCAGATGGATATTATCAAGCTGATATTCCCTGCCTTTTACTCTGGCATAACCAAACCCTGATTCACAAAAGACATTTATAACGGGAACAGCATTGAGTTTTGCAACAAGTTCGATTTTCTGTGCAAATTCAAATTGTGTGATTTGTCTCGTTTCAACAACTTTTTCAGGTGAACGGTCATTTCCGCCTATCATTATTATCACTACAATTTGCGCTTTTGTATTTTCCTGCAGGTATCTTAAACACTGGTTGAGACATCCGCAGAATGATTCATCATCCGTATCATAGATTTCACCGACGATTTTCCCCTCATTCGGCAAAACATCTATCGTAATAAGGTCAGCCATATCCTTACCGTCTTCCAGGTTCATAATCGCTGCTTTGGTATTACCTTTTCCAAAACCATCGGGCGTCAGAGAGCCTCCGGGTATTCCTTTATTAACAACCCTAAGTCCTGAAAGCTTTTCAACAACCGGTACATATTCACCCTGCTGTACACTTGTCATAGATGTACCGTATGCATACCATAATTTGTCTTTCCAATGATTTTCGCACACTTTATATATCCTCCTTAAATTATGTCTGTATTAAATACAACAAATTTATCTGCAGAACTTTTCTACATAGGCGCTGATAGCCTTGTCGATTATTTTAAGTGAGGCTTCACGGTCGCTTACCTCGTTTACCGCTGTTTCTTTGTTTTCAAGATTCTTATACACGGTAAAGAAGTGTCTCATCTCATCAAATACGTGCTGCGGAAGCTCTGTGATGTCCTTATACACATTATAGTTCGGGTCACTGAACGGGATTGCGATGATTTTCTCATCATTACGCCCGTTGTCAATCATAGAAATAACACCGATAGGATACGCACGTACAAGAGTCATAGGTTCAATCTGCTCCGAGCAAAGAAGAAGTACATCAAGCGGGTCGTTGTCGTCGCCGTATGTTCTCGGAATAAATCCGTAATTTGCCGGATAATGCGTTGAAGTGTGAAGGATTCTGTCAAGCATAAGAAATCCTGTTTCCTTGTCAAGCTCGTACTTTTTCTTACTTCCCTTTGTTATTTCCACAACGCAGATAAAATCATCCGCGTGTATTCTCTTTGGTGAAATATCGTGCCATATATTAGACATAATTAAAGCTCCTTTTTGTTTATATTTTTGCACTCTTACCCTATTCAAACATTCCGTTGAATTCTTCAACTGTTTTTAGGCTAAAATGTCACCGCCGCGTGTTCTCCTGATTTCTGTATATTACAAATTTCGAAAACAAAAATTCAAGAATGAAATTTGACAGCATTGTTATCGCAAGAATCAGATAATCATTGATTTTTGCCGTTTCTGCCAGGTGCCCGAGCCAGGTTGACAAAGGAGTAAATATGATATAAAAGCCAAAGAGTTTAAGCATCGCAACGGGAATATTTGCAGCTGACTTAAAGGTGTAGCGTCTGTTAAATGTAAAATTCCAGACTATAGACAAAACAAGGGATGTCAGATAAGCTGGCCAGTACATCCACTTAAACAGCTCGTTGAATACAGTAAATGTCAAAACCTGTATTATTCCTGCCGATGCAGAAAAGAGCGTAAATTTCAAAAGTTGAAAAACCGACTCTTTTTTCATATATATCTCCTTTTGATTTGCATTACAAATTTTGCCCGATTCATCTTGGATGAAATCATTTTACCACATATAAGGTCCAAAATCAATAGAAAAAGAAAAAATCGGCTGAGTTTTTGGCTCAGCCGGTTTTATTTATACAGTGTGAATTTTGTTGTCCTTGTCGGCGTTGTTTCCGTCAAGATTGTACTTTTCGTTCTTTCTGTATTCAAAGAACTTTTCAGCAACCTGCTCAAAGAGTGCGTAGGAAAGTACATCCTCTTCCTGCTCTGCCCAGGGTGCTACCTTTTCGCGAAGAGTATCAAGTTCAGGAGCAATATTATCTGCGGGACGGCAGGTAATAGGTGCTTCATCACCGATAATCTTCTTTATGAATTCAGGCTTGATTGCAACAGGGCACTTACCGTATTCGCCCTTTACAAGTCCCTTGAATTCCTTTGTTACTGTCTTGTAACGTTCACCCATAAGCACATTGAATACAGCCTGTGTACCAACGATCTGTGATGAGGGAGTTACGAGAGGCGGGAAGCCCGCATCTTCTCTTACTCTCGGCACTTCTGCAAGAACCTCGGGTAAAAGCTCGCTCTTGCCTGCCTGCTTAAGCTGGCTTACTAGGTTTGAAAGCATACCGCCGGGTACCTGATAAAGAAGTGCATTAACGTCAACCTTGAGTACCTTGGGGTCGAGAAGTCCGTCTGCAAGATACTTTTCTCTGAGAGGTGCAAAGTGACTGCATACAACGTCAAGCTTCTTAAGGTCAAGACCTGTGTCATACTTTGTGCCTGCAAGAGCTGCTACAATAGGCTCTGTGGGGGGCTGTGAAGTACCAAGTGCAAGGGGTGAAATTGCTGTATCAACAATGTCTACGCCTGCCTCGATTGCCTTCATTATGGTCATTGAAGCAAGACCTGCTGTATAGTGAGTATGAAGCTGAATGGGAAGCTTTGTATTAGCCTTGAGTGCCTTAACAAGCTCGAAAGCCTCGTAAGGCTTAAGAAGACCTGCCATATCCTTGATACAGATTGAGTCAGCACCCATATTTTCAAGCTGCTTTGCGTACTTTGCGAAGTAGTCATTGTTGTGTACAGGGCTTGTTGTATAGCAGATAGCCGCCTGTACATGACCCTTTTCTTTCTTTGTTGCCTTGATTGCAGTTTCAAGGTTTCTGGGATCATTAAGTGCGTCAAATATTCTTAAAATGTCAATACCGTTTGCTATTGACTTCTGTACAAAGTATTCAACAACATCGTCAGCATAGTGTCTGTAACCGAGAATATTCTGACCTCTGAAAAGCATCTGAAGCTTTGTGTTCTTAACGTGTTCTCTGATTGTACGAAGTCTCTGCCAGGGATCCTCGTTTAAGAAACGAAGACATGAGTCGAAGGTTGCACCGCCCCATGCTTCAAGTGAATGATATCCAACCGCATCAAGTGCCTCAAGAACAGGAAGCATCTGTTCAGTAGTCATTCTTGTTGCAACAAGAGACTGGTGAGAGTCACGAAGCACTGTTTCGGTAATTTTTACTTTAGACATAATAATTTACCTCCTGTATAATTAACCAGCGTATCTGCTGAGGAATATGCCTGCCGCAACGGCAGAGCCGATAACTCCGGCAACGTTAGGTCCCATAGCGTGCATAAGAAGGAAGTTTGTGGGATTATCCTTCTGTCCCACTACCTGTGATACACGGGCTGCCATAGGAACTGCAGAAACACCGGCAGAACCGATAAGGGGATTGATTTTTCCGCCTGTAAGGAAGCACATAAGCTTTGCAAAAAGAAGTCCGCCACAGGTAGATATTGAGAACGCAACAAGTCCGAGTACAACTATAAGGATGGTCTTTGCACTCAGGAAATTAGATGCGTTGGCAGTTGCACCAACAGATACACCCAAGAAAATTGTTATGATATTGATAAGTTCGTTCTGTGCCGTCTTTGAAAGTCTGTCGGTAACACCGCATACATTGAAGAGGTTACCGAGCATCAAGAAGCCTACAAGAGGTGCTGCATCGGGAACAATGAATGTTACGATAATTGTAACAACTATCGGGAATATTACCTTTTCTACGGTTGAAACCTGACGAAGCTCCTTCATTACGATTGAACGCTCTTTCTTTGTTGTGAGCATTTTCATAAAGGGAGGCTGAATAATCGGGATGAGCGCCATATAAGAATATGCCGCAATCGCTATACCTCCGAGGAGTGCGGGAGCAAGTGTTTTTGTAACAAGAATTGCAGTCGGGCCGTCAGCACCGCCGATAATACCGATTGATGCTGCTTCAAGAGGATTGAACTGTCCCGAAAGGAGTGCACCCGAAAATGCTACGAATACGCCGAGCTGTGCCGCAGCACCGATAAGCAGACTCTTAGGATTTGCAATAAGAGCTGTAAAGTCGGTCATCGCACCAACACCCATGAATATAAGTGAGGGGTAAAGTCCTGACTTGACTCCTATGTAGAGTATATCAACAAGACCGCCTCTGTTGAAAACTTCCTTTATCATTGTGGATATCGGAATATGTCCGTCAACAAGCATAGCCGCATACTGCTCCGGATAAGCCTGCATATAGTATTCATCAAAGAAATATTCCATATGGAATACATTTGCACCGGGTAAGTTTGCAAGAAGCATACCGAAAGCTATCGGTAAAAGGAGCAGCGGTTCAAACTTTTTAACTACTGCAAGATAGAACAGTGCGCCGATTATAACATACATTATAAGCGTTTTTACTATTTCTATCGGTTCATTTCCAAGAAGCTTTGCAATACCCGTTGTATTCAGAAAATTGAGTATTGATTCAAGCATTATTTTCTACCTCTCTCAGTTAAGAGTTACGAGAACGTCGCCTGAATTTACAGAAGCACCCTTCTGTACATTTACAGATGCTACAGTACCATCACAGGGAGCAGGAATATCATTTTCCATCTTCATTGCTTCAAGTACTACGAGAACGTCGCCGGCCTTAACCGCCTGTCCAACGCTTACATTAACCTTAAGGATATTGCCGGGCATAGGAGCATTTACGGCATTAGCGCCTGCGCTTCCCTGCATTTTGGGTGCAGCGGGAGCTGCCTTAGGTGCTGCTGCAGGTGCCGCCGCGGGAGCTGCAGCTACAGGTGCGGGAGCTGCTGCAACAGGTGCACATACTCCGCCTACTTCTTCAACTTCAACTTCATAAGCTGTTCCATTAACAGTTACATTAAACTTTCTCATAATTACCTCCGTAAACCGCTTAGCGGTTGTTATTTTAATTAGTAAGTTATCTTGTGCCCGTTTTTCTGAAGGACACAACTCTGAAGGAGCTTACCGGTTTGTCCGTCACAACGGAAATTGCCGCCATTATTGCAGCTATTATTTCTTCATCATTTGAATAATTCGCAACAGGTGCAGTGGGAACAGACGGAATAGCTTCCTCTGCCTTTTTGGCTTCCTTCTCCTTTTTGGGAGTGGGTGCAAAAACCAGTCTGAACAATTCAAGCACAGCCCAGATAATGGCAAGTACCGCAAAAATTGTCGCCATACCGAGGAATGATACCTCGAGAGCCTCGCCTGCACGCTCGCTAAAGCTAAGCGCGCCACCCGCCGCTTCAAGCATTATAAGTGTGTTCATTGTTTATCCTTTCCGAGCCTTATGCGTTGTCGCTGAGCATTTCAAATGCCGCTGCAACTCTTGCTCTGAGCTCATCATAGGAAATAATATCGTCAATGTCGCCGTTTCTTGCTGCAGCAACGGGAGAAGCCATTGTGGATTCCCACTCTGCTCTGTCGTCGTCATTTACCTTTTTATTCTTTACAAATGCTATTGCACTGTCAACAGGCATTACCGAAATCTTTGCGTTATCCACCGCAAAAGCAATATCTGCGCCAAGGCTCTTTGAGCCCATTATTGTAAATGCTGCGCCGTAAGCTTTGCCGAGAACCACTGTTACCTTTGCATTATCGCTTACACTGTAGCCGTAAGCAAGCTCTGCAAGAGCATCGCTGTAGGGAGCCTTTTCACATTCAACGCTTGTGTCATAGCCCTCTGTGTCAACAAGTGTGAGGACAGGCACATCAAAGCCCGCACAGAAAGCAAGGTGCTTTGCAGCTTTCTTTGCTGCATTTGCTGTAAGCTTTCCGCCGTTTTGTGCGGGATTGTTTGCTATAACGCCAACAACCATACTGTTGAGTGTAATAAAGCCTGTAAGCATTTCAGGAGCATAGTCCTTTGCTCTTTCAAAGAACACGCCTGCGTCTGATAATGACGCAACAACGCTCTTCATATCATAAGATGCACCTGAAATAATCGAAGATATTTCGGGTGTGAGACGGTTTATATCATCTGTTTCAAGTGTATATACAGTTCCGTCATCACAGTTCTGAGGAAGATATCCGAGAAGTGCCTTTGCATTTGCGTATGCTTCTTCTTCGGTAGCACATACAACATCAACAAGACCGCAATCGCTCGCTGCCTTTACTGTGCCGAGAGTCTTACCACCCTGCTTTTTATTCATTATGAATGGCGGATTTATGTAAAATTCGCCGTTCTTTTCACTTGCTATTACAAAATCAAACATAGATGCAATTGTTGCCATAGAGCCGGAGCAAATACCTGAGATTACTGCAATCTGAGGAATTACACCGTTTGCCTTTGAAACACAATTCATAATCTTGCCGTAGCCCGAGAGTGCCGCAACACCTTCAAGCACATATGCACCTGCACTGTCAAACACACCGATTACAGGTGCGCCATTCTTAATTGCAAGCTCATATAAAGAAGCAATTTTCTTGGCGTGCATTTCGCCAACCGCACCTTTCATACGAGAAAAATCCTGAACGAATGCAAACACAAGTCTGCCATCAATTGCACCATAGCCTGTGATTACACCCTCGAACTCATTGTTGCCGTCAGAATACTCATTGGATGAAGCCTTTACATACTTGCCTGTTTCAACAAATGTACCCTCGTCAAAAATCGAAGCAATACGCATAAAGCCGTTAAGGCGTCCCTTGACACCCATATCTGAGGACTCCTTTAAAAGTGCCTCTCTGAGTTCTTCGGCAGACGGAATCTTTTTTACATTGTTACCCATCTGAAACCTCCGGAATTTTTTTAATTGGCAGAATCAAAGCAGGAAATTTTCATATTATTTCCTCTTGTTTACCATTCTACCCCATTATAATCACATTATATACCATTGTCAAATGTTTTGCAATAGTTTTTGCAAAATTTGTCAGTTTTTTTGCATATACTTTTTCAAATATCCTATTTTCTCCATTATAGACAACAAAAAAACAAGCAGAGTTTCCTCTGCTTGTCAATTTCAGTTGTTATAATCGTCTACATACGGAAGTGTTTTGTATGATGACCAGCGTGCCCAGTATCTCGAAAGAATGAGCGCATCCTTTATCGTAACTCCGCCTCCGCGGTTTACATCTGCATTTGCTACATTTATGTCCTCATAGCCGTCCCATTCTGCAATATGCCTCAGAATGCTTATAATATCGACCGATGTTATAAGTCTGTCTCCGTTTACATCTCCTGCCTTTGTAACCTTAGCATCTTCAGGAAGACAAAGCTGGTACATATCGCCAAGAGGACTCGGCTCTGTATAATAGAACTTTGTGCCCGGCTCAATTCCCTTTGCCACAACCTTTTTAATATGCGCTTCTGTGTACGGGCCTATATTGGGTCCCGAGCCTGCAAATTTTTTGCCCTCTTCCATTATATATACATTATCGTGGAAATTGAAGTGATCGGCATCTACCGCACCAACACTATGTGCACTCGAGCCCGCGAACATATATACATTATTGTATACATCATTTCCCGAACAGTCAAAATTGCTGTTATACTGTCCGTAGAAAAATCCGCCTGCTCCTATCCATCCGCCTGCAAGCTTGTCTGTATAACTTGATTGGCTTGGTCTCTGGTGAGAAAATCCATAACCGATATATCTGTCATAGTTGTCATAAACCTGAAGATTAGCAAGCATACCTCTTCTGGTCGATGTATTGTTTCCAAGCCACACTTCAGAACCGGTGTTTGCATATTCAGCTACATTTTTGTATATATTCACTCTGCTTATTGTCACGTGGTCCTGGCTTTGGGCTGTCCAGCAGCAGTCGTAAACCTGGGTAGCATAGTTGTGATGAATATTGAACTGGTCACTGTGACCATAGCTTTCAACGGCATTACCGTAGCGCACGCATGAGTCGCTCTTGAATTCTTCGGCACCCGGTCCAAACTGCATTGAGCCGCCAATCCATCTGAAAACACAATACTGAACGGTTACGTTCTTTACATTTCCGAAGCTTACACCGTGAATACCCGCTCCGACAATTTCAATATTGTCAATAACCACATCCTGAGTACCATTTTTCAGATTTTCGTCTCCGGGCACATAGAAGGATGCGTCAGCTTTACCCTTAATACCGCATTTTCTCGGTGACATTTCTATTGACTTGAATATCTCACCGGGATTGCCGTCCTTGCAATAAAGGTACAATTTATCTTTGCTTGTGTCGTGGTAATATTCAAGATTACCCTTCAAGTCAGCGGGACCTTTAAATTTAATATTAGGCTCAATTGTATAGTGCTCAAGTCCATTGAAAACGGGACCATTATCAACTCTCATATCCTTTGTACGGTCGTTGAACTTTCCGGCCATACCCGAGACAAATATTCCCCAGGCTCTGCCGTCGTCAAATACAATAGCACCGATATTGTTATTGAATCCGCCTATGACACCGGTATAAACATAAACGTTTTCCCATTCGGTTTCTTCCCAGTTTTCCGCACCCGATGCATCAATGGATACTTTGATAACAGGCTTGGCGCCCTCGCCGTAGGCAGATATCGTTGTGCCGCTTGATACCATAAGACATGAGTCTGCCGCCGGGATTCTGAACGTATCTCCTTTTTTGAAAAGAATTACATCTCCCTTTTCAAAACTCGTGCTGTTGAATTTCTGCACACTTTTCCAGGGAGTTTCGGGAGAAAGACCATCGTTGGAGTCGTCTCCCTCGCTTGATGAAAAGTAATATACTGTCGCATCTTGCGGAATTTTCACCGTATCACTTGCAGTTTCAATTTCCTCTATAAGTGCTTTTATTTCATTGTTATACTGTTTTATAAGATCGTCGGAAGCCTCTTCATAAATAACACCGCTTGCACCTACAAATGTGACTGACGACAATATAAATGCAACTGTCAGAATTGTTGACAAAACTTTTTTCATAACATTCTCCCGAAAATATATCATATACTACCATTTTATATTGTACCACATTCAATTTCGCTCTTCAATGCACATTTATTCCAAAATTACACATAATTTTATGTAAAAAAAGCACAACAGTTATAACTACTGTTGTGCTTTACCATAATTAAACGATCTCTATTCAAAACAAGGAAATTTGGAATAAGAGCTCCAGCCTGCCCAGAACCTTACGAGCATAACCAGATCCAGTGTGGATACAGCTCCTCCACGGTTGACATCCGCATTAGGCACATAAATATCCTGATAGCCTTCAAAGCCTGCAATGTGTCTCGCAAGAAATATAATGTCACTTGAATTGATACGCAAGTCTTTATTTATATCACCCAATTTCGTGGGTATACAGTCTTCCGGCAAACACAGAGCGTACATATTTCCGAGCGGAGCGTCTTTTGTATAATAAAACGCTGTTCTCTTTTCTGCGCCCGACTTGAGTCCCGATTCGATGTTCTCCTTTGTATACTGGCCTTTAAACGGAGCATATATGCCAAGATTTTTGCTCTTTTCCATTATATAAACATTATCGTGGAAATTAAACTTGTCAGGAGTAACCGCTCCGACCGAGTGCGAATCTGAACCTGCAAACATATAAACATTGTTGTAAACATCATTGTTTTCACAACTCATACCAGTATTGCCCTGTCCGTAGAAAAAGCCTCCTGCACCTATCCAGCCCGTGCCGTTTTTGTCGGTTCTTGAGTTGTTACTCGGTCTCTGATGCGACCAGCCATAGCCAATATAACGGTCATAGTTGTCGTGAATCTGCATGTTTTTCACAATACCGTCGTTAGCAACCCACACCTCAGAGCCTGTGTTTGCATACTCTGCTACATTGCTGTAAATTTGCAAACCGTCAATAGTTGCCGCATATCCTGACTGGGCAGTCCAGCAACAGTCATAGACCTGACTTGCATAGTTGTGGTGCATAACAAAGTTTTTTGACGAACCATAAGATTCAACGGCATTGCCATAGCGGATTGCGCCCTTTGTTTCATTAATACCCTGGACAGATCCTCCAATCCACTTGAATACGCAGTAGCGCACCTCCACATTTTCCACAGTTCCCGCACTTGCACCGTGTCCGCCTGCACCGAAAACTTCTATATTGTCAATAAGAGTATTACTGCCAAATGTTATACCGTGTCCTTTGCGAACAATCTCAACAGACTCAAAAACTTCACCCGGATTTCCGTCTCTTGAATAAAGGTAAAGCAAACCTGTGTTATAGTCGTGATAAAATTCAAGATTACCCTGAAGATCCCCAGGACCAGAAAAGGGGCCATAGGGTATTGTATATTTCTCAAGACCGTTAAAAACAGTGCCGTTGTCTATTCGATTGCCGTTAGGTAATGCAGAAACATGTATCCCCCACGCTCTTCCGCCGTCAAATACTATAGTACCGACACTTTTGTCTATATTACCGATTACATCCTCAAAAACATAGACATTATCCCACTTACTTTCGCTCCACTTGTTAGGATCCGATCCGTCAACAGAGCAAATCAGTTTTGGTTTTGCACCCTCTCCGTATGCAGACACAGTAAGTCCTCCCTTTACTCTGAGCGGATCAACTGTTCTCCATGTGTCTCCTCTTTTAAAGAAAACACAGTCTCCCCCGGCGTAATTCATACTGTTAACCTTTTCAATGGTTTTCCAGGGTTTACTTGGACTTTTACCGTCGTTGGAGTCATTACCCATACTTGACGAAACATAATATTTTGTTCCCGTAACAGTGACTGTAGTGGGAGAATTTTCAATTTCCTCAATAAGTGCTTCGATTTCAGCATTGTACTGATTCACAAGGCTCATCGGAGCTTCTTCGTATATCACCTGCTCTGTAGCAGTTGCAGAAATTGCGCCCGCAGCAAAAATTACAAGCATTAATATAAAAGCAAATGTTTTTTTCATAAAATACCTCAAAATATCTATTTTTTATAAATTACTGTTGTCAGTATAACATACTTTTTTGTTATTTGCAATATTTTTTTTAAAATTATACATTTGTCATATAAAATAAAAACGGCGGATGAAAATCCGCCATTTTTCTTACTGCTTAAAATATGCTCCGCCGGACATCAGGGTAACACTTTCACTTGTTACACTGAGAAGTCCCCTCTCTAAAGAAAGTACCCTTTGATTTGAGTCTGCTTCTTCTATTTTGCAGTCACAGGGCTTGACGGAAGTTATAAATGGGATATGCCCTGCCATTATCGCAAGGTCACCCTCAGCACCTCTCAGGGAAACATTTACCACTTCTCCCTCATAGAGATTGCCGTCGGGAGTTGACACAATGAATTTGAAAGTATTCATCACTTCACCGCTTTAGCCTTTTCTACAGCCTCGTCAATTGTTCCCACAAACAGGAACGCAGACTCGGGAAGATCGTCGTGCTTACCCTCAATAATTTCCTTAAAGCCTCTTATAGTTTCGCTAAGCGGAACATAAGTGCCTGGAATACCGATAAACTTTTCCGATACGTGGAATGGCTGAGACAAAAATCTCTGGATTTTTCTTGCTCTCTGTACAAGTAACTTGTCCTCGTCTGAAAGCTCGTCCATACCCATAATGGCAATAATATCCATAAGCTCCTTGTATCTCTGAAGTATTCTCTGAACTTCTCTTGCAACAAAATAATGCTCCTGGCCAAGAATGTCCGCAGAAAGAATACGGCTTGTTGACTCAAGGGGATCAACTGCCGGATAGATACCCTGAGACGCGATGCTTCTTGATAAAACGGTTGTTGCGTCAAGGTGAGCAAAGGTTGTTGCGGGAGCCGGGTCTGTAAGGTCATCGGCAGGTACATATACCGCCTGAATTGATGTGATTGACCCTTTCTTTGTTGATGTAATTCTCTCCTGAAGCATACCCATTTCGTTTGCAAGGGTGGGCTGATAACCAACGGCTGACGGCATTCTTCCGAGAAGTGCCGAAACCTCTGAGCCCGCCTGGGTGAATCTGAATATGTTGTCTATGAATAAAAGAACATCCTGTCCCTCTTCTTCACGGAAGTATTCAGCCATTGTAAGTCCCGAA